>CAMYOO010000203.1 GCA_947260035.1 uncultured delta proteobacterium
CAACGGCCGAGGGCGAGTTCACCGCCGGCACGCCCAACGTGTGGGCCCCGCTCTCGGCGGATCCCGAGCGCGGCCTGGTTTTCGTGCCCACCGGCAACGCCTCGCCGGATCACTTCGGGGGCCAGCGTCAGGGGCTCGATCACTACTCCAGCGCCACCGTGGCCCTGGATGCGCGCACGGGCACGGTGGCGTGGCACTTCCAGACGGTGCACCACGACCTGTGGGACTACGACGTTCCGGCCCAGCCCACCTTGCTGGACTTCCGGCATCCCGACGGGCGGATCGTCCCCGCACTGGTCCAGCCCACCAAGATGGGCCTCTTCTTCCTGCTGAACCGGCTGAACGGTCGACCCCTGTTCCCGATCGAAGAGCGGCCGGTGCCCCAGGGCGGCGTGCCGGGCGAGACCCTATCGCCGACGCAGCCCTTCCCCACCCACCTGCCGCCGCTGCACCCGCTCACGCTCACCCCCGACGACGCTTTCGGCTTCACGCCTTGGGACCGGGGCAAGTGCCGCGAGCGCATCGCGGAGCTGCGTTCCGAGGGCATCTACACGCCGCCCTCCCTCGAGGGCAGCGTGATCTGGC
Organism: uncultured delta proteobacterium; assembly: GCA_947260035.1. GTDB lineage: Bacteria > Myxococcota_A > UBA9160 > UBA9160 > JAFDET01 > JAFDET01. The sequence goes on from CAMYOO010000203.1 coordinate 586, forward strand.
CCGGTCCGGCGGGCGGCCCCAACTGGGGCGGCATCTCCCTCGATCCGCAGCGGAACCTCGCCTACGTGAACCAGATGCGGATACCGCTGGTGGCGAAGCTGATCTCGCGCGAAGAATACGATGCGCTGCCCGAGAAGACGGTCGCCTACCCCAACGACATGTACCCGATGAACGGAACGCCGTATGCGGTGGTCCGCGGTCCGCTGCTCTCGCCGCTGGGGGCGCCGTGCAACGCACCGCCCTGGGGAACCCTGACCGCGCTGGACCTGACCGCCGGAAAGATCCTGTGGGAGGTGCCCCTGGGCAGCAGCCGCGACCAGGCGCCGTGGCCGATCTGGTGGCTCCAGGGAGACGTGGGCGCACCCAACCTGGGCGGGTCCATCGTCACCGCCGGCGGCCTGCTCTTCATCGGCGCCACCACCGAGAAGACCTTCCGCGCCTTCGACGTGGAGAACGGCGAAGTGCTCTGGAGCACCCGCCTGCCCTACACCGCCAACGCAACCCCCCTCACCTACCGCCTGGACGAGCAGGGCCGCCAGTTCGTCGTAATCGCCTCCGGCGGCCACGGCTGGTCCACCCCCGGCGACACCCTCATCGCCTTCGCCCTCCCCCACTAACCTGCACCCAGTACCACTCCTGCGTTCAGGGACGTTCCTGCATAACTGCATTCGGGGTCAGTCCTAGGGGGTAGGTCTGGCACTCCGTGCAGTTATGCAGGAACGTCCCTCAATGCAGTTTCCCCGCGGGGGTTTACAGAAACGATACGTATCGTTATTGTATTCGGCCCTTGGATAAGCGCACCACAGAGCGCGAGGCGGTCGCCGAGCTCCGCGACGGCATGACCATCGGCATCGGGGGCTGGGGCTCGCGCCGCAAGCCCATGTCGGTGGTGCGGGAGATCCTGCGCTCGGACCTCCGGGACCTGACCCTGGTCACCTACGGCGGTCCCGATGCCGGTCTGCTCTGCAAGACGGGCAAGGTCAGCCGCATCATCTACGGCTTCGTGTCCCTGGACTCGATCCCCCTGGAGCCGCACTTCCGCGCCGTGCGCCAGGCCGGCAGTGTGGAGGCCGTGGAGCTGGACGAGGGCATGCTGCAGTGGGGGCTCTACGCGGCGACGCTGCGCCTGCCCTTCCTGCCCACCCGCGCGGGGCTGGGCTCCGACGTACTGGCGATCAACGAGCGCTGGATCAAGCCGGTGCACTCCCCGTACGCGGACGGCGAAGAGCTGGTGGCCATGCCCGCCATCGAGCTGGACGCCGCCTTCGTCCACCTGAACCGCGCGGACGTGCGGGGCAACGCCCAGTACCTGGGCCCAGACCCCTACTTCGACGACCTGTTTTGCGGCGCGGCCAAGCGGCGCTTCGTGACGTGCGAGCGCATCGTCGAGACCGGCGACCTGGTCAAGGGCGGCGTCCCCCAGACGCTGCTGCTCAACCGCAGCCAGGTGGACGGAGTGATCGAGGCGCCGCTCGGCGCCCACTTCACCGAGTGCCCTCCGGACTACGGCCGCGACGAAGCTTTCCAACGCGAGTACGCCAAGACCGCCAAGGACCCGGACCACTGGGACCGCTTCTACGCGAAGTACATCGACACCGTCGACGAGGACGAGTACCAGAAGCGGGTGCGCGAAGCATGAGCGACGCCACCCGCGCCGAGGTCTGCACGACGGCCGTCGCCGACGCCTTCCGGGGCGACGGCGAGCGGCTGGCCAGCGCCTTCGGCGCCATCCCCACCCTGGGCGCGCGCCTGGCGCGGAGCACCTTCGAGCCGGACCTGCTGATGACCGACGGGGTCGCCTACCTGCGCGACGACGTGGCGCCGCTGACGGGCGATGCCGCCCAGGATCCGGTGGTCGAGGGCTGGATGCCCTTCCGGCGCGTCTTCGACCTGCTCTGGAACGGGCGCCGCCACGTGGTGATGACCGCCACCCAGATCGACCGCTACGGCAATCACAACTTCGCCTGCATCGGGCCCCACGCCAAGCCCAAAGCCCAGCTCCTGGGCATGCGCGGGGCGCCGGGCAACACAATCAGCCACCCCACCAGCTACTGGGTCCCCAACCACAGCACGCGCGTCTTCGTGGAGCAGGTGGATGTGGTCTCGGGCGTCGGCTACGACCGCGCGCGCCAGCTGGGCTCGGCGGCGCGCTTCCACGAGATCCGCTGCGTGGTCTCCAACCTGGGCGTCTTCGACTTCGACACGCCGGATCAGCGCATGCGTCTGGCATCGCTCCACCCGGGCGTCTCCGTCGACGAGGTGGTGGAGCAGACCGGCTTCGAGCTGACGATCCCCGACGCTACGCCCACCACGCGCACGCCCGACGCCGAGGAGCTGCGGCTGATCCGCGAGGTCCTGGATCCGGGCGGCGCGCGCGACCGCGAAGTCCCCGGCTGAGCGCCGTCGTGACCTCCCCCCTCCACACGCCGCTCTGCGATCTCCTGGGCTCGCGCTACCCCATCGTCCAGACGGGGATGGGCTGGGTGGCCACCCCCGAGCTGACCGCGGCGGCCAGCAACGCCGGCGCCTTCGGCTTCCTGGCGGCGGCGACGATCCCGCCCGACCAGGTTGGCCCGGCCATCGAGATGACGAAGCGGCTCACGGACCGGCCCTTCGGCGTCAACTTCCTGATGGACGCACCCGGCGCCGACGTGATCAGTGAGGCCATCATCGCCGAAGGCGTGCGCGCCGCCGGCTACAACCGCGCGCCGGACCCGGGCCTGATCCAGCGCCTCAAGGCCGCCGGCGTGGTGTGCATGCCCACCTGCGGCGCCGCCAAGCACGCCGTCAAGGCGGAGAAGCTGGGCGCCGACGCCATCATCGTGCAGGGCGCCGAGGGCGGCGGCCATACGGGCAGCGTGCCCACCTCGCTGCTGGTCTCCCAGTGCGCGGACGCGGTTCGCGTCCCGATCCTGGCGGCGGGCGGGTTCCGCGACGGGCGTGGGCTGGTGGCGGCCCTGGCCCTGGGCGCCAAGGGCGTGGCCATGGGCACGCGCTTCGTGCTGACCCGCGAGAGCCCGGTGCCCGACGCCACCGCGCAGCGCTTCGTGGCCGCGGGCGTGGACGACGTGATCGTCAGCACGGTGCTCGACGGGATGCCCCAGCGCATGATCCGCAACGAGCTGATCGACGAGCTGGAGCGCAAGGGTCCGCTGGCGCGTCTGTGGCTCTCCTTCCGCAACGCCATGGAGCTGCGCCGGGCTACGGGCGCTTCCATCCCGGACCTGCTGCGCTCGGGCCTGGCCATGCGGCGCCACGAGCGCATGAGCCGCTCACAGATGTTGATGGCCGCCAACGCGCCCATCCTCGCGCGACGCGCCATGCAGGACGGGGATCCCGCCGGCGGCTACCTGCCCAGCGGCACGGTGACCGGCGTGATCGACGATCGCCCCAGCTGCGCCGAGCTGGTGGCCCGCATCGTCGAGGAAGCGGAGACCACGCTCAAGAACCTGGCCAACGGGGCCCGCTAAGCCGGGGTAGGAGGTCCGATGCCGTTCCAGATCGACGTCCGCGAGCGCATCGCCGAGTTCGTGATCGACAACCCGCCGGTCAACGCGCTGAACAGCGCCGGTTGGCACCTGTTCGCCGAACGCATCCAAGAGCTCGGTCGGCGAGACGACATCAACTGCATCGTGATCCGCGCCGAAGGGCGCGGCTTCCAGGCGGGTGTGGACATCAAGGAGCTTGCCGTCGACGGCAGCCTGATCACCGAGGTGAACCGCGGCTGCTACGACACCTTCGCCGCCATCTACGACTGCCCGGTGCCGGTGATCTCCGCCGTGCACGGCTACTGCCTGGGCGGCGGCATCGGCATCGCGGGCTCCAGCGACATCGTGCTGGCCTCGGAGGACGCCACCTTCGGCCTGCCCGAGATCGACCGCGGCGCATTGGGCGCCTCGACCCACCTGCTGCGCATGTTCGGCATGGCCAAGACGCGGCGCATGCTCTACACGGGCGAATCGATCACGTCCGGCGAGGCCTACCGCCTGGGCGCGCTGGACTCGGTGGTGGCCCGCGAGAAGCTGCGCGACCTGACGATGGACCTGGCGCGCACCATCGCCGCCAAGAGCGGCAAGGCCCTGCGCCTAGCCAAGCAGTCGCTCAACGGGATCGAGACCCTGGACGTGAAGCGCAGCTACCGCTTCGAACAGGGCTTCACCCTGGAGCTCTACACCTCGCCCGACTCCCAGGAGGCGCGTGACGCCTTTGTGGAGAAGCGCGACGCGAAGTTCGACCCCGACGCCCCGCCTGACGACGGCCGCAACGACGGAGCCTGAAGTGGATCTGCGCTTCACCCCCGAGCAGCAGGCCTTCCGCAAGGAAGCGCGCGAGTGGCTCGAAGCCCACGTGCCCAAGGAGCCGCTGCGCTCCTTCGACACCCGCGAGGGCTTCGAGGAGCACCGCGTCTGGGAGCGCGAGCTGAACGCCGGCGGCTTCTCCATGGTGCCCTGGCCCGTGGAGTACGGCGGCCGCGGCGCCGATCTGCTGGAGTGGCTGGTCTTCGAAGAGGAGTACTACCGGGCGGGCGCGCCGGCGCGGGTGAACCAGAACGGCATCTTCCTGCTGGGTCCGACGATCATGGAGTACGGGACGCCGGAGCAGAAGGCGCGTTTCCTCCCCGCCATGGCCTCCAGCGAAGAGGTCTGGGCGCAGGGCTGGTCGGAGCCCAACGCCGGCAGCGACATGGCCAACATCCAGGCCACTGCGATCCGCGACGGCGACCACTTCGTGATCAACGGCCAGAAGACCTGGGCCTCGCGCGGCGCCTACGCCCACTGGCTCTTCGGCCTGTTCCGAACCGACGCGGAGTCCGCGCGGCACCGCGGGCTGTCCTTCGTGCTGGTGCCCCTGGATGCGCCCGGCGTCACGGTCCGGCCCATCGAGAAGATCAACGGCAAGCCCGCCTTCGCCGAGGTGTTCTTCGACGACGCCCGCGTCTCCCTCGAGCACCTGCTGGGGCCCGAGGGCGAGGGCTGGAACGTGGCCATGGCTACGGCCGGCTTCGAGCGCGGGCTGATGCTGCGCAGCCCGGCCCGCTTCCAGAGCACGGCCGCGCGGCTGGTGGAGCTGTACCGCGAGACGCTGCGCGCCGGCGCGCCCATCGCACCGGGCATGCGCGAGCGCGTGGCGCGCTGCTGGATGGACGCCGAGGCGTACTGCCTGAACACCTACCAGACGGTGTCGCGCCTGCTGGCGGGCGGGAAGATCGGCGCGGAGGCCAGCCTCAACAAGATCTTCTGGTCCGAGCTGGACGTGCGCATGCACGAGCTGGCGCTGGAGCTGCTGGGACCGCGCGCCGAGCTGCAGCCGGCGGCCCCGGCGGCGGGCGACGTGGGAAGCTGGCTCGACGGCTACATCTTCGCGCTGTCGGGCCCCATCTACGCGGGCACCAACCAGATCCAACGCAACATCATCGCCGAGCGCATTCTCGGCCTGCCGAGGAAGTAGCATGGACTTCGGCTTCAGCGAGGACCAGCAGCTGCTTCAGCAGACCGTCCGGGACTTCCTGGACGGCGAGTGCACGCCCGAGTGGGTGCGCTCGGGTTGGGAGACCGATACCGGCCGCGACCCGGCTTTCTGGTCTCGGCTTGCGGAGATCGGCGTGCCCGGGCTGCTGGTTTCCGAGGAGTGCGGCGGTCTCGGCATGGACGAGATCGACGCCGTGCTGATCTTCGAGGAGGTCGGCCGAGCCGCTCTGGCCGAGCCGCTCGTGGGCACCGCCGTGGGCGCTGCGCTGCTGCGCGAGTGCCGCGACGCGGCGCTGCGCGAGCGCTGGCTGCCCGCCGTGGCGGAGGGGCGCGCGATCCTGGCGCTGGCTCATCCCCAGAGCCCGTTCGTCGCCGACGCCCACGTGGCGGACCTGCTGCTGCTCTACGACGGCGACGCCCTGCA
>CAMYOO010000204.1 GCA_947260035.1 uncultured delta proteobacterium
AGAGGGAGTAGCCGGAGATGCCCTTCGAGTACCCGACCCTGCGACCGAACGCGGGTCGTTTCTCGAGGTAGCGCGGCTGCACGGAGTCGTGATGGACGGAGATCAGGAGGTCGGCTCCCCGGTCGATGGCCGCTTCCGCGCGTTCCTCGAGCGACAGCGTCCTGTTCGTCGCCTGGATCAAGAACGACTGCGTGTACCCGTCTGCGTGGAGCTGGGCGAGCAGGTCTTGCGCCAGCTTGCGGTTGTACGCGTGCTCCGGAATCCCGCGAGCGCTGATGGTCCCCGGCTGCGTGGGGCTGTGGCCGACGTCCCAGCCACGATGGGAGGAGCGGGGGGCGGCTGGATTCCCCGCGCAGCCGCAGACGGCCAGGGTGAGGGTCGTCGCAAGCGCCGCCGCGGCGGGGCGGCACCGATGGAACATCCGCATCTCGAAACTCCGGGTTCGGCACAGGGTAGGGCCGCGCGGACGGATGCCGCCTCGGGAGGGCGCGAAGGCGGCACGGGCGCCGCGGCCCGTGCCGCCCGAATCGCGTCAGCTCTGCGGCGGGTTGGAGAGCTCCGGCACGTAGCCGCTGATCTCGCGGCGTGCCTGCTCCACGGCTTCTGAGCCGCTGCGCCAGAGCAGGCCGCCTTCGGCGGGGCCGAAGGCCTTGTTCAGCAGCTCGGGGGCGGGCAGCTGCTCGTCCAGCTCGCTCAGGCTGCGCAGCGGTCGTACTGTCCAGTACAGGTTCAGCTCGCCGATGATGCTCTGGTTGGTGATGATCCGCGCGGCGTCGCCCGTCTTGGGGATCGCCTCGGCGATCTTGCGGATCAGCTCTTCGCACGCCTCCGCCCGGCCGGGGCGTGCACGCACCGACGTCACGGCAGCGGCCGGATACGCGCCGGGCTGGATCTCGTCGGGCGGGTAGCTGAGCTCGGGCCGGAGGGTGGAGATCGTGTGCTGCACGGTCTGCACGCATTCGTTGGCGTCGCGGAATCCCTCCTGGCCCTTCTTCTCGCCGAGCACGCGCGTCCAGAGCTCGTCCACGGTTCCCAGCGGCTCCAGCCCGGCAAAGCTCTCGGTCAGGGTCACGAAGTGCATCACCAGGGTCTCGCCGAAGAGCGTCCGGTGGGCGGTCCAGCGCCACTCCTCTCCCTTGTCGGTCGCGGCCTCGGCCAGCTGCGCGACCTCGTTCTGAAACTGGCCCATTCGGTCGGGACGGATCCCGACGGAGTTCACGATTGTCAGTGCCATGGGGTCTCCTGCGCGCCGGTGGGACGGCGTCGTGGACGCCGCGCCCCTCTCTCCGGCGCCTCGTGCGGTTTGGGATCGGCTCGATGACCCGAGCGCAGGGCTTGCGGCGGAGCATTGGCCAGCGAGTCGCGGTGGAGAGAGCGAGGTTGGAGCGCAGGATGGGGTGGAGATCGCGACCGGGGCGCGAAGCCACGGTTCCGGAACGGGCGGGCTGTGCAGGGGGAAAGGTGCACGGTGCCCTCCGGGACCGGATCACCCTATCATGCGAGTGGCGGCGCGAGAAGCTGCTGCGCAAGCCACATCGGGCATTCCCCACGGGGAGGCGCTCGGCCGCCAGCACCCGTACCATCCGCATGGGTGAGATGCGCAGGGAAGTTGCGTGTGCGGTTGTCACGGCAGTGATGGCGTACGGAGGGGCCGCACAGGCCCAGGACGACTGCAAACTGGTGGGATTCACCACCGCGTCACCATGGGCGACATCGGTGCATTGGGGATGACGGGCTTGTGCCAGGCGGGGGTCAGCGAGGGTGGGCTCTCCTGCAACACGACGCCGCCGGTCGTCTACAGCTCCGCGGGAGGCAGGGCGACCGTCACCGTAGAGGTGCGCAGCGCCTGCCCGTCGGGTGTGGACATCAATCTCGTGAGCGCCAAGAACGGCGACGTGACCACCCAGAACGTTTCGAGCGGGAGCATCCAGGTCTCGACGTTGTCTCCGAAGTCGCAAGAGATCCAGGTGGTTCCGGCGGCTCCGGAGGCAGGGAGCTTCCGCGTGCAATTCAGCGTGAACTGAGGAGGCGTCAGCCGCCGCGACTCATGCGGCTACAGGCCCCCCGGTCCAGATCCGATACCGGACTCAGCATCCGGGAGGGGTGATGGATCTTCCCGTAGTCACAGACTGGCGGCGCCCGCTGGCTCGGAGCGCCGTTCCGCTCCTGGCGCTCGCACTGGCGTGCGCCGGGCCGGAGCCTTCTGCGCCCGCGCCCAGCTTGAGCCTGGGTCGCGTGCTGCACGCTCGGCTTCCGGCCGCGCGCCAGGTCGAGCCCGCAGGCGAGGCCGGCGCACGTCTCGGGGGCGGATCGTTCACGGGCCGCGACGCCCGGGGCCGCCTGGCGCTCTTCGACGCGCGCGGCCGGCCTCAGGTGCGCGCTCCGGAACGGGCCCACGACCTGGCCGCTGGAGATCTGGACGACGACGGGGCGCTGGACGTGGTGGTGGGCCTGCCTCGACGCGATGGTCTGCGCAGGCTCGACTCCCGCGGGCGAACCGTCTGGACCCGCGAAGAGGTGGATCCCTGGCAGGTAGCCCTGGCCGATGCCGACGGCGATCGTTGGCCGGAGATCGTCCACACCAATCGCCAGGGCGCCTTCGTGGTGCGCGACGCCGAGGGTCGCGTGCAGGCGCGCTTCGACACGCGCCGGCCCGGTCGCTACTTCGCTCTGGCCCAGTGGCGGGCGGGTGGGCCGTACCTGCTGCAGCGCCGTGCAGACGGAGTGGATCTCTACACCCTCGCCGGGAAACTCGTGACGACGCTGCCGCTCTCGACCTGGAACGACGGCGGGCGTGTGGAGGCCGTCGCCTTCGATCCGCGCGGCGACGGAAGGCGCTGGCTCGCGGTCCTCGACCACCTGGCACCGGACGGGCCCTCGGTGCTCAGCGTTTTCGACGCCCGAGGCCGGCGCGTCTTCGAGGAGGTCGATCTCGGTGGCTGCGCCGGCCTGAACACGCTGGCGCGCGCGGGGCGCAGCGAGCTGCTGATGGGCTGCGGCGGGAAGGTGTGGCGCTACGGGACGGCGCTGGCGCGCAGAGCGAACCCGCCGCTCACGGTCGCGGCGTTGCGCCGGCAAGGGGACGCCGTGGGTCCGCTGCGCTTCGGCGATTCTCCCGAGCGGGTGGCGGCGTTGCGCACGCTGCTTCCCGGGCACCGCTGCCGCCTGGCCGCCTGCGACGCCAGCTACGTGCTCATCGGCGGGCGCGACTACGTCCTGCTTCCCGAGTTCCAGCAGGGTCGCCTGGCGAGGGTGGCCCTGTTGGCGCTGCCGGAGCCGGTGGAGACCTATGGCAACGAGACCCAGGCCGACTGGCGCGAGCTGGTGCGCTTCATCTCCGCCCAGGCCGGGCGTCCGGACCCGGGCGCCGCGGGCTTCCCCTCGGCCGGGAGCGTCAAGCGGGCGCCGGCCCAAGCCGGGTGGCGCGCGGTGGGCACCCACCGCTGGACCTCAGAGCAGGTCCAGGTGGCGCTGGGTGTGGCTACGGTCGATGAGCCGGGCGCGGTCCAATACGTGGCCTACGCCAGCTTCGCGCCTGCCGGGGCGCCCACGTCGCTGGGCCGCTGAGCGGCGTCGGGGGCGCGGTTCGATAGCATTCGGCCGTGCACCACCTGGCCCTGGTCGTCCCCTGCTACAACGAAGCGGCTCGCCTGCCGGTGGACCGGCTGCGCGCCTTCCTGACCGACGACAAATCGGTCGGCCTGGTGCTGGTGGACGACGGCAGCTCCGACGGCACACGCGCGCGGCTGGACAGCGTGCGCGAGGGCTTCGAAGAGCGGGTCCAGGTTCTGGCCCTGCCCGGCAATCAGGGCAAGGCCGAGGCCGTGCGCCTGGGCGTGGCAAGCGCCCTGGAGGGCGGCGCCGAGGCCGTCGGCTACTGGGACGCCGATCTCGCCACACCCTTGGAGGAGCTGGACCGGATGCGCGCGGTGCTCGACCGCTACCCGGACGTCGCCATGGTGCTGGGAGCCCGGGTCAACCTGCTGGGCCGGCACATCGAGCGCAGCCCCGTGCGCCACTACCTGGGGCGCATCTTCGCCACCGCGGCGTCGGTCACGCTGGGCCTGCCCGTCTACGACACCCAGTGCGGCGCCAAGCTGTTCCGGGTCACTCCGGAGCTGGCCGGACTCTTCGCCGAGCCCTTCGAGACGCGCTGGCTCTTCGACGTCGAGATCCTGGCCCGCTTCCTGCGCCAACGGCGCAGCGCCGGGACGTCGACCCACGGCGCCATCGTCGAGTACCCGCTGCACGAGTGGCGGGATGTAGCGGGCTCCAAGGTGCGCCCTCTCGATTTCCTGAAGGGCTTCGTCGGCCTGCTGCAGATCCGGCGCCGCTACTTCTGAGCGCGGCGGGCTCAGGCCTCCGCCTGGCTCGCCTCGAGTCCACGGAAGCGCCCCACCAGCGTGGCCACCAGCACCGCCAGGAAGAGCTGGCCGGTGACGGCCTCCAGGTAGGAGAGCGTGCGTGCCACCGGATGAACCGGCGTGATGTCGCCGTAGCCCAGGGTCGTGAGCGTGACGAAGCTGTAGTAGAGGAAGTCGCCCGTCACGTCGGCCGACCGGGCCCCCGGATATCGGAACGCGTCGGGAATGGCGAACTCGGTGAACGAGTAGAAGATCGACCACAGCGTGCCCAGCAGCAGGTAGATGCAGAGCGCGCCCATGAGCCGGTTCAGCGACACCGAGCCCGGCGCGAAGACCACCTGCCGGAGCGCCAGGGCGATGGTCATCGCGCAGAAGGCGGCGATCACGAACAGGTTGATGAGCTGGACGCCCGGGGCGCGCGTGTAGGCGTACGCCCCCGAGGTGACCACGGCAATGGCGGTCATCCCGAGGCCCCAGCGAAACCAGTGCCGCGAGTCTTGGAGGCTCCAGACACCCACCACCAGGATCAGCGTGAAGGTGATCTGTGTGATCCCCGAATGGGGACTCAGGATCTCGAGGGTCGGCTCGATGGCCAGCAGGGCGATCAAGCCGGCGAAAAGGTAGATGAAGTTCTGGCGGTGCATGGTGTCCTCCCGATGGGGCCGCTGCGGATGGCTGGGGTGGGCTGGCCCAATCCGTGCCATAATCCGGGCCGTTCTCGCAATGGGAGGAAGCGGAAATGCATGCCGTACGGATCGCCGCCTGGATTTTGACCGCCACCCTGGCCTTCGCTCCGGCTGTGGCGCTGGCCGATCAGCACGAGAAGGCGGCGCCGGTCATCGGCACTCCGGGCGCGACCGCGGAGTGGGATCAGGAGAAGGTGGCCACCCTCGCTGACGAGCTGGCCCAGGCCGTGGTCGACGTGCGACGCACCGCCAGGAACGTGCCCCGCGCGGGCGTGCAGACCGGCCAGGAGACCTCCTGGATGCGCTTCGAGGACAACCTCCGCATACTGGCCAACGAGACCAAGACGATGGCCCGCCAGCTCCACGAGGGCAGGACCCACGACGAGACCCTGCAGCGCTACCAGCGCATGGGGATGCTGGTTCGCGACATCCAGGAGAATGCGCGGCGGATCGGGATCCCGAAGGATCTGCAAGAGAAGCTCGACATCGCGCGCGTCGCCTTGGACAAGTTCGACGCGTACTACCGCTAGCGCCGGAGGGCCGGCCCTAGCCGGCCTGTGAGCAGGTGCGGTAGATCGATGCCGCCACGGCCAGGAGAAGCCACATCAGCGCCAGCCCGCGGCCACCCCGGCGCGGGGCCTCCTCCTCGGGCTCGTCCTCCATGAGCGGCCCCTCGGCGGGCTCGAACTCGAAGGGCAGCTCCCGCAGCGCGGCCAGCCGCGCCGCCGTCTGCGGCACGGCGGTGGCGCCGCCACAGTGGATGCAGCGGCGCGTGCCCACCGGAAACGACACTTCGCAGGCCGGGCAGCGCACCTCGTAGATCTCGCTCTGCTGGCGGCTGGCTCGCTTCATGACAGAGGGGAGTCTACCGCGGGCGCTTCGGTCCGCCGCTGAGGGCGCCCTCGTAGATCCGCTCCAGGGCGACGGCCGCCTTGGGGCCGGGGTCCACGAACCGCACGCCCATGCCGCTGCCCTGGGCGGCGAAGTCGCGACCCACGTTGTGGCTCACCACCTCGCCCGGCACCTCGATCTCGGTGCTGCCCTCGTCCACCACGATCCGCAGCTTGATCTGGGTGCCGATGGGCGCGGGCGAGCGTGTGCTGATGAAGACACCGCCTCGCGACAGGTTCGTCAGGAGACAGCGCTGCAGCGCTCCCGACGATTGGAAGTGGACCTCGAGGTTCACCGGAACGCGGACCGACTCCCGGCGGTCCGCGGCGTCCGGCCGCGTGGTGGGCGAGAAGGTGGCGTTGAGCTGCTGCTTCAACGTGCTCCAGCGCTCGAACTCGCGCTGGCTCAGCGTGGACTTCTGCCGCTTGCGGTCGAGTCGGACGTACTCCCGGAAGAGCTTCTGGACGTCGGCCATCGCCGACGTCGGCCATCGCCGCTCAAGCTAGCTCACCGCAGAGCCTCCATCCGCTTGCAAGTCTCGTTGCGGGTCGTGCTAGGGTCCGGCAGCCATGGCGCTCGATGCCGACGCGCATGCCGCCCGGGTTGCGGAGCAGGGCTTCACCCTCGTCGAGGGGGCGATCGAGCCTGACCTGGTGGATTCCCTCTGCGACGACCTCTCGCGCCTGGAGCGCGATCTGGACGCTCGGCCCTCGGCCAACTCGTTCGAGGGCGAGCGGACCGTGCGCATCTACAACCTGCTGGCCCGCGGACCGCTGTATGCGCGGATTCCGGTACACCCGAACGTGCTGCCCGTGGTGGAGCGTGTCCTGGACCGCGGCTGCCTGGTCTCGTCGCTCTCCTCGATCAGCATCGGGCCCGGCGAGAGCGCCCAGCCCATCCACGCCGACGATCAGCTCCTGGCGCTCCCCAAGCCCCACCCGCCGCTGGTGTGCAACAGCATGTGGGCGCTGACCGACTTCAGCGAGGCCAACGGCGCCACGCGCATCATCCCGGGCTCACACACCCGGGACCACTCGCCGGACTACGGCAAGCCCTACGACTCGATCCCCGCCGAGATGCCGCGGGGCTCGGTGTTG
>CAMYOO010000205.1 GCA_947260035.1 uncultured delta proteobacterium
CGCTCACGGTGGCGGGGACTAGCGGCGGCAGCCGCGCAGGGCGATCAGGGCCGGGAGGGCGCCCAGCAGCAGTGCCAGGCTGCTCGGCTCGGGAACCGCGAACAGCGTGAAGCTGAGGAAGTGTCCGTCCTCCGCGGCCTCCGCCAGCGAAGCGTAGTTGCCGGCCGTGAAGCCGGGGGGCGCGCCGGTCGGCGGCAGGCCCAGACGGATGGCGGCCTCGTCGCCCTGCGTTGCGCATGCCCCGCCGGTGCACTGGCTGCGCAGCCGCCCATCCAGGCTGAAGGTCATGCTGACCGTCTGCGGCCCGAAGCCGCCCGTGACGCTGAAGCTTCCGGTGCGCGAGACGGGCTGGTTCACGCTGGCGGAGGTATTCAGGGTGTCCGTACCCGGCAGATCCATGGAGCCGGTCAGCCCCAGGCCCGAGGTGTCGAGCGTTCCGGTCAAGTCCGTGTGGCGCTGGCGCGTTCGCCCGGATCCGTGGTTCACGGTGGTCAGGAACCCAGCCAGCTCGGTGTCCACCGCCAGCTCCCAGGCTTCGGTGGCTCCCGCATCGACCGTGATGTCGATGGTGTAGCTCCAAACTACGTCGATGCGGATGTTGTCGCCCGGGTCCGCGACGATGCCCGCGTTTGCCCCCAGGCGGCCGGTGAAGGCGCTGCAGCTTGCGCCGCAGTCGTCGAAGAAGGCTGCCTCGGCGTAGTAGTCGGCGGGTTCGGGCCCACCTTGGGGCGTTACCGAGACGGAGGGATTCCCCGTGACGTTGGTGATCAACGCGGCGTGCGCGGGCACGGCGGCAAACAGGAGCACACCGATCAAAGTGCCGAAGCGGGCGAGCCGCCGGCGGAGACCTAGGGGTCGGGCTGCCGGTCCCATTGGGGGGAACCTCCACGTGACACCGTGTTCATCGGCATGACGAAGGGGTCGCCTTAGGCAGCGGCGGACCCGAGAGGAGAATCTGACGGTATGTCAATTCCATGGACGATCGCCTAGACTCATCCTGCACGAGGGAGTGGGACGTGAGCGCACCCAACCCGGATCCGGAAACCCGCAAGGTCAACCTCTTCGACCCGGAAGTTGCGCGCTGCCCGCAAGCGGTCTACGCGCGCATGCACACGCAGTGCCCCGTGGCGCGAGCCAGCCTCACCAACTCGCCGGTGATCTCGCGCTACGAAGACGTGATCCAGGCCCTGCGCAACCCGGGGCTCTTCTCGTCGGAGATGGAGCTGCAGATGGCGCTCGGCACCGAGCGCCCGATGATCCCACAGCAGCTCGACCCTCCGCTGCAGACCCGCTACCGCAAGCTTCTCGATCCCCACTTCTCGCGTCGCAAGATGGCCGCTCTCGAGCCGGACATGCGGCGCTATGCCAACGAGCTGATCGACAGCTTCATCGACAACGGTGCGTGCGACTTCGACCCTGACTTTGCGATCCCCTTGCCCTGCACCGTGTTCCTGCGCCTCGCCGGGCTTCCGCTCGAGGATCTGGATCTCTTCCTGGAGCTGAAGAACGGAATCATCCGTCCCCATCTCAAGACGAAGTCCATCGATCTGGAGGTGAACAAGAACGCGCGGATCGAGGCCGGCCGCCAGATCTACGCGTACTTCGAGCGCGTGATCGAGGAGCGCACCCTGCAGCCGCGCGACGATCTGATGACCCAGCTGGTCCACGCCGAGATCGAAGGAGAGAAGCTCTCGCGCAACGACATCCTGGACATCTGCTTTCTGCTGCTTCTGGCGGGCCTGGACACCATCACCGCGACGCTGGGCTGCAACATCGCCTACCTGGCGGCGAACCCGCAGCAGCGCCGGCGGCTGGTCGCCCGGCCGGAGCTGATCCCCAAAGCCGTGGAAGAGCTGCTGCGCTGGGAGACGCCGGTCACCGGCGTGCCGCGGCTGGCACGCGAGGACTTCACGATCGGCGGCATCGACGTGAGGGCCGGCGAGCTGGTGACGCTGCTGCTGGGTGCCGCCGATGTGGACGCCGCCGAGTTCGACGACGCCACCCATGTGGACTTCGAACGGGCGCGCAACCGGCACCTCGCCTTCGGGGGCGGTCCGCATCGCTGCCTGGGCTCGCACCTGGCCCGGATGGAGCTGCGCGTCGCCATGGAGGAGTGGCACAAGCGCATCCCCGAGTACGCCGTCGCGCCCGGACGCCAGCCCCGCTACAGCGCGGGAATCCGGGAGGTCCTGGAGCTGCCCCTGGTGTGGCCCGCGCCGTGAAGCTGCGCCTCGCGGGCGAGCGCTGCGTGGGCCACGGTCGCTGCTACGAGCTGGGGCCCGACGTGTTCGGCGAGGACGAGCGCGGCCGCTGCCGGCTGCTGCGCGAGCACGTGCCGGCGGAGCTGCAGGAGCAGGCGCGCCTGGGCGCAGCGAACTGTCCCGAGCGGGCCATCGAGATCGAGTCGGACTGAAGCGGGTGGAGGGGGGCCCATGAAGCTGGACGACCTGATCCTGGTGAGCGTGGACGACCACGTGGTCGAGCCGCCGGGCATGTTCGACAACCACCTGGCGCCGGAGTGGAAGGAGCGTGCGCCACGGGTGGCGCGCAAGCCGGACGGAAGCGACGTCTGGCTCTTCGAAGGCGCGCAGCTTCCCAACATCGGACTCAACGCGGTGGTGGGCCGGCCCGCCGAGGAGTACGGCATGGAGCCCACCGCCTACGAGCAGATGCGGCCGGGCTGCTACGACGTGCACGAACGAATCCGCGACATGAACGCCAACGGCGTCCTGGCGTCGCTCTGCTTCCCGTCCTACCCGGGCTTCAGCGGCAACCTTTTCGCCCGCCAGCAAGACAAGGAGCTTGCGCGGGTGATGCTCCAGGCCTACAACGACTGGCACACCGACGAGTGGTGCGGAGCCTACCCGGGCCGCTTCATTCCGCTGGCGCTGCCGGTGCTGTGGGATGTCGAGCTGGCGGCTGAAGAGGTGCGACGCATGGCCCGCAAGGGCTGCCATGCGGTGTCCTTCTCCCAGGACCCCCAGCCGCTGGGATTCCCGAGCCTGCACAGCGAGCACTGGGATCCCTTCTGGAAGACCTGCGCCGACGAGGGAACCGTGGTGTGCATCCACATCGGCTCGGGGGCCGGGATGCACTTCACGTCGGCGGATGCGCCGGTGGACGTGATGATCACCACCACGCCCATCAGCATCGTGAACTGCGCCGCGGATCTGCTCTGGTCGCAGGCGTTGAAGAAGTTCCCCGTGAAGGTGGCCCTCTCCGAGGGTGGGATCGGCTGGATTCCCTATTTCCTGGAACGGGCCGACTACGTCTTCGAGCACCACCACGCCTGGACCCATCAGGACTTCGGGGGCAAGAAGCCCAGCCAGGTGTTCCGCGAGCACATCCTCACCTGCTTCATCGACGATCCGGTCGGCGTGAAGCTGCGCCACGAGGTGGGACTCGACACGATCCTGTGGGAGTGTGACTACCCGCACTCCGACACCACCTGGCCGCGGGCTCCGGAGCGGCTGATGGAGTCCCTGGAGGGCGTGCCCGATACGGAGATCGCCAGGATCACCCACGAGAATGCCATGCGGGAGTTCCGGCTCGACAGCTTCCAGCACATCCCCAGGGAGAAGTGCACGGTGGCTGCGCTGCGCGCGCAATCGCCGGACGTGGATCTGGAGGTCCGAAGCATCCGCGGAGGCGCCCCGCCAAGCGGCGACCCCTGCCGGCCGGTGACCACCGCCGACGTGACCCAGCAGCTGATGGCCGCTTTCTCCACGCCGGTCGAGTAAGGCCGCCAGCTTGACCGGCCGATGGGGCTGGGGTAGGTAGAGATCGACATGGACTTCCACGGCGCACAGCTTCTGCTCAACAGCCTCCTGGACCTGCAGCTTCGCAGGGCGGGAGGGGTCTGAGCGCCGCCGGAATTCCAGCGACACGCGAAACCCTCTCCCGCCCGAACCGGCCGGAGAGGGTTTCGCGTTTCTGGATTGGACACGCCATCCCCTCCGCCGGGCCGGGCCAAGGAGCCGAACATGGCCAGCATGCCCGCGACCAAGTACCGACCCTTTCCGGCGGTGGACCTGCCCGACCGCACGTGGCCGGAGCGCGCACTCGAGCGCGCGCCGGTCTGGTGCAGCGTGGACCTGCGGGACGGGAACCAGGCCCTGGTGGAGCCCATGGGCCCCGAGCGCAAGCGGCGCCTCTTCGCCCTGCTGGTGGAGCTGGGCTTCCGCGAGATCGAGGTGGGCTTTCCGGCCGCCTCGGAGACCGAGTGGGCCTTCCTGCGCGAGCTGATCGAGTCCGGGGGCATCCCGGACGACGTGACGGTGCAGGTGCTGACCCAGGCGCGCGAAGACCTGATCGAGCGCACCTTCGAGGCGATCCGCGGTGCGCCGCGGGCGATCGTGCACCTCTACAACTCCACCTCCGAGCTGCAGCGCCGGGTCGTGTTCGGCATGGACCGGAGCGGCATCGTCGAAGTGGCCGTGCGCGGCGCCGAGCAGATCCGCGCGCTGGCAGAGCGTCACGACGGCGAGGTGTGCTTCGAGTACTCGCCCGAGAGCTTCACGGCGACCGAGCTGGACTTCGCCGTGGAGATCTGCGAGTCCGTGATGGACGTCTGGGAGCCGGTGCCGGGCAAGCCGGTGATCCTGAACCTGCCCAGCACCGTGGAGATGGCGACACCCAACGTCTACGCGGACCAGGTGGAGTGGTTCGCACGTCACGTGCGCGATCGCGACGCCCTGGTCCTCTCGCTGCATCCCCACAACGACCGGGGCACGGCGGTGGCGGCCGCAGAGCTGGCGCTGATGGCCGGCGCCGATCGCGTGGAAGGAACGCTCTTCGGCAACGGAGAACGCACGGGCAACGTGGACCTGGTCACCCTGGCCCTGAATCTCTACACCCAGGGAGTGGACCCCGAGCTGGCGTTCTGGGAGCTGGACCGCGTGGTGGAGGTGGCGGAGCACTGCACGCGGGTTCCCGTCCACCCGCGGCACCCGTACGCCGGTGAGCTGGTCTACACGGCCTTTTCGGGCTCCCACCAGGACGCCATCCGCAAGGGCATGGCGGCCCTGACCGAGAGCCGCAGCGACCACTGGGAGGTGCCCTACCTGCCCATCGATCCACAAGACGTCGGACGCAGCTACGAGGCGGTGATTCGCATCAACAGCCAGTCGGGCAAGGGTGGCGTGGCCTGGGTGATGGAGCAGGACCACGGGCTGCGGCTGCCCCGCGCCGTGCAGGTGGAGTTCGCCCGCGCCGTGCAGGCGCTGGCCGACGAGGCCGGTGGCGAGCTCACGTCCCGGGCGGTGGGCGAGGCCTTCCGCCGCGAGTACCTGGAGCACGCGGGGCCCGTGACGGTGCTGGGCTACGAGCATCCCCGTGCCGACGATGCGGCGTTCCGCTTCGTGCTGCGTGTGGACGGCCGCGAGCTGCGCGTGCGCGCCGAAGGCACGGGCCCGGTGGAGGCCCTGGCCAAGGCGCTGCGCGAGCTGCGTGGCGTGGCCTTGCAGGTCGTGGACTACAGTGAGCACGCTCTGGGCGAGGGCGCGGGCGCCCGGGCCGCGGCCTTTGTGGAGGCGGAAGGGAACCGCGGGCGCCGCTGCGGCGTCGGAGTGGATGGAGACATCGCGATGGCGTCGCTCAGGGCCCTGGTGAATGCGAGCAACCGGCTGGAGGAGTGCTCATGAGGACGGCCGCAGCCCTGGCCATCGCGTGTGCGCTCCTGGCCGGCCAGCCGGCCGGAGCCCGAGATCGCGGCGCGGACGGGGTTTTCGAGAGCCGCACTTCGAGCCATTTCGAGCTCTTGCAGGACGTGGACATCGATCGCAGCGGTGGTGTGCACGGCTCGGTGCGCTTCGAGCGCAACGTGCTGGCCGTCCTCGAGCAGGGCTTCGACGGCCTGGACCAGTGGCTGGGGCTGCGTCCCCAGCGGCGCCTCTCGGTGGTGATCTACGACCCGGGGATCTTCGACGCCAGCTTCGCCGGACTCTTCCGCTTCCCGGCCGCCGGCTTCTACCAGGGCATCATCCGCGTGCGCGGCGACGTGGCCGTCACGGCTGCGCTGCAGCGCACGCTGCTCCACGAGCTGGTGCACGCGGCGTTCGACGCGGTGGCGCCTTCGCTGGTGCTGCCCGCGTGGCTCAACGAAGGGGTGGCCGAGTGGTTCGAAGCGCGCGCCAGCGGGCAATCGCGCTTGGGGCCCGGACAGTGGGACTACCTGGTCCGCGCCGCGTCGGCCGGGAGCATTCCGCCGCTGCACGCGCTGTCGGCCCCCAGCTTCGTGCGCATGGGTCCGCAGCAGGCAGGGCTGGCCTACCTCTACAGCCGCGGGCTGGTGGACCACGTGGCCCG
>CAMYOO010000206.1 GCA_947260035.1 uncultured delta proteobacterium
GGCCAGCTCCACGCCGGAGGCGCGACAGGCATCCAGATGCGGGCGCAGCACCGGGACCGGGACGCGGCGCACGACAGCGCCGGCCGCTTCCGGGTCGCCCTGGGGAAGACCGGAATCCTGCCCGGGTGTCTCGGCGGCGGCTTCGGCGGGGGAAGCGGGCGCTTCGACGGCGGGCGCCTGCGCGGCGGCGGCGAGTCCGGGTGCGCGGTCCTTCACGAACTGGATGGTGTGGGCCAGGGTGGGGTAGTCGCGCAGCTTGAGGTTCTCGTCGCGAGGGATGTCGTAGGCCTCGCGGATGGCGGCGAAGGTCTCGGCCTGCTTGACGGTGTCGACGCCGAGGTCCGCTTCGAGATCCAGGTCCAGGTCGAGCATGTCGCTGGGATAGCCGGTCTGTTCGGCGACGATGGCGAGCACGCGCTCGCGGATCGCGGCGTCCGGATCGCCGGCGGCCGCGGCGGGCGAAGCAGCGGGCTCGACGACGGGTTCGGGTGCGGCTGCCACCGGGGCCGGGGGCGCCGCGGGCAGGTTCGGCGCGCGGTCCTTCACGAACTGGATGGTGTGGGCCAGGGTGGGGTAGTCGCGCAGCTTGAGGTTCTCGTCGCGGGGGATCTCGTAGGCCTCGCGGATGGCGGCGAAGGTTTCGGCCTGCTTGACGGTGTCGACGCCCAGGTCGGCTTCGAGGTCGAGGTCCAGGTCGAGCATGTCGCTGGGATAGCCGGTCTGTTCGGCGACGATGGCCAGCACGCGCTCGCGGATCGCGGCGTCCGGATCGCCGGCTGCGGGCGCCGCCGGCTCCGGCGCGGGCTGGACCGACGGCGCTGCGGCCGGCTTCGGCTGCACGGCCAGGGGCACGCCCGCCTGCTTCACCATGGGCGGCTCCAGGGGCGGCGGCGGCTTCTCCGCGCTGCGGCCCGCGCGGCTGCGGTCCACGACGCGCAGGGTGCGGTTCACGACCTCGACCTCGGCGCTGTCGTCTCCGCTCACGTCCCGCAGCCAGGCCGCCCAGCGGTTGCGGTCGACCAGGCGCGAGGCGTAGCCCAGCTCGTCGGGATCGGGGCGGTGTGAGTCGGGTGTGGGCACCCAACGCAGCAGGGAGAGGCTGATCTGCGAGCCGAAGCCCGCGCCCAGCCGCAGCGCGTAGCGGATCGGGTAGGCGCCGCCCTTGGACAGGTGGAGGGGGCCCAGCTCGGGATCGGGCTCGCGGTAGTTGGGAACCGGCGGCACGAGCCCCGTCTCCAGGGCCTTCACCGCCACCGCGTCCTCCAAGCCCACGCCCATGGGGTGGCCGGTCAGGCCCTTGGTGTTGGCCACCACGATCGCGTCCGCCGCGTCGCCGAAGACCGCGCGCAACGCGTTGACCTCCGCCGAGGCGCTGCCGCCGCGGGCGGGCGTATAGGTCTCGTGGGACATGAACATCATCTCACGCGCCATCTCGCGCCGGTCCAGGCCGAAGCGCCGCTCAGCCTGGGCGACCAGCCGCTCCATCACCAGCTGGATGTGGGAGACGTCGAGGCGCGTGCCGTGGAAGGCGCTGTTGGCGGTGACCGTGGACAGGACCTCGCAGATCGGGCGCAGACCCCGCTCGCGCGCGCAGTCCGGGTGCTCGATCACGAAGCCGGCGGCGCCCATCCCCAGGATCATGCCGTGGCGGCGGCGATCGAAGGGCAGGGCCGCTTCTTCCACCACCTCGTCGGTGGCGGCGGCCCCGGTGGAGAGGAAGCCCGCGCCGATCCATTCCAGCAGCGTGTCGGTGGTGACGTCGTCGCCGGCGATCACGACGACGCGCCGGGCGCGTCCGCAGCGGATCCAGTCCTCGGCCAGGGCGAAGGCCTGGGTGGTGCTGGCGCAGGCGGAGTTGATCTGGGTGTTGGGTCCGCGTGCGCCGATGTACTCGGCGAACTGGGAGTGGCCCATGGCCAGGACGCGGAACAGGAAGCGCCGGTCGAAGTCGTAGGAGTTCGCCGCGATCTCATCGCGCACGGTGTGGATGCGGTGCTCCAGCTCGGCGCGCATTACCTCGCCGCCGTCCGCCCCGTCGTCCACCCGGGCCTGGAGGCTCTGCAGCATCTCCAGCTCCCGATGGCGGAAGTGGTTCTCGTGGTAGCGGGTCAGCTCGTCGGCGAACGCGTCGGCGCCGGGAAATGCACTGGCGAAGATCACCGCCGTCTCGTCGCGCAGCGCCGCCGGAAGCATCCAGCGCTCGGGGATCTTCGTGCCCTTGCGGGTGACGCGGAAGTGCATCGCCAGGGGCACGCCTGCGTCGCGCAGAGCCTCGAGCCCGGCGCCGATGGCCAGGCGTGTCACCACATCCAGGGCCTGGTCCCGCTCGGCGGGGATGCCGAACTCGTCGACCAGGTCGAAGGCGCCGGCGCGCGCCGCCAGCTTGATGGCCTCTTCCGGTCCCGCGATGGTCTCGAAATGGGCGCCCTCGGCCTCGCTCTTGACGAGGCGAATGATGTGCTTGTCCACCATGGCGCGGCGGAAGCGGCTGGGGATCACGTCGATGCCCTGCTCGCCGTCCAGGATGCGCCGCACGTTGTCGTCGTCGAAGACCCTGTCGTGGCCCGGCAGACCCAGCGACGCGCCGGTCACCACCGGCGGCTCGGCGGTCGCGGAGTCCGGGACGTCGTCTCCCATCAGGCGCGCACCGCGCTCCAGCACGTCGGCGAAGAGCCGACCCAGCTCCACGTAGCGATTCTGGCTGAGCCCGGCGGCGCTCGCCTGTACCGGCGCCGCGGATGCTGCGGCGGCGGGCGCCGCCGTCGACCGTGCCGTCTCCGGCCGTCCCACCGCCAGGCCCCGGCCGGCGGCGTACAGCCCGCAGAGCGCCTGGTTGAACGAGGCGGCGTCTCCCACCTTGGGATGGTTGGTGAAGAGCGTGGCTACGTCGGGCTTGGCGCCCAGCACGTCGCTGGCGAAGCCGTGCAGGGCGGACTTCGGGCCGACCTCGACGATCACGCGTGCGCCGGCGTCGTAGAGCGTCTCCAGTCCCTTCACGAACTGCACCGGAGAGGCGACCTGGGCCGCCAGCAGGTCGAGCATCTGCGGCACCGCGCCCGGGCCGCTGGGGTAGAACTCGCCGGTCACGTTGCCCACCAGCGGGATCTCCGGCGGCGCCAGGCGCAGCTCCTGCAGGGCCTCCCGCAGCGGCTCGCTGGCCGGGGCCACGATGGTGGTGTGGAAGGCGTGGCTCACCGGCAGCATCACCGCCTTCATCTCGCGCTTCTCGAAAGCGGCCACGGCCGCGTCCACGGGCTCGCTGGCGCCGCCGATCACGGCCTGATTGCGGCTGTTGATGTTGGCGATCACCACGTTGCCGTCGATCCCGGCGAGCACCTCTTCCACCTGCTCCAGCGGGCCGAAGATGGCGGCCATCTTGCCGATGTCCGGGATCGTGAGGTTGGCCATGCCGCGCCCGCGGGCGCTGACCGCCAGCAGGGCGTCCTCGAAGGGCAGGGCGCCCGAGGCCACCAGGGCGCCGTACTCGCCCAGGCTATGGCCCATCACCATGTCGGGCGTGATGCCGTAGCTGGCCAGCAGCCGGGTGAGCGCCGCGTCCACGGTGAGCACGGCGGGCTGGGTGATCTCCGTGCGGCGCAGGTCGGCGTTGGCCTGCTTCAGCGCGTCCGCATCGTTCGGGTCGACGAAGATGTACTCGGAGAGGGGCCGGTCGAGGAGCGGCTGCATCACCCGGTCGGCCTCGGCGAAGGTCTCGGCGACGATCGGCTCGCTCTCGCGCAGGTCGTGCAGCATGTTGGCGTACTGGGAGCCCTGTCCCGTGTAGAGGAACGCCACGCGCGGGGCCTCGCCGCTGCCCCGGTGGATGCCCTGGGCGCGCACCGCGCGCCAGACCGCGGGCTGGTCGGCCTCGAGCGCCTTCACGGCCCGCTCGGCGCGGGTCGCCAGCTCCTGCGCATCCGCGTAGTCCAGGGTCAGGCGCTCCGCCGCGCGCAGGTCCTGCTCGCGGGGCGGCGCCGGCGCCGGCGCGCGGCCGGCCTTGGCCTCGCGCAGCACGTCGTCGAGTCGGGTGCGTAGCTCGGCGGGGGTCGCAGCGCCCAGCACCAGCGCGCCGCGCAGCGGCGCCTTCAGCTCGGACACGTCGGCGATGGTCGACTCCACGACTTCCGGAACCGACACCGTTGTCGCGCGCTGGGTCAGGCGACCGGGGACGTGCTCCTCCAGCACCGCGTGGAAGTTGGTGCCTCCGAACCCGAAGGCGCTGACGCACGCCGTGCGTACGCCGCCCGCGGGCGCATCCCACGGCTTGGTCTCGGTATTGACGAAGAACGGTGTGGCGTTCCAGTCCAGGTTCGGGTTGGGCGTCTCGCAGTTGAGGCTCGGCGGCAGCACCTTCTCGTGCAGCGCAAGCGCGGCCTTGAGGATTCCCGCTGCGCCGGCGCCGCCCTTCAGGTGCCCGATGTTCGACTTCACCGAGCCCAACGGAATCGATCCGTTGCGGAGCCCCAGCCTCCCGAAGAACTCATTCAGGCTCTGCACCTCGACCACGTCGCCCACGCGCGTGGAGGTTCCGTGGCCCTCCACCAGGCCCACGCTGGCCGGGTCTACGCCCGCCATGCGCCAACCGCGCCGGATGGCGATCTGCTGGCCCACCGGGTTGGGCGCGGTGATGCCCTTGCCGCGGCCGTCGCTGGAGCCGCCCATGCCGCGCAGCACCGCGTAGATCCGATCGCCGTGCTTCTCGGCGTCGGCCAGGCGCTTCAGCAGGAAGAACGCAGCGCCCTCGCCCATCACGAAGCCGTCGGCGCCGTCGGCGTAGGGGCGGGTTCCGGTAGCCGAGAGCGCGCCGATCTTGCTGAACTTGACGTAGGTGGACGCACCCATGTTGCGGTCCACGCCGCCCGCGATCACGGCGTCGTACTCGTTTTCGACCAGTCCCTCGGCGGCGGCGTCGATGGCGGCCAGTGCCGAGGCGCAAGCGGCGTCGCAGACGAAGTTGGGTCCGTGCAGGTCGAAGAGGTTGGCCACGCGGCCGGCCATGCAGTTGGCCAGCTCACCGGGCATGGTGTCTTCGGTGATCGGGGGGAGGGTCTCGCCGACGCGCTCCCGCCACTGGGCGGTGATGTGCTCGCGCACCTCGGCGGGCAGCGCGGCGAAGTCGGGCGTCTCGGCCAGCGCGGCTGCGTACTCCGGGAACTGGATGCGCAGCGCCGTCGCGTAGTGCAGCTCGCCGGCCATGGCGTTGCCGATCACGCAGGCCGTGCGTCCCAGGTCGAGGTCGCGCTCCGGATGCCCGTAGTCCAGCAGGGCGGCGCGCGCGCAGGCCACGGCCCACTTCTGCGCGATATCCATGGAGTCGGCCACCTTGGGGGGGATGGGGAGCCGCCACTGCATGGGCTCCCACTCCCATTCGCGGACGAAGCCTCCGATCTTGGAATAGGTCTTGTCCGGCGCGGCCGGGTCCGCGTCGTAGTAGCGCTCGGGATCCCAGCGCGCGGGGTCGACCTCGCCGATGCTGTAGCGGCCCTCGATCACGTTGCGCCAGAAAGCGCCCGCGTCGGGTGCGTCGGGCAGGATCGCGCCTACGCCGACGATGGCGATGGCGCGACGAGCAGCGTCTTCCATGTATCCCCCTCGCGCGGCGGTCGCCCGCTGCGCGTATGTTGTGTCGATCTAGCCGGTGCGGTCGTAGAGGACGTCCGCGATCCGGTTCATGTCGTCCAGCAACCCGCTCTGGGCGGTGTGGATCTCGGTCAGATGCACGGCCCGCTCCAACTCCTTCACGTCGACGTCTTCGGCGGCGCCGACCACCCAGCGTAGGCCTTCGTCGGCCGTCCGCTGGGCGGCCTCTCGCGCGCTGAGGCGGGCCATCGTTCCCAGCGCGGCGGCGTCGAAACGGGTGTGCGCCTTCTCGGGCAGCTTTCCCTCGGCGGATGCGGCCGCGCGCCGCGACAGCGCCGCAGCGCACTCGACCAGCGAGACCCATTCGCCCAGGCGCAGCAGCATGTGCTGGTTTCGGGTCAGCCGGGCCACCCGCGCGCACTCCATCACCTCGGCCAGCGCGTGGCTCGCCAGGGCCGCCACGTCGGCGCCGCAGGACGGATGGCTGGCGGCCAGCGCCTCCAGCGTGTCGGCGGCCTCGTGGTAGTAGCGGCCGCGGGTCTTCAGGTGCTGCTGCCAGCGGTCTCGCGCGATGGTCATTTCCATGATCTCCGAGGTTCCCTCGTAGATCGTGGTGATGCGCACGTCGCGCTTGATCTTCTCGACCCTGTACTCGCGGGTGTATCCGTAGCCGCCCAATGCCTGGATCGCGGCATCCGCCGCCTGGTTCCCGCACTCGCTG
>CAMYOO010000207.1 GCA_947260035.1 uncultured delta proteobacterium
CGGCCGATCCAGCGCAGCTCGCGGTCCGGCTCGGATCGGGTGATGCGGACGCGAAACCGCAGCGGCAGGCCGATGTTCGATCGGTAGTGCAGCGTCGCGGTGCTGCCTTCGGCGGCCGATCCCTCGGCGGCGGTGACCATGGGGTTCCACCCCGGATACCCGGAGAAATCGCTGAGCACCGCCCAGACCAGCGCAGGCGCGGCTGCAATGTCGATCTCCGTGCGAATCTCCGTCTGGCTCATGGGTGCACATTATCCGACGAGAACCGCGCTTGCCGCAACGGCCTGCCGAGGCCGGCGAGTTCCGCAGCGTCGCCCCGCGTCCTGGCCGGGCGGCAGGCGGGTGTCGCCCCCCTGACAGACAATCCGGAGACGCCGGGTAGTCTGGAGGCCTGGCACCAGGGGGATTACCGATGGCAAGCCGCAAGCTCGGAGCAGGGGGCTACGGAGCCTTCGCCGACCGTCAGAGCATGCGTTGGGATTTGGAGCGGCGCGCCGGCGCCAGCGACCGGGTCACTCCGTGTGTGGCGCTATCGCGCCAGCCGGGTGCCGGGGGCGATGCGCTGGGGCAGCTTCTCGCCGAGAAGCTCGACTACGGCTTCTTCGGCCGCGAGATCGTGGAGAACGTCGCAGCCGAGCTGGGGGTGGACCACTGGGTCCTCCAAGGCCTGGATGAGACCGGGCGCAGCGGGATCCAGCGCTTCGTGGCGGATATCTTCCGCATCCACCCCATCAGCGACGACGCGTTGCTGCGCAAGGTCACCCTCGCCGTCGCGACCATCGGCCGCCGGGGCGGCGCCGTCCTGGTGGGCCGCGGCGCGCCCTTCATCCTGCCGGCGGAGTCGGCGCTGCGGATCCTGGTGGTGGCGCCGCGCCAGCTTCGCGTCGAGCGCTACGCCAAGGCCAAGGGCGTCTCCATTGACGACGCCGAGCGCGACATCGCCTTCGCCGAGCAGCAGCGCGCCGCCTTCGTCGAGCGCAACTTCCACGTCCAGCAGAACGACCCCCTCCTGTACGACTACGTCGTCAACACGGGCACCACCAGCGTGGAGGACGCCGCAGACGTGATGCTGGAGGCGTTCCGGCGCCGCTTCCCCGCCTGACATTTTTGGGGCCAGCAGACCACATACGGTGTAGGAGACGCCCAGGCAGCGCGGCTCTAGAGAGAGGTGGACATGTTTTCGGAACGGGCAGCCAACGGCGCCGGCCTGGCGCTGATCCTCCTGGCCGCGTGCGCGGCAGTCAGCGTGGCCATCGCGCGCCCCGCGCAGGCGCTGATCATCCTGGATCAGCAGCAGAACACGATCAGTACCACCCAGATCATCCCGCTCACCCAGGTGGACCTGGCCCAGTCGTTCCAGACGCCCAACTCCAACGTGGCCGGCGCCGGCGTCCGGATGCACCCCGGTCTCTTCATCTCGGGTCAAGTGCTCTTCCAGGGCTCGGGCTCCGTGGAGATCTCGCTCTGGGACGCCTTGCCGAACGCCGGCGGGAACCAGCTGGCCACTGGCTCCGCCGCCGGATCGAGCAACGACTGGCTCGACGTGTTCTGGACGCCGGTCGCCGTCACGCCGAATACGGACCTCTTTCTCGTCTTCGTGGGGACCGTGACCAGCGGTCAGCCGGCGTACGGGTTCAACGACGGCAATCCCTACCCGTCGGGCATCGTCTACGCCACCGCCGGCTTCCTCCCGCAAGCGGATCTCGACATGACGTTCCGCACCTGGAGCGATGTGCCCGAGCCGAACGTTTTCGGCCTGCTGGGCCTCGGTCTGGCCGGGCTCGCCGTCGCCCGCCGCGGCCACGGATGGTCATCCGACCACTGAGTCCGATGACCCCTTGCGGGCCGCGGTTCAGGTCGAGGTCCCGGAGGTCTTCGAGGGCCCGGCTCTCGCGTGCCGCGTCCAGCTGCCCGTGCGCCCACCCAAGCGTCTCAGGACCTGGGCCAACTCGAGGTGCGCCGCGTGCAGCGTTTCCTGACGAGGCGCGATGCGCTCGGTGCGCTCCTCGTCGAGGCGTGACCGCACCGCCGCTGCGGCGCAATGCCTCAGTGTGGTGCGCAGGGGCGCAGGCGCGCGGCGCGGGAGGCGTCCAAGCGGCGTTTCGCTGGCACGAAAGATGCTCCCCTGGATCGCGTCGCAAGGGAACCAAACCAGCCCGGAGGAGCCACCATGCCCGTGGAAGACTACTGCCAGCAATCCGTCTGTACCGCGCTGCCCGGCGAGACGCTGCGCGCGGCCGCCCAGCGGATGGAGAGCCAGCGAGTGGGGTCGCTCGTCGTCGTCGAGGAGGACAGGCCGGTCGGCGTCCTCACCGATCGCGACATCGTCCTGCACGCCCTGGCCGAGGGGCGGGACCCGGACCAAACCCCGGTTCAGAGCGCCCTTGGCCGGCCTGCCGTCACCATCGCCGGCGGTGAGGGGCTCGGCGAAGCCCTCGACCTGATGAAGCGCAAGCGGCTGCGCCGCCTGCCGGTGGTCGACGCCGAGGGCAAGGGCGTGGGAATCATCGCGGCGGACGACGTCGTGCGCCTGCTGGCCGAGGAGATCACGGGCCTTGCCCGCGTCACCGCCGTGCAGCTCCCCGTCGCGGCGAGCGCGGGGGCAGAGGGCGCGGGCGCCGCCGCCGCCGGCCTCGAGGCCCCGCCGCCGACGCGGCAGGTCGAGCACTACAAGCGGGACGTCCAGTGCCTGCGGGCCGACGCGAACGCCCGTGCCCTGGCCCAGCTGATGAAGGACAAGGCCGTGGGCTGCGTCGTCGTCACCGGCGAAGGCCAGGAGGTGGTCGGCGTCGTCACCGACCGCGACCTCGTGACCCGCGTCGTCGCCGCCGCCCACGATCCCGATGCCACGCCGGCGTCCGCCGTCATGAGTGCGCCGCCCGTCACGGCCCAGGCCACCGAGCCCCTCCAGGAGGTGGTGGCGAAGATGGGCGACCATGGCGTCCGCCGCATCCCGATCCTGAGCGGCGGCCAGGCCGTCGGCATCGTCACCTACGACGACCTGCTCGTGAGCTTCGGCCGCGAGCTCGCGGAGCTCGGCGACGCGGTGCGGAGCGAGATCCGCCACGAGCAGCGCGGCGCCCAGGCCGAGCAGGTGCGCCAGGCGGCCGAGGAGCAACTGCGCGACATCGGGATCAAGGTCGCGGAGCTGGGGGCGGATTCCGCCGAGAGGCTGCGCAAGGAGCTGGACGGCGTCTGGGAACGCATCCGGCGGCGCTGAGCGCAGCCTGCGCCCGGCCGGAGAGTTCCTGCGTCCGCGCGTCGACATCTCCGAGGGCCGCAAGAGCTACACCGTCCGGCGGGAGGTGCCGGAGGGGAAGGGGAGGCGGATCGAGATCCAGCACGAGATCCAGCACGAGTAGCCGTGGCGGTCGGGGGAGGGTCTCGAGCGCCGGTCAGTCGACCTCGAAGAAGCTCCTCAGCCAGCCCCACAGCTGGCTCCAGGCGGAGGTGATCCAGTCGAAGAAGCCCTTCGGCTGCGAGACAACCTGGTGGAGCTTCAGCTTGAGCAGGAAGGCGTCCGCGTTGAAGAAGTCGCCGGTCGCCACAGCGTGGTTGAAGGACGGATCGTAGGCGTTCTTCACGGGCATGTCGCTCGACTTGGACGTCCCCGTGACGATGGCGTGTCCGAGCGAATCGATGGCCACGTCGCCCCCGTAGTCCCAGCCGCTGCCGCCGTGCAGGGTCGAGAGCTCCAGGTCTCCCTTCGGCGAGAGCAGGGCGAACCAGGCGTCGGTCGGACCGGCGAGCTTCGCCTGGAATGGGTCCTTCAAAGGGAAGTTCGAGGAGCCGGTCCAGCCGGTGACGTAGACGCGGCCGCCCTGGGAGACGGCGATCCCCTGGGCGGTGTCGAAGCCGTTGCCGCCCAGGAAGGTGCTGTAGCGGAGGTTGCCGCCCGAGGCGTCCAGCCCGCTCACGAAGGCATCGGCGTCGACCGGGCACGCCCCCTTCCAGCCGGAGGGGCACTTCCCCCCTTTGAACTTGCCGACGGAGTTCTTCTGGGGGAAGTCCTTCGAGAACGTCATTCCGGTGACGTAGGCGTTCTGGGTGGAGTCGATTCCGATGCCGTACCCGTAGTCGTCGGACTTCCCGCCCAGGAGCGTGCTGTACAGCAGCGGCTTCACGGCGCCGGGCTGGAGCTTGCTGATGAAGACGTCGGCGCCGCCGGCGAGCTGGCTGCTCCAGCCGCCCTGGGTGGGGAAGTCCTTGGACTTCGTCCATCCCGTCATGAAGACCGCGCCGCTACCGCCCGTCCGGACGCCCAGGGCCCTTTCGCCGCTGGAGCCGCCCAGGAGGGTGCTGTAGAGGAGCTTCCCGTTGGGATCGAACTGGGTCAGGAAGGCGTCGATGATTCCCTTCAGGGCGGGCTGGTGGGCGCCCGCGGTCTTGGGGAACTTCGCCGAACCGGTGCTCCCGACGACGTAGGCGTTGCCCTGCGCGTCCACGGCCACGTCGCGCGCGAAGTCCTGGCCGCTTCCGCCCAGGTAGGTGCTGTAGATGAGCGCGTTGCCGGCGGCGCTCACCTTGATGACGACGGCGTCGAAGTCCCCGCCGAAGGAATCGTCGAAGGCCTGGTAGGGCGGGTAGATGGGGAAGTCGGCCTGCGTCGGGTCCAGGTTGTTCGCGTAGCCCGTCATGACGACGTTGCCGGCGCCGTCCACCGCCAGCGCAAAAGGCTCCGCCGCGCTCGTCTTCCCGGCGATGAAGGTGGCCCAGACGAGCTTCTTGCCCGCCTCGTCCAGCTTGGCCAGCAAGAAGCCCATCTTCCAGGGGCTGCCCGGCTTGTACGCCCCCGGGGTGGTGGGGAAGCTGGAGGTCCCGTTGACCAACACGTAGATCGCGCCGCTCTTGTCTACCGCGACCCCTTCGCCGTACTCGATCGAGTTCGAGCCCAGGTAGGTGCTGAAGACGATCTCGGGATCGATCACCAGCTCGCGCTCCCGGTCGAACGGGCCGATCTCGAAGGACACGCGCCCCTCGCCCCGCAGGACGTATTCGCAGGGGACGTCGGATCGGCTCCCGCGCTCCTCCTGGTAGCAGCGCGGGGCGGCCTCGCGCAGGGTGGTCCACGACGACTCCAGGGCGAGGGAGCCGTCGGGCTCCAGGCGCAGGGAGTCCATGCCGGAGTAGCGCAGCGCGATGGCCTCGGGCCGCGCGCCCGGGTGGACCCGGAACTCGCGCTTCATGCGGCCTTCGTCCGCGCCGGCGTACAGGAGGTCGATGCCCGGGTAGACGTCCCGGGAGAGGACCGCGCCGAAGATCGGCACGTCGGTGCGCCAGCGCGAGGGCTCGTTGCCGACGAAGAAGTTCGCCCGGGCTTCCAGCGGCTCGGCGCCGGCCAGCTCCGCCTCCGGATTCGCCTGGAGCAGATGCAGGCCAAGGGCCGCGGCGGCGCCTCCCGGCTCCTCAGGCGGGCCGACCAGCAGCGCGCCGTCCCGCGAGAGAAAGACCGGGCCGTCTTCGGTCTGGGCGACGAACCCGCTCTCGCCGTCCTCCGCCAGGACGTTGGGAAGGAACGCCACCGGCAGGGCGTGGGGCGGGAAGGGCGGCGAGAGCGCGCGGCCCGCGGGCGCAGGCGGCCACTCCCCCGCGCGCCCGGCGCTGGACGGCACGACCTCGAGATGCCGGCCGTCCGCCCCGGGCCCCTGCATGGCCGCCACGCGCGCGGCTGCCTCCGGAGGAACCCCCGCCGGGGTCGCCAGGGCCGCCGCTGCCGGGACGATCGCGATCCAGAGCGCCATCCACGGGCTGCTCCGCAGAAGAGAAGTCACACCGATGGCCATGGTTTCCCCGCGTTCTATGTGGGGGAGGACAGTAATGCGCGGAGGCTCGCGTCGCCGTCAGCGGGACGACAGTCCGGGGGGCCGCGCCGCCGCACCGCGTCCTCCAGGGAGGCGGCGAGGCACGCCGCGGACTCCGGCATGCCGGGGCTCCCCGCCGAGCTCGCAAGCGTCTGGCCGCCTGCGGTCTCGCTGTCTCGCCAAGCCGAGATCCCCTGGGGTGTCGGCCTTCCGCCGGGTAGTGGCAGAATGACCGAACCAGATCCTCGGCGCGACCGGCACGACACCCGCTCCGAGCGGCTCCAACACCCGATGCGGCTTCGCGAAGGAGTCACGGGAGGATTCGAGATGGCGGATATCCGCTACGTGAAGGACCCCGGAACCTGGCTCGTACGCAACCGCGGCGATGCACCGGCAAGCTCGGGAAGTCGCGAGCTTCTGCTCGGCAGTCGTCTGCACTGTGACGTCTCGGACGAGGTCGATCACTTCGTTCCCGCACGCGCGATGC
>CAMYOO010000208.1 GCA_947260035.1 uncultured delta proteobacterium
TCAGCTCCGCGCTGGCATCCGCCTGCTCCAGGAATGCGACGCGGGACTGGGAGGAACCAAGACGCTGGGCCAGGTCGCGCTGGGTCAGCCCCCGGGCCGTCCGCAACCGCCGCACCTCGTCGGCAAGCCGGAGCCTCAACTCCACGATCACCTCCTCCGCGTCGGAAAGACCGAGAAGCTCCTTGGCAGAGCCCTCCCTCCAGCGTGATCGGCTAGTGGCCATCGTCGTACTCCCGGAGTCCGCGCTGTCTTCTTCTCGAACCAGTGGATCACGATGACCGCGTCCTCATCCGTGCGGTACAGGATGCGCCACGCGACGTGCTGCTCCCCGTCGTTCACGCGTAGCTCGTGAACGCGCGGACCGATCGAAGGCATCGGCCTGGAATGGGGTAGACCAAGCGCTTCTCCCCTCTGGAGCCGGCGAAGCAGCACCCCCGCCCGCACGCGCGCTGCCCGGCCCACGGGCGGCGTCTGCAGCGTCCCGATCTGCCATCGGAGCAGCTTGTGCTCGGCCACAGGATATATCTATTTCGATATTCATCAAGCGGGGCAGCGGATCTGAATGCGAACCGGGTGCCAACGCGCGGCGCTCGGAGAAGAGCGCGCGCGGCCAGATCCTCTGGCCCTGACGAGGCCTTATGCCGCGCACCGTCGTGCAGACCCGCGGGGAGGCCGGAGCCGCGACCGGGAGGCCCCTTCCTCCTACAACGCAAGTTTCTTTGCGTTCCAGTGCCCTGGCCTCCCGTGGTAGAAAGGTAGTACGCGTGAGCACCCGCGGCGTTCCTCCTCCCCGTCCGGCTTCGCCCAGCAGCGGATTGATCGCCCTTGCCCCTCGGGAAATCGCGTTGGCTTGACCTCTTTTCGCACGCGGTCGTAAGATGATCTCGCTGGCGGCTTCCGTCGAGAATCCCCTGCGGCAGAAACCCCCGGCCCAGCTGGAGGGGTCCCCATGATCTGGCGATACGGATTCTCGAGTCGATCGCTCGTCGCGCTGCTCGGTCTGGTCCTCGCCGCCGCACCCGCCCTCGCCAAGGACGGCGCGCAGGGCTCGCTGCGGGTGGGCACCTGCCAGAAGGACATCACTCCGATCTCGCCCGACCTGGCCGCCGCGTACCAGGCCGCCTTCGGCGTGCCGGGCATCGTGAACCACTCCGACCCGATCTACATGGCGGGCTTCGGCGACAACCGCCCCGCCACTGGATACAACGACCGCTTGTGGGCGCGCGGCGTGGTGGTGCAGAGCCACGGCAAGCGTGTGGCGATCGTCTCCCTCGATCTCATCGGCTACTTCAAGAACGAGATCGATACGATCCGTGCGCTGGTGACGGCGCCTGTCGACTTCGTGACCGTCACGAGCACGCACCAGCACGAGGGGCCCGACACGCTCGGCATCTGGGGCCCGGACCCGATGACGACCGGCATCGACTACGGCTACCTCGACTTCGTGAACGCGACGGTCGCCGCCTGCATCGACGAGGCGGCGGCCAATCTCCAGAAGGCGCGGATCTACTACGCGACGACCGTCACCGATGGGCTCTCCCTGGGACTCGACCCCGAGGACGATGGCTTCGGCGTGGGCGACGGCAAGGTCCTGGTCGACGACGAGCTCCTCGCCCCCGACACGGACGGTCGACTCGTGGATCCGATCCTGACGTCCGTCCAGTTCACCACGCGCCAGGGTCCCTTCGACGCGATCGCCACGATCACCAACTTCGCGAGCCACCCGGAGAGCCTCGGCTCGAGCAACACGAGCATCACCTCGGACTTCCCGCACTACCTCCGCGAGCGCATCGAGGCGGAGTACGGCGGCGTCGCCATCCACATCTCGGCGGATCTCGGCGTCTTGCAGGGTCCCCTGGACATCGACGTCGAAGATCCGGTGACCGGAATGCCGGCGCAGCGGCGCACCTTCCGCTGGGCCGACGTGCACGGCACGCAGGTGGCGGAGCGGGCGATCGAGGCGATCGACGCCGTGCGCTTCGTCGAGCTCCCGGGCGGCAGGCGGGTCGCCGTCCCGAGAAACGGAGACCCCTCGCCCCAGATCTCGTTCTCGACGGTCGATCCCGTCGCGATCCGGCTGGACAACCCCTTCTTCCGCTTCTTCACCGCGATCGGGGTGCTCGACGTGCGCCGCTCGCTCTTCACGAACGGCGTGCCCGATCCCTCCATCGGCCCCTTCCCGCCGCCCTTCGAGGCGATTCCCCAGGCGCTGGGCGAGGACGTCCACACCGAGGTGAGCGCCGTGCGCATCGGCGAGGGCGGGTTCGCGGTGACGCCCGGGGAGCTCGACCCGCAGATCGGCAACGGCTACCGCGCCTCGCTGGAGGCCGGCAGCGCCCAGCACACGCTGATCATCGGGCTCGGGAACGACCAGATCGGCTACCAGCTTCCCGCCGCCAAGTTCGACGACAGCTGCTTCGTCTGTGCGCCCTTCATCCTGGTCGGGTTCCCGGCCCTGTGTCCGGTCTTCCCGCCCGACTGCAACACGGTCTTCGAGAACAACGTAGGGCCGGACGTGGACCCGAAGGTATCGGACGCGATGCAGCAGGTGATTGGCGACCTCTGAACTCGCAGGAACCCATGAGGCCGATCGCATCGCGGCCGCAGCGTCGCTCGGCTGCGTTGCGTCGTGCGGCTGCGGCGGGACGCGCGGCGGGGGCGAGCGCACTGCTTGCGCTGCTGGTTGCTTCCGCCGGGCCTGCCGGCGGCCACATCGCCGTTGGGACCACGACGATTCACTTCCTCACGACCACGTCCGAGCTGGTCGTGCGCGCGCGCATCGTGGACCCGGATGCGCTCCTCGTGCTGGAAGACCAGCGCCTCCGCGAGGCGCTGGTGATAGCCGAGGTGCTCGAAGTCCTGAAGGGGACGCTGGCCGAGGGGCCGCTGCGCTTCCTCCAACACGGCCACGGCGTGGCGACGTACGAGAAAGGCGAGGAGGTGGCCCTCTTCCTGCAGCGGACCGAGCGCGTCCCCGAGTTCCAGCGCTCCCCGCTCGTGGGGCACGTCGACTGGGTATCGCTCCAGGAGAGCGACTCCAGGTTCCCCCTGGGTCCCGACAACCGCGCAACCTTCGTCGCGGCGGTGCGTGCCTACGTGGCGATCGCCGAGCTGCCGGACTCCGAGGCGCGCAGCGACGCGCTGCGGCGCATCACGATCGAGCTCCTCGCCTCGCCCGACCCGACCGTCGCCCGCTCGGCCCTGGGCGACGTCGTGCTGGCGCGCGACGCTCCCATCCTCACGGCCGAGGACCTGCCCCTGCTCGTGCCGCTGCTCGAGAGCGCGGAAACGCCAATCGGGATCCGCGTGGGCCTGCTCGCCGAGCTCGAGCGGCGGGGGCTCGTCGACGCGCCACCACGCTGGGCGAAGCTATTGCGCACCACGACGGGCAGTAACCGCTTCGCGGTGGTGCGGGCGGTCGCCGCGCACCCGAGCGCGCCGGTCAACGCGGAGCTCCTGGCCCTGCTCGCGAGCGACGACCGCCAGCTCGCCGCCGCGTCCGCTGTCTCGCTCGGCGCGCCCGGCAACGACGCGGCCGTGGCGCCCCTGGCGAAGCTCCTCGGCGACGAGCAGGAGCGGGTGCGGATGGCGGCGATCCGCGGACTCGGGCGGATCGCCACGCCGAAGGCGAAGCAGGCCCTGGCCGAAGCTGCCGAGTCCCACCCGGATCCACGGATCCGCCGCCGCGCCGCCGCGGAGCTCGCCATCCTCGGCCGGCGCGAGGCCCAGGTCCAGCGCGGCGAGAAGGCTAAGAGCGAGACACGCTCCCCCTGACCTTCGCAGCGCATCGGTGCGGCAGGTACACGCTTCTCAACGCGGCGATCACGCCGAGCGTCGAAGTTGGCGAACTTGCGGGTGGGCCCTCCGGGTCCCTTGGCCGGCTTCCCGTCGGAGCCCTACGCTGGCGGGGCCCCGGTGCTTCGAGCCGGGCGCCCGGCCCGGAAACCGGGGATCGGGATCGCACGGAGAATCGACATGCTGCGCCGCCTGTTGCCCCTCTGCCTGCTCGCCGGCCTGCTCCTCGGCACGAAGTGTTCGTTCGACCCCGAGACGGCGGAGCCCTGCCTGACGCCCCTCGCTGACCACGAGCCCCTGTGCAACCCGTCGGCGGCCGACTCGCCCTGGGGCACGACCCACCGCGCGAGCTACGCCCAGGCCTCCTCACCCTTCGCGGGCCCCGCGCCGGACCAGGCCGTCACGGCCGAGCACGTGGTCCTTCCGGGTCCGCCCATCGGTCTTGACTTCACGTCGCCCTACGCCGACGGCGGCGTGGCGGTCTGGGGCTCGCCGCTCGGCCTCCAGGGCGCGGTCGTGAAGCTCGACCACGAGACCTTCCAGGTGATCGACATCTACATCCCGGCCGACCGGGAGACCGATCCGCCCAACTTCGCCGCGGGCATCAGCGGCGCCTACAACGCCCTGGACCGGAACGACCGCTTCATCGTGGGCCGCACCACCTTCCTGGAGGTGTACGCCGACGAGGTGCCCGGCGATCGCTTCTCGCCGATCGCCCTCGTGAAGCGAGAGTTCCTGCCGCCGGCCGCCTTCTGCCGCAGCGACGACATCGTGGCCGGCATGGTGCTGACCTACGACGATCACGTGGCCTTCGTCACCGAGGAGGGGGTGCTCGGGGTGATCCCGCGAGACCCCGCACGCATGACCGCCGCCAACCTGCGCACCTGGTCGGTGAACGGCGCCGCCTGCGCCGACGCCTCGGTGCCGCGCGACGAGCTCGAGATCGTCTCCAACAGCCTGGCGGCCGACGAGGACGGCGGGATCTACCTGGTGACGAGTGCCGCCATGTACAAGTTCCACTTCGACGGCAGCGCGCTTTCGCTGGTGTGGCGGGCCGAGTACGAGGCGGGCGACGGTGGCGCCTCCTCGATCCGCCTGGGGCCCGGCTCCGGCTCGACGCCCAGCCTGATGGGAACCCGCCTCGACGATGACCGCTTCGTGGTGATCACCGACGGCCAGGACCTGATGCACCTGGTGCTCTTCTGGCGCGACGCCATTCCGGCGGACTGGACGCCCCTGCCGGGGCGGGACCCGCGCGTCGCCTGCGAGTTCCCCGTCACCTTCGGCGACCCGACGGCGACCGAGTCGCTCTCGGAGCAGTCGGTCCTGGTGCGCGGGCACGCGGCGGTGGTGGTGAACAACCTCCTGCAGGACGAGTCGCAGATCCCGCCCTTCCCGATCGCGGTCGTGCAGAACGCCTTCGCGGCGCTCCTGGGCGGCGATCCGGACCTGGCGCCCTTCGGCATCGAGCGCATCGACTGGGACCCGGAGACGCGCACCTGCCGCAGCGTCTGGTCGAACGACGCGATCAGCATTCCCAACGGCATCCCGGCCATGAGCCAGGCCACGAATCTCTTCTACGGCATCGGGCAGCGCGACGGCGTCTTCGGCCTCGAGGGGGTGGACTTCGACGCGGGCGAGTCGCGCCTGTTCGTGCCGGGCGCCCTGACCGAGTGCTCCCAGGAGGCGATCGACTCGATCAACCCCCTGCTGCTCGTGTTCATCGGTCCGCTGCTGCAGGAGCTTCCCGGGAGCTGCGAGAACGCCTTCTTCGCGGGCACCGAGGTCGGGCCCGACGGCGCCGTCGTGACCGGCACCTTCCAGGGCGCCTCGAAGTACACGCCCGAAGCCATGCTGGAGGTGCCCGCCCTCGTGAGGGCGGGCGCCGGCGTGCGCCAGGGGATCGACCTTGCGAACCGCGCCCTCGCCGCACTGCCCGACGACCCGGAGGCTGCGCTCGACGCCACGCGCCGCGGCGTGACGCAGCTCGACGCCACGATCGCCGCCTTCGTGGTCGCGCTGGAGGCGGCGGGACCGCCTCCGGGGGCGACCCTCGCGCGCAAGGTCCTGACGGCCCAGGCCCGGCAGAAGTTCGCGCTCGCGACCCGCATGCTCGCGGGGCCGGCAGGGGGCCCGGCGGCAGCCGAGCGCGCCGAGGCGTTCGTGGAGGACGCCCGTCGGCTGCTGCTCGTGGCGGACGCCCTCGACGACTAGGGCTCCCGTGGTTGCGCGCGGCGCCGACGTGCCGGCGTGACCCGCCGCACGGTGCCGGCAGTGCCGCGCCTGCGACGCGGGAAGCGGATCGAGATCTTCAGGTCCTCAGCCCGTGGCGCGGACCAGCTTGACGTCGCCGGAGGCAAAGGACTCCAGGGGGAGGTCGAAACGCAGCTCGGCGGGTGCGCGGCCCGTGATGCGGAGGGGGCCGCCGCCGTGGACGCCGCGCTGGTGGTGGGCGGCGCACAAGGT
>CAMYOO010000209.1 GCA_947260035.1 uncultured delta proteobacterium
AAGCGGAAGAGCGGGAGCGGACGCGGCACCGAGGGACGCAGCCAGGCGCTGAAGCGCTCGGCGTCCAGTCCCCGGTACTCGAAATAGGCGAGTATCAGGTTGGTGAAGCGCAGCCAGGGCGGCTCGTAGACGCGCTTGCCCGCGTACGACCACACGCCACCGCCGTCGGGCCTCACCCGCACCACCCAGTCCGCGGTCTCGAAGCGACGGTTCTCGCGGGTGAAGTCGAGGCCGCCGCGCTGCACCAGCAGCGTCCGCGTCTCGCCCAGGTAGCCACCGGCGCTGGGCAGGAACCAGGTGGCGTCCTTGCCGTCGGCCGGCGAGATTGGCTCCAGGGCGGTGCCCTGCGCGGAGAGCGCCTGGAAGACCCCGCCGTTCACCGTCAGGCGCACGGAGCCCCCGCCCACGTCACCCGGGGCCAGCGGCGGTCCGGAGGGAACATCGAAGGGAGCCGCGTCGGCTTCGTAGGAGCCGGCGTCGCAGGCGGCCCCAGCGGGGCGCAGCGAGAGGCGCTGGTCGAAGCCCGGGCAGCCCGCACCCTGGACGTAGGCGTCGATGGCCGGGCTGGTGGAGCGAAGCGCGTGGGTCGGCGTGGGGTCTCCGTTGTCGTCCAGAGGCTCCAGCTGCGGGTCCACGCCGCCCATGTCCCCCGGGCCGGGCAGTCTGAGGCACGTCATGCCGCTGTCCAGGTTCGAGCCGATGGAATCGATAGCGGGATTGCAGTTGGCGGTGCGCCGCCGTCCGCGGTCGAAGATGGAACCGAGAATCTGGGCGTTGTTCGAGAGGTGCGACGAGAAGAGCTGCGCCGCGAGCCCCATCCCCGCTCCGTTTTCGAAGATCGTCGAGAAGCGCACCGTGAGGTTCGCTGAAGCCGGCCGGAAGATCCCCAGGCCGTCGATGTATCCAACGAGCAGCTTCTCGTGGTCGATGGCGCCTCCGGCGCCGACCGCCCTGTTGTCGCTCAGGGTGCTGTTCTGGACGCGGCCGCTCCCGGCGATGAGCAGGGCCCCGCCGCCCTGGGCATTGTTCCCCACGAAGGTCGAGCGGACGATCTCCACCCCGGCGACGCCGCGGTGGTGGAGCCCGCCGCCGCCGCCGCCGACGTTGCCCTGCACGAGGCTGTCCTCCAGGGCGAAGTCACCCCCGAAGGTTTCGATGTCGATCCGCGCGCTGAACACGCAGATTCCGCCGCCCGGGCCCGGCCAGATCGCCCCGCGCATGAGCGGCCCGGCACCCAGGGCTTCGTTGCCGGTGATCCGCGAGCGCCGGATCCGAACGGGCCGGTCCACGCCGAATACCTCGAAGGCAGGCACTACGCCGACCGCGATCCCGCCGCACTCCTCGGCCTCGTTCCCGGACACGGTGCTGAAGCTCATGTCCAGCTCCCAGTTGGTGCTGAGTCCGCCCGCCGACTCGCCGGCGCGGTTGTCGCTGATCTCCGTATTCTCCAGGACGACCGGAATGCCCCGCAGGGCCATCGCGCCGCCGCCCTGGCCGGACGCTTCGTTTCGGGTCACGACCGCAGAGCGCAGGGTCAGACTGCTGCCGGTGCGAGTGGCCAGGATCCCCCCGCCCCAGTTTCGCGGGACTGAAAGCGCGAAGTCGTCCTCGAGCTCGTCGCTGAGGGCGCGTCCGCCGCGCACCGTGACCCCCTGGATCACGGCCTCGCTTCGGTACACGTGAATCACGCGGTCTTCCACGGTCTGCTCGATGGTGGTGACGTCCGCACCGGCGCCGGTCAGGGTTACCGGACCGATCCCCGTGACCAGGTCTCCGTCCACACTGGAGGGCGCGATCCGCGGCGTGTGGGGGCGCGTAAGGCGGTACTCGCCGGCCGGAAGGATGATCTCGTCGACGTCGCTGACGTTGGACGCCTCGGCTTCCATGAAGGCGGCGCGCAAGGTGCACGTTCCGGCGGCGGTGGCGCAGACCATGTCGCCGGGCATCGCGTCCGGCTCGTCCGCGCTGTCGTCCACGGTGTAGACGTTGGCTGCGGTGGGTGTTGCTGCCAGCAGGGTCCAGGCCAGGCCGAGGACGATCAAGAGCGGCAACGTACGCATCGCAGCCTCCATCCACCAGCCCCAACCCCGCTTGCGACGCGCGGGGTTGGGGCGCTCTCTGCCTGCCGACGAGCTGCGCACTGCCTGCCGGCTGCGGATGGGACGCACAAGTTCACGGCCGCTTCACGGGGCCTCTGTTGGTCGGGTTGAAGTCCCCGGGCCAGCCCTCGAGGTGGGGCGTCGCCGCGTCGAGCGATGGAGGGGTCTCGCTGGGGCCTAGCAGGCGCGCAGTACGTCGCTGAAGAAACGCTCCTCCGCGTCGGCCAGCTCGCCCGCGATGCGGCCGGCTCCGGCGAAGAGGCTCGGGTCGCAGTCGTCGCGCTCGCTCTGCTGCTTCAGCAGCGCTGCCAGATCGCGCCAGCGAGCCGCGATCGCGTCCATCTCCGGCGCCGGAGCGGCTTGGGCCAGCTCCGGGGCCAGCGGCGCCGCCTCGCGCAGGAAGTCGGCGTAGAGCGAGCGGAAGAAGCTGCCGCCGGCGCCGCGCTTGATCACCACCTGGTAGCCGAAGCGCGCGGCCCACGACCAGTCTTCGATGGCGCTCCAGTCCGCGAGCCCTTTCGCCAGCCGGCGCATGGCCGGGATGCCCGCGGGCAGGTCGCCTTCGGGCTCCAGCATTGCGAGGGCGGTGCGGCGGAGCGCGGCGCGGATGGCCTCGTCGAAGGGACGGCCCAGCTTCATCTCGCCCGCGAGGTCTCCATACTGGTTGTTGCAGGACATGGGATAGTCGGGGGAGTTGCGTGCACGGCGCAGCTCGTCGAAGGAGCAGCGCTGGTACTCGTCGAACTTGCGATCCGCGATCAGGACGCTCTGCGACGCGTCGTCGTAGCCCACCACGACGCAGCGATGGCCCGGAAAGTGGCTCGTCGTCTTGTGGTAGCCGAGGTAGAAGGTGTCGGTGGACACCATCACCGGAAGGTCGCGGTCGATGCGCTCGCGCACGGCCTGCCAGGCGCGCTCGTCGTCGGGCTCCTCGCGGTCCACCAGGGGAACGCCCGTGTTGCGCCCGAAGTCGCTCTCCAGCGAGATGCTGCGCCCGTGGAACATTCGCGTCGGGCTCATGGTGTCGTTCTGGATGT
Source organism: uncultured delta proteobacterium (assembly GCA_947260035.1). Taxonomy (GTDB): domain Bacteria; phylum Myxococcota_A; class UBA9160; order UBA9160; family JAFDET01; genus JAFDET01. The sequence continues at coordinate 3,137 of CAMYOO010000209.1, forward strand.
AGTAGAAGCCCAGCCCGCTGGAGAGGCCGAAGACCATGGCTTCGGAGAGGGCCGTCCCTTGATGGGCCAGCAGGTTGCGCAGCGCGGTGGACGCGCAGTGCTCGCCGGTCTGGTGGGTGTAGCTCTCGACGACGACGGTCACGGTTCGCTGCGCTCGCCTACCAACCGAAGCCGATCCTCGTCCGATGCGCCGGGGCCCGGCGCCACCCCGAGCCGGCGCGGGTCGAGCGGGTTGCCCTGGGCGTCCACGGCGCGCAGGCTGGAGACCACGGCGCCGGTCTCGCGGTCGCGCACCAGGATGGGCTCGTGGCCCGGGCCGAAGACCCACTTGTCGGACCATAGGCGCAGGGCGGTCAGCACCAGCCACAGGTCGCGGCCCTTCTCCGTCAGGCGGTAGGCGTGGCGGCGTCCGTCCTCGTCATCCGGCTGCTTGACGAGGATTCCGTGGCCGACCAGGCGCTGGAGCCGGTCCGAGAGGATGTTCTTGGCGATGCCGAGCTGCTGCTCGAAGTCGGCGAAGCGGGTGGTGCCCAGGAAGGCGTCCCGGATGATCAGCAGGGTCCACCAGTCCCCCACCTGCTCCAGGGCCTGGGCCACGCCGCAGTTCATCTCTGCGAAGCGCTTTCGCGACATGGGCGGAGGCTAGCCAATTCGGTTGCATTACGAAACCCTCCGAGGTAGGCTGGGCCGACCGATCCGGAGCCCCAACGGCGCGCGCCCGCGAAGGAGTCCCCATGAGCGACTGGCAGCCGACGGCCTGCATGCTGTGCGAGTGCAACTGTGGTGTGGAGGTCCAGCTCGGCGGGCCCGACGGCCGCCACCTGACCAAGGTGCGCGGCGACAAGGCGCACCCGGCCTCCAAGGGCTACGCGTGCGAGAAGCCCTCGCGGATGGACTTCTACCAGAACGGTCCCGACCGCGTGCGCAAGCCCCTGCGCCGGCGGCCCGACGGCTCCTTCGAAGAGATCGACTGGGACACGGCCGTGCGCGAGGTGGCCGAGTGCTTCGCCGCGCTGCGCGAAGAGCACGGCGGCGAGTCCATCTTCTACTACGGCGGCGGCGGCCAGGGGAACCACATGCCCGCGGCCTACTCGCGCTCCACGCTGGCGGCGCTGGGCTCGCGCTATCGCACCAACGCGCTGGCTCAGGAGAAGACGGGCGAGTTCTGGGTCAGCGCACGGATGCTGGGCGGCTCCTTCACCCGGGCCGACTTCGAGAACTGCGAGGTGGGCGTCTTCATCGGCAAGAACCCCTGGTTCTCCCACGGCCTGCCGCACGCGCGGCTCACCCTGCGCGCGCTGGCCAAGGATCCCGAGCGCTGCATGATCGTGATCGACCCGCGGCGCTCGGAGACCGCGGAGATGGCGGACATCCACCTGGCCGTGAAGCCGGGAACCGACGCCTGGCTGCTGGCGGCCATGATAGCCGTCCTGGTGCAAGAGGATCTGCTGGCCGGCGACTGGCTGGCGGAGCACGCCGACGGCCTCGAGCAGGTCGTGCCCCACTTCGCCGCCATCGACGTGGCCCGCTACTGCGAGGCCTGCGGCGTGACGGAAGAGCAGGTGCGCGAGGCCACGCGGCGCATCGCCCGCGCTGAGAGCGCGGCGATCTTCGAGGACCTGGGCGTGCAGATGAACCGCCACTCCACCCTGGTCAGCTACCTGCATCGCCTGCTGGGCTTCGGCACCGGCAACTTCGCGAAGAAGGGAGCCGCGTACTCGCCGGCCAGCCTCCAGCCGATCGCGTCCCATACGGAGCCGCCCGGTGGGAAGGCTGCCACCAGCCCGGTGACGGGCTCCCGGATCATCTCCGGACTGATCCCCTGCAACGTCGTCCCCGACGAGATCCTCACGGATCATCCCAAGCGCTTCCGCGGCATGATCGTGGAGAGCGGCAACCCGGCGCACTCGCTGGCCGACACGGCGCGCATGCGCGAGGCGCTCTCCGCCCTGGATCTGCTGGTGGTGATCGACGTGGCCATGACCGAGACGGCGCGCCTGGCCGACTACGTGCTGCCGGTTGCGACCCAGTTCGAGAAGGCCGAGGCCACGTTCTTCAACTTCGAGTTCCCGAAGAACTACTTCCACCTGCGCCACCCGCTGTTCGACCCGCCCGACGGGCTCTTCTCCGAAGCCGAGCTTCACTCCCGGCTGGTGGAGGCGCTGGGTGCCATGCCCGAGCCGGCGGTCAAGGCGCTGCGCAAGGCATGGGACGAGGGGCGTCCCGCCTTCCGCGCGCGCTTCTTCGAGTTCCTCCAGGGAGAACCCGGCTTCTTTCCCATGGCTCCGGTGGTGCTCTACCGGGCCATCGGCGACAAGCTCCCGCACGGGCTGAAGGAAGGCGCGGTGGTCTGGGCACTGGCGCAGATTGCGGCGCAGCGCATTCCCGACTCGGTGCGGCGCGCAGGCTTCGACGTGGATGGCGCCGAGCTGGGCGACGCGCTCTTCGACGCCATCCTGGAGAGTCCGCGCGGCATGATCTTCGCCGTGGACGACTGGGAGGAAGGATGGAAGCGCGTCGGAACGCCCAACGGACGCATCCAGCTGGCGCTGCCGGACCTGCTGCAGGAGGTCGATATCCTCGACGCCGGGCCGCCGCAGGAGACCAGCGCCGAGTTCCCGTTCGTGCTCTCGGCCGGCGAGCGCCGCTCCTTCACCGCCAACACCATCTTCCGCACCCCGGAGTGGCGCAAGAAGGATCCACGTGGCGCGCTGCGCATCAGCCCCGACGATGCAGAACGCCTGGGTTTGGCCGACGGTGGCGCGGTTCGGGTGACGACGAAGCGGGGCTCGGCGGTGACGGTGGCCGAAGTCTCCGACCGCATGCGCCCGGGCCACGTCTCGCTGCCCAACGGCATGGGCGTGGACTTCACGTCCGCGCAGGGCGGGCTGGAGCGCGCCGGCGCCGCGCCCAACGAGCTGACGGCATCCGAAGATCGCGACCGCTTCGCCGGGACACCCTGGCACAAGCACGTCGCCGCGCGGGTGGAGGCGGTCGCCTAGCGCGGCGCGAGCCGTAGGGTGGCGCCGTCATTCAGGCGCCGCGGTCGCGGCGGT
>CAMYOO010000210.1 GCA_947260035.1 uncultured delta proteobacterium
CTCTCACCGGGCCGGACAAGGTGACGCCCCGCAAGGACAAGTCGCTGCATCCCCTGAACAGCGACTACGACCTCTACAGCATGGGCCCCGACGGCGACAGCAAGACGCCGCTCACCGCGAAGGCGAGCCGCGACGACATCATCCGCGCCGGCGACGGGGACTTCATCGGCAAGGCCGAGGACTACTGAGCCGTGCCGCGTCTGCAGCGTGGTGCCGGGCTGCTCCGGAGCCCGGTGGCGCGGCGGCTGCTCGGGCTCTTCTGTCTGTGCGCGTTGCTCCCGGTGGCCGGCCTGGCCGCGGTGGCGTTCCATCACGTGTCCGAGCAGATGCGTGAGCAGAGCCGGCAGCGCATGCACTGGACGGCTCGAGCCATGGGCTCTGCGCTTCACGAACGGCTGGCGCTCCTGGAGACAGAGCTGCGCGGCGTTGCGGCGCAGCGCAGGGCGAAGAAGCGCTCGCGGGACTCGCTGGAGCACCTGGCGGACGACTTCCGCAGCCTGACCTGGCTTCCCGGGCGAGGTGCGCAGCCCGAGGCACTGCTGGGGCCGGCCTCCACGCCGCCGGCGTTGGATGCCCCGCAGCAGGCGCATCTCGACGGTGGGCGTGGCGTGTTGGTGCGCGGCGCGGAGCCGGACACCTGGATGTTGTTGCTTCGAGCGCCTCGCTCCGCAGCGCTCTTGCTCGGGGCCTTCGACGCCTCGACGTTCCTGGATGCGGCGTTCTCTCACGCAGAGGGCGACGTTCCCCAGGTGTGTGTCTTCGACGAGGGCATGGAAACCCTGGGCTGCTCGGGCGCGCCGGTTCCGGTGGCCGTCCGGCTCCAGGCCGGCGCCAGTCGGGCCGGCGACCTGGAGTGGAGCGGGGCCCAGGGCGACTCCTACTGGGGCTACCATCGAACGCTCTTCCTGCGCGGCCCGTTCGCGCATGCCGACTGGCACGTGGTCGTCCAGCAGCCGCGGGCCGCGGCCTTCGCGTCGCTGGCCGACTTCAAGCAGGCATTCGCGGCCGTGATCGCCCTGTCCCTGGGAATCGTGCTGCTGCTCAGCACGCGCCAGATCCGGCGCAGCCTGGGCCCGCTTCGCGCACTCCAACGCGGCACGGCCCGCGTCGCCGGCGGCGACTTCAGCGAGCCGGTGGACGTGCGCAGCCGCGACGAGTTCGGGGATCTGGCTGTGGCCTTCAACGGCATGGCGCAGCAGCTGGAGCGGCAGCTGCGCGGCCTGGACACCCGCAATGAGCTGGACCGTGCCATCCTCTCGGCGCTACGTCCCGAGGACACCGTCGAACAGGTGCTGGAGAAGCTGCCCAGCGCGTATCCGTGCAGCTCGGTCAGCGTGGCCGTGGTGGACCCCGAGCAGCCCCTGCGTGCGCGCCAGCACCTGGCCGTTCCCGGTGAGAAACAGCCGCTGCACGTGCAGGACGTGATGCTCTCCAACCGGGACCGGGAGCGGCTCGCCGGAGACGGGCACGGCGTTCACCTCTCGGTGGACGACACCCTGCCGAGCTTCCTGGCCGCCCATGCCGATGCGGCGACGCGCTCGCTGCTGGTGCTGCCGCTTCAGGTGGAGGGCGAGCTGATCGCCGTGCTGGCGCTGGGCCGAGCGGATGCGGACCCCGCCAGCCGGGAGGAGCAGCACGAGGCCCGCCAGCTCGCCGATCAGGTGGCGGTGGCGCTGGCCAACGCACGCATGCACGAAGAGGTGAGCTTCCTCGCCTACCATGACAGCCTGACGCGTCTTCCCAACCGGCTCTGGGTGCGCGAGACCCTGGAGCGCGAGATCAAGAAGGCGGATGAGGAGGGAGCCCTGCTGGGCCTCCTGTTCCTCGACCTGGACCGCTTCAAGCGCGTCAACGACACCTTGGGCCACACTGTGGGCGATCGGCTTCTGGCCGCCGCCGCCGACCGGCTGCGGGCTACTGTCGAGGCTCTGCGGGCGCCCGGCTCCCCCATCGAGGGGCTGACCCTGGAGCTGGCGCGCCTGGGCGGCGATGAGTTCATGCTGCTGGTGAGCGGCGCCCAGGAGCTGGAGCAGGTGGAGCTGGCCGCGGAGCGGGTGCGCCACTGCCTGATCCAGCCGTTCTATCTCGGCGGGCACGAGCTGGCGGCCACCACCAGCATCGGTGTTGCCGTCTACCCGAGCGATGGCGCTACGGTTGCGTCGCTGTTCAAGAACGCAGATGCCGCGCTGCACGATGCCAAGGACCGGGGCCGCAACCGGATCCGCTACTACGTGCGTGCTATGAGCCAGGGGACGCTGGTGCGCATCACGCTGGAATCGCGGCTGCGCAGGGCGTTGGAGAACGAGGGTTTCGCGCTGGCCTACCAGCCCATCCTGGACGTTCGCACGGGTCGCCTGGCCGGCGCCGAGGCGCTGCTGCGGCTCTCGGATCCGGATCTGGCCGTGGTGGGCCCGGCCGAGTTCATCCCCGTCGCTGAGGAGACCGGACTGATCGTGCCCATGGGCGAGTGGGTCTTGCGCGAGGCCTGCGGCGCCGTGCGGCGCTGGGTGGACGGCGGCCACCAGGACATCCGCGTGGCGGTGAACCTGTCGCCGCGTCAGTTCCGCGGCGAGAAGTTCGTGGACACCATCACGTCGATCCTGGCCGAGACCGGCGCGCGTGCCCGCAACCTGGCGGTCGAGATCACCGAGTCCACCCTGATGGAAGCCCGCGAGGAGAGCGCGGCCGCCCTGCGCCGGCTGCGGGCCCTGGGCCTCAAGGTTTCGGTGGACGACTTCGGCACGGGCTACTCGTCGCTCGCCTACCTCAAGCACTTCCCCGTGGACACGCTCAAGATCGACCGCTCGTTCGTGCGCGACGTGGCGCGCAACGCCGACGACGCCGCGATCGCCCGAGCCATCATCGCCCTGGGCCGGAGCCTGTCGCTCAGCATCGTGGCCGAGGGCGTCGAGGATCAGGAGCAGCTCAACCTGCTGCGCAAGGAAGGCTGCGATTTCGTCCAGGGCTACATGGTCGGCACGCCGCTGCCCGAGGCCGCGTTCGCGGCGAAGTTCCTGGACGGCCGCCTGGTCTAGCCCACCATGTACGTCACGTAGCCGGCGAAGAGCACGGCGCCCGACAAGCGGCTGATGGAGTTCTGGAACCAGATCAGGTAGGAGAGCGCCAGCGCCGCGGCCAGCATCACCCACAGGTCGACGTGCAGCAGGGATGCGGGAATCGGGATGGGTTGCGGCGCCACGATCGCCGTGATGCCCATGATCGCCAGCAGGTTGAAGAGGTTGCTTCCGATGATGTTGCCCACCGCTACGTCCGCGTTGCGGTGGTAGGCGGCCACGACGGTGGTGGCCAGCTCCGGCAACGACGTGCCCAGCGCCACGATCGAAAGCCCGATCACCGTGGTGGATACGCCCAGGCTCTCGGCGATCTGGATGGCCCCGCCAACCATCAGGTCAGCTCCCAGCGGCAGCCCCACGCAACCCAGCACCAGGAACAGCACGATCATGCGCCGGCGCGAGGGCAGGCCCAGCACCCGCTCCAGCTCCTCGGCCGCCGCGGCCTGGGCCGCCGGATCGCGGGCGGTCTGCCGGCCGGCGCGCACCAGCACTGCGGTGATCCCGATCAGCAGCACGATGCCCTCGACGGGGCCGAGCGGACCGCGGAAGCAGAACGCGGTGAAGAGCGCGCTGGCTGCCAGCATCAGCATCAAGTCCCAGCCGATGTTCTTCTGGTCGCACAGCGTGGGCGCGAAGAGGGCGGGCAGCCCGAGCACCAGCAACACGTTGGCGATGTTGCTCCCCACCACGTTGCCCATGGCCACTTCGGGGTAGCCCCTGAAGGCCGAGCTCACCGAGATCACCAGCTCCGGCGCCGAGGTTCCGAAAGCCACGATGGTCAGGCCCACGACCACCGGCGGGATGCCGGCCCGCCGGGCCAGCGCTACCGAGCCGCGCACCAGCAGGTCTCCCGCCAGCAGCAGCCAGGTCAGTCCCCCGAAGAGTTCCAGAAACATCATCGGGCCAGGTCCCCCGGGATCACGGCGGGCCGGAGCGCATCTTGCGTTCGAGCTCCCGGTTGGCCTCCACCAGCGCTGCGGCCATGCGGTTGAAGGTCTCGGCCAGCAGTCCGATCTCGTCCTCGGAGCGCGGCTTGGCGCGCAGGTCCAGCTCGCCCTCGCGAATGCGCGAGGCCACCTCGGCCAGCTCCTGGATCGGACGTGCGAAGTACAACCCCAGGACGGTGCCCGCCACGATGGCGAACGCCGAGAGCGAGAGCGCCAGCCTCCACATGGTGGAACGCAGCTCCATCACGGGGCGCAGCTCTTCGGCCACGTCCACCTTGACGACGAGGCCCCAGTCGAACTCTCTCAGATGACGGCTCGCCGCCAGCACGGCCACCCCCCGGTAGTCCATGGCGCCGCGGCGCCACATGGCTTCCAGGCCCTTGACCGCCGCCACCGTCGGGTCGGCGTTGGCCTCGGCGGCGATCACGCGCACCAGCATTGCGTCCGGGTCGTGGCGCAGGGGGTTGAGGATCAGCGCGTCGCCTTCCTCGGTGCGCCGTGCCAGCAGCACCTCGCCGGTGTCGCCCAGGCCGGTGTAGTTCTCGGCCACCGCCAGCAGCTCGCGGGCGGACAGCACCACCTTGGCTGCGCCCACCAGGGTTCCGTCCAGGCGCACCGGCGCCACGAAGGTCACCACCAGTCCGCCGTCGGGGTCGCGGTCCACGTTCTCGTAGACCAGGGGTGAATCGGCCATCCAGAACGAGGCCGGCTGGACCCGCCTATCGGGATCCGGATCGATTCCCGTGGTAGCGACCTTGCGTCCCTCCGGCGTGAAGACGGAGATGCCGCGCAGGGAAGGGACGGCCGCGACCGCATCCTGCAGGATGCGCTCGGCTCGCCTCTCGGCGTCCGGCGCGTCGCCCTCGCGAGCCGCCGCCATGTTGGCGCCCAGGTCACGGCGCGTGGTGATCAGCGCCACGCGGTCGCGCCAGCCCACACTCACCTTCTCGAGGTCCTGCTTCTTGCTCTCGGCCAGCGCCTGGAGCTGGCGCACTGCGTTGTCCCGCAGCAGATCTCGAGCTTCCAGGTAGCTGAAGCTCCCCAGGGCGAACATGCTGCCCAGCGAGACGGCGACGAGGGCGAAGACGAGCTTCGTGCGGATGTCCATGGGGGCCCATCATTCTACCTCGGCGCCGCCCCAAGAGGGGAGGGTACGCCGGCCCGGCCCGGCCTGGGCTCAGGGGGCGGGAGGGGCCGGTTCCAGCTCCAGCTCGCGGCGCTGCTGCTCGCCGCGTTCCAGGGCCAGGGCGCGCTCCTGCTCCAATTCCAGCAGCAGCTGGCGGCGCAGCTCCTCGCGGCGCAGCTCCTCCGCCGTCAGGTCGATCTGCCGGCTTTGGCGCAGGCAGGCTTCGAAGGCGCCCTTGCCGAAGAACGCGTACTCGGCGGGAACGGCCGGAGCCGGGGCGCCCGCCTTCAGCGTGACGCTCAGCGCCCGTTCGGCCTCGCCGCCGGCCTCGGCCCGTGCGCGGGCCTCGATGCGGTTCTCTCCGGGCTCCAGGGGAACGAAGCCGGCGAACGATCCGTCGGGTGTGAGCTCGAAGGCGCGGGCCGGCGCTCCGTGGGTGGCGTTGCGGAGCTCGACGCGGATGCCCCGCAGCAGATCCACCTCCGCCAGCAGCGCGGGCAGGGAGGACAGGTCGCGGACCGGGAGGAAGCGGCCGCCGGTGCGCGAGGCGATCTCGATGGCGGCCACCGGCTCGGCCAGGGCGTCGGGGCCGATGGCGATGGTCGTCACCGGGATGCGCGCTTTGCGGGCGCGGTCGGCCGCCGCCAGGGCGGCGCGCACGTTGTCCTTGGGGCGCTTGGGCCCGTAGGGCACCGTGGGGTAGCCGTCGGTGAAGAGCACCGCGGCGCGGGCGCGGCGCGGGTCGGCCTGCGAGTGGGCGTCGCGCAGGCCCAGCAGCTCCATCGTGGCGCGATCCACGCCGGCCGCCATGTGGGTGCCGCCGGCAGGCGTCTCCTGGGCCAGGGCCGCCAGGCCGGCATCGAGCGCGGCGCGGTCGTGGGTCAGGGGCACCCGGGTCACCGTGCTGGGCACCTCGACGTCCAGGCCCAGATCCACCAGGCCGCCGGAGAAGCTGACCAACGCCGCACGGGTGCGGCGCAGGTCGAGCCGGGCGACCAGCTGGCGCGCGGCCGCCACCTCTACGGCCAGGATCGAGTCGTCCGGGTCGCTGGACCGGAGCCCCCCGGTCAGGCCGATGGGGCCGACCACCTCGACTCCCGTTCTCCCATCTTTATCTATGTCGGCGCCGCTGGGCTTAGCCGTGGAGACCGAGGTGTCGAGCACCAGCACCAGGTCCAAGGCGGGCGGTCCGGCACGCCCGGCCACCAGCAGCCCACACGCGCCGGCGCCCACCACGAGTCCGTCCGCAGGATGCTCGAGCATCAGAGCAACCTCGGGGGGGCCGTCGGGTTGAGCGGGGGCGGGCTCGGCGGCGACGCCCCACGGCAGAAGTGCAGCCAGGAGCGTCAAAGCTTTGCAGAGGCGGGGCTTCCTGGGTTCGCATCCCTTCGGGGGCTGGTATGATCCCGGCGATTTCGGGGGTATGTTTTTCATCTCGGACATGAAGGCCCCTATCGGCTCGAACGTCTCATCGAATAGCGCACGGGAGGAGGACACCATGCGGAGCCAGCTCGTGAAGGGCATTGCGGTCGTCGTAACGGCGGCTTTCCTGATCGCCTGCCAGTCGGCGTCGGACAACCCGAAGACCACGGTGGGGGCCCTGGGCGGCGCAGCCGCAGGCGGACTGATCGGCTCCGCCGCGGGCGGCGGCTCGGCGGGCATCGCGGCGGGCGTCATCCTCGGCGGCCTGCTCGGCGGCGCCGTCGGCAACGCCTTGGACCAGCGCGACAAGGAGCTGGCCATGAAGCAGGCGCAGATGTCCCTGGAGACGGGGCGTACCGGTCAGTCCGGAGGCTGGCAGAACCCGGACTCCGGAAACTCCGGCAGCTTCACGCCGACGCGAACCTACCAGCAGCCGAACGGTCAGTACTGCCGCGAGTACACCCAGGAGATCGTCGTCGGCGGCGAGAAGAAGCAGTCCTACGGAACCGCCTGCCGCCAGGCCGACGGCACCTGGCAAGTCCAGTAGCGCGCAGAGTCAGGAGCTGAGCCCCACCTGGGGCGCGGCACCGGCCGAGCCCGAGGCCCGCAAGCGCCGCCCGCCGAGTGCGGCCATGCACGCGCGGTTCTTGCGGCGCGCGCAGCGAGCCGGAGGCGAGCGAAGAGCGGGCCCCCGCATGGACGGCGAGCGAAGGGGCTCGGCCGCCCAAGGATAGCCGCGTACCTCTACGGCCTCGAATCCAGGATCTCCAGTCCCTCGCAGTGGATCCCGCGCACCTTCTCGTGCAGGGCGGCCTTGGCGTAGTGGCCGCGCACGCGGATGTCGTCGCCGATGGCCGGCGTGCCGCTCGCCTGCTGCAAGGACCAGGGGATGCGCAGGTACAACTTCCCCGTGCCGTCCTCGATCTGGAAGAGGTCCTGCCCCTGGCGCCAGACCACCTCGCCCTCGACCGTTGCCCGGTCCACGTAGAGCTCGGCGTGCTCCAACACCTCGGAGATCGAGACGCTGGGGCCGGGCACCTTGGCAAACGGCTCGGCCGCAGCGATGCTGGCAGCCAGGAGCACGGCTCCGGCAAAGGCGGCGAATGCGCGACGAATCATGGCGAACCCTCCCGGGGGGTACATCGGCGCCCAGCCTCCGCGTCTTGAACCCCGGCCGATCCTTAGGCGGCCGAGCCCCTTCGCTCGCCTGCGGCTCGCTGCGCGCGTCGCATCCATCTCCGGCAGATGGCCATGCACGGCGGGCGGCGCTTGCGGGCCATAGGCTCCGGTGGCCGCGCAGGCCGGGTAGGGCTCAGCGCCTGTCTCTCTTCGGGGCCTGGGGGGTCGCCCTCCTGTGGCTCTGCGGGTGTGCGGGGAGCTACGCGCCTCCTGCGGTGACGCCGAACCAGGAGAACCTGGAGCGGGCGAGCCGGGTGCTGCGCGAGGTCGCAGAGCGGCGCGATGACGTGCGTCTGGACGAGGGCGGACTGGTGCTGCTCGCCCATACCTATGAGTGGCGCCAGGTGGACGTGTACCGGGATCTGGATCGCGGGATCCTGAACGAGCGTGGCCTGCCGGACTACGGGTACGTCGACGACCGCGTGACGGTCGGCCCGCGGCCCTTCCGCATTACGCCCGAGAACCTGAAGGCCGTGCGCATTCAGCCCTACCTGACGGGGGCCTCGCTGGAGCTGGCGCTCGAAGGCGAGCCTGAGCCGATCTTCTTGAGCATGGACGACGTCGCCGAGGCCGAGCGCATGGGCGAGGCGTTGGATCTGCTGCGACGGGCCGGCGCGTCGCCGGCCCCGGAAGCCGCGCCGGCTCCCTGAATCAGCCTACGGCGCCCTGGCCGGCGGGCGCGACGCGCCGCACGTCCCCGTGCGCATGGGGATCGTCCGGATCCAGGCGGCGCCCCTCGGGATCGAAGATCGGGAAGCGCGCCAGGCCGCGGCGCTGCAGGAAGAACTGCACCGATGTGGCCAGCACACCCAGGCCGTAGCGGACCGAGCGCCGGAAGTTGATCGAGGAGGCTTCCTCGAAATACGCCGTAGGGCAGCTGATCTCGCCGAACTCGAAGCCGGCATACAGGGCTTGCGCCAGCATCTGGTTGTCGAAGACGAAATCCTCCGAGTTCTCCAGCAGCGGCAGCGTGCGCAGCACCTTGGCATCGAAGGCCCGGTAACCGGTGTGGTACTCCGAGAGCTTCGCCCCGCACAGCAGGTTCTGCAACGCGGTCAGCATGCGGTTGAAGACGTACTTGTAGCCCGGCATGCCGCCGCGCCGTGCGCTTCCGCCCAGGATGCGCGAGCCCAGCACCACGTCGTAGGGACCGTCCGCCACCAGCCCGATCATTGCCGGCAGCAGCTTCGGCGAGTACTGGTAGTCCGGGTGAAGCATGATCACGACGTCGGCGCCCAGGTGCAGCGCCTCGGCGTAGCAGGTCTTCTGGTTGCCCCCGTAGCCCCGGTTGCGTTCGTGGACCAGGGTGTGGAGGCCCAGGCGCTCGGCCACGG
>CAMYOO010000211.1 GCA_947260035.1 uncultured delta proteobacterium
CCCTGCGAGGCCGAGACGCCCGAGGCTGCTTGACCGGCTTCGCGGTGCGCCGGTAGAGTCCCGGGCTTCGGGGAGGCTTCACTCCCGGGAGGCCCCATGAGCGATCCGGATTCGTCCTCGCCCTTTCCCCGAGCGCCGATCGATCGCCTGGTTGCGCCCATCGAGCGCTTCATGCACGTGGCGGCGGCCAGCGGCATCGCGCTGCTGTTCGTCACGTTCGCCGCGCTGTTGCTGGCGAACTCGGCCTGGTCCGAGGGCTTCCTGGCCGTCTGGTCCACCAAGGTGGAGGTGGCGTTCGGCTCGTTCCGCATGAGCCACTCGCTGCGGCACTGGATCAACGACGGCCTGATGGCGCTCTTCTTCTTCGTGATCGGCCTCGAAGTGAAGCGCGAGCTGGTGCTGGGTGAGCTGAGGGACATGCGCAAGGCCGCACTGCCGGTGGCCGCCGCGCTGGGGGGCATGATCGTTCCCGCAGCCGTCTACCTTCAGGTCGTGTGGGGCCAGCCCGAGGCCCGGGGCTGGGGCATTCCCATGGCCACGGACATCGCCTTCGTGGTCGGGTGCATGGCCGTGCTGGGCTCGCGCATCCCCCACGGCCTGCGCGTACTGCTGCTCTCGCTGGCCATCGCCGACGACATCGGGGCCATCCTGGTCATCGCCGTCGGCTACACCGAGACCATCCATGTCTCCTGGCTGGTGGCCGGCGGCATCGGGCTCCTGGCGGTCTCCACCCTGGCGCGCCTCGGGGTCCGCAGCTTCCTGGTCTACGTGATTTTGGGCACCGGGGTCTGGCTCGCGTTTCACGAGTCCGGGGTCCACGCCACCATCGCCGGCGTGATCCTGGGGCTGATGACCCCGGCGGACACGCACCTGTCGCGCAGCGGCGTGGGTCGCCTCTTCGGTGAGGCGTCGGCCTACCTCCACGGCGACGAACGGCCGACGGCGGCGAACGTGCGCGAGGTGCAGCGGGCCGCGCGCGAGGTGGTCTCGCCCCTGGCTTTACTGGAGAACGCGCTCCACCCCTGGAGCGCATTCGCCATCATGCCGCTCTTCGCCCTGGCCAACGCGGGGGTGCCGCTCAGCGTGGAGGCCTTCCGCGAGCCGGTGGCCCTGGCCGTGGCCGCCGGTCTGGTGCTGGGCAAGCCGGCCGGGATCCTGGCGTTCTCGTGGCTGGCCGTGCGCCTGGGGCTGGCGGACCTGCCCGAGGGCCTGGGCTGGGGCGCGCTGGCCGGCGGCGGCGCGCTGGCCGGAATCGGTTTCACGATGTCGATCTTCATCGCCGGCCTGGCTCTGGACGGGGCGACCTTGGATGCGGCCAAGGCGGGTGTCCTGGCGGGATCCGCCCTCTCGGCGGCGATCGGCGTCGGTCTGCTGCTGACCTTCCTGCCCGCGGGAGGCCGGGCGGAGAACGGCGCAGCATCGTCCTAGCGGGCCTCCATCGCGGACAGCAGCGCGCGTCGCACCGACTCGGTTTCCGACAGGGGAGGGCGGCGCACCCGGGCCACCTCCTCCGCGTCGAACGGTTGGAAGTCGGACGCCACGTCGGCGGGTCCGAAGCTGCGGATCATGTAGTTCAGGACCCGTGCGAGGTCCTCGTCCGACAGGGGTGATTGGGAGCTTCCGGGCACGCGGACCAGGTACTCGCGTCCGCCGGGCACGCGCACGAAACGTCCGATGCTGTCCACCAGCGAGGGCACCGAGCCGGGCTTTCCCGAGCCGTCGGCCAGGTGGCAGCCCTGGCAGTGGAGCATGTAGAGGATCGGCGCGGACTCCGCGTGGGCGAGGCCGGTCCAGGATGCGACCAGGATTGCGGGTAGGGCGAAGCGCTTCACCCCTTGCGCGTCGCTACGCCGACGATGACTGCCACGGTGGAGTTGTAGATCATGGACGGTGCTCCCGTGCACCAGTTGAGGTCGTTGTTCTTGTGGGTGTAGTAGATGGGCTTGTCGCCTTCGTTGCGGTTGCAGAAGCAGCGACCGCAGGCGTCCTTTCCGCAGCAGTCGTTGTACGACATCACGTAGTCCTTGCCGTCCAGCGGGTTGCGGCAGGTGCCCAGCCAGGTGATCGGGGACATGGAGGTGCCGGGCGGGCACGCATTGTGTCGCCCTCCGCAGCAGCTGGAGAGGAATCCGTCGATGGCGCAGTAGCGCCAGTAGTTGCAGTCGTCCGGGTTGCCCTCGGCGGTGTCCGGTGCCGGCTCGCCGGGCAGCGGCTCCCGCGCCGGCCCTTCGGCCCGCGCCACCGGCAGCAGCGGCCCGGCTGCGCCCCCGACGAGCGTGGCTCCCAGGGCGCCCAGGAAGCTGCGCCGTGAGGTGCGACGCGCCAGGCCGCGCGTCAGCCTGGCGGTGATCCGGTCCATGCGGCCGCTCATCGCGCGCCCCCCCAGCCGGCGGGCGCCTGCAGCACCACGTTGGTCAGGTTGCCCCCGAACACGCGGCCCAGGAACTCGCCCGACAGTGCGTCGTAGGAGCCGATGCCGCCGGTGAACATGGCGATGGTCACCAGGCGCGGGCTCTCGCCCTGGGTCACCGCAATGGCGTTGATGCCCAGGGCCGGCGTCGACTTGAAGATGCGACCCAAGATCCACTCCAGCAGCCCGCCCCTGATGCCTTCGGCCTGGATCGGAACGCCCAGGAAGCTGAGCCCCGGGTTCTGCATTTCGATGCGTTGCACGAGTCGGCGCTCGCTCAGGTCGTAGACCCAGACCTCGCTGCCCGGGTCTTTGTGTCCGTCGGGGCCGCCTTGATGGACCAGCGCGTACAGGCGTCCGCTGTCGTTGTGGGCGGCCAGGTGCTGGGACCCGCCGATCCGCCAGCGGTCGGCGCGCTGATCGGCGGAGAAGAGGTTCCAGGTCGGCTCGAAGCGCGCTTCGGTCCCGGACACGTCCACCGGGTGGACGATGCCCTCGAACGAGACGAAGTGCCAGCGATCGCCGACGCGTGCGGCCTTCTCGGTGACCGGGTCGGTCTGCGGATCGAAGAAGGGCTTCGTCCGCACCCGGCCGGCTTCGCGTCCCGCGTCGTCCAGCGTCACCAGCAGCAGGGCGCCGTCCATGCACAGCGAGGCGACGCGGCGCGGCCCGGCCGCGTAGGCGAGGCTGCAGCCCGGCGTGGCGATCTCCGCGCTGAAGCGACGCTGCTCCAGGTCCACGATGCTGAGCGACGTGGCGGGCGTCATGTTGAAGACGGCGGCGAAGCGTCCGTCGTCGGTCAGCGTGGCATGCGCCTGGGCTACGGCGCTGATGGCGCGCTTCGGCGGCAGCAGCACCTCGCCCACCGGGGCCAGGGACTCCGCCGCGTAGATGGTGAGAACGTCGCTGCGTTCCCCCCGCGTGCCCCGCGAGTAGAACGTCTCGGGCACGTAGATCTCGGGGCGGTGCGTCGAGAAGAGCGCCGAGGGCAGCCCGTAGTTCGACGGCAGCATGCCCTTCAGCCGTCCGTCGTCCAGGTCGACCAGGGCGGTGCGGCGCAGGATCGGGTCGCCCACCCACACCCAGTGGGCCGAAGGCGGCAGCGTCAGCGTCTCGACGCGGCCCAGGGGCTCCACGGGCAGGTCTGCTCGGGCCAGGCTCGCGATCCAGATCAGGGGCAGGGCGATGGCAATGCTCCGGCGCATGCCAGGAGCAGACCACAGGCGCTCGCGCAGTGTCAACGGCTGGCGAGGCGTAAAGCGCGGTCGACGCCGTACATGCGCGTGCGGGCGTTTTCGGCGCAGCGGCCCGGAGCCCGGCTGGCGTCGTTCAGCGGGCTCCCGCCGCGAAGCTGTCGCAATCATTCGGGTCGCCGCCGTTCATGCCGCGGCGGAACCAGCTGACGCGCTGCTCCGAGGATCCGTGGGTGAACGACTCCGGCCGCACCGCGCCCGAGCGGCCCTGGATGGCGTCGTCGCCGATGGCCGCCGCGGCGCGCAGCGCCTCTTCCACGTCGCCCGCTTCGAGGATGTCCCGCCGCGCCGTCGAGTGGCCCCACACTCCGGCCAGGCAATCGGCTTGCAGCTCCATCCGCACCGACAGCGCGTTGGCCTGCCCGGGCCTGGAACGCTGCAGTCGCCGCACCTCGGGCTCCACGCCGGTCAACTTCTGGATGTGATGCCCGATCTCGTGGGCGATCACGTAGGCCTGGGCGAAGTCTCCGGGAGCGCCGAAGCGCCGCCGCAGCTGATCGTAGAAGGAGAGGTCGATGTAGACCTTTTCGTCGGCGGGGCAGTAGAAGGGACCCATCTGGGCGCCTGCGGCACCGCACCCGGAGCGGATGGAGCCTCGGAAGAGCACCAGCTTGGCGGGTCGGTAGCCCGGCAGCAGCTGCGCCCAGGTCTCCTGCAGTTCGTCGAGCACGAACGAGACGAAGTCGACGGCGCGCTCTTCCTCGGGCGAAGAGCGCGCGGGATCCGTGCAGCTTGAGGAAGTCCTCGCGGAAGAAGAAGGCGAGCACCAGCACGATCACGATGCTGCCCAGGCTGAGCCTCGGCGCCGGGCCCCGGGCGCCGCCGCCGCGGCGACCCATGGGAAACGGGAAGGGCATGCGGCGTCGGCCGCCCTCCGCCCGTCGATCTTCCAGGTTCCGGCTCCGCGTTCCCGGCTTCCAGCGCATCGCTCTAGTGTGCCACGTCGGCCACGAATGGTCAGAGGCGATGGAGCCGCACGCCCAGCGCCGCGCACAGTGCGCCGTAGGCGGTCAAGACGCCGACCTGTGGCGCGACCTCTGCCAGGCCGCGGCCGCGCGACACCAGGTTCGTCAACGCGTCCATCGCCCAGGCCGTCGGCATCAGGTGAGCCGCCTGTTGCAGCCAGGCCGGCTCGTAGAACAGCGGCCACCAACAGCCGCCCAAGGAGCAGACCAGCATGACCACCGTGAGCCCGAGCGGGATGATCTGCTCTCGGGAGCCCACGAAGGCCGAGATCAGCAGACTGAAGCCGGTCAGCCCGCAGACGATTGCCAGCACCACCGCCACGAAAGCGGCCGGCGACGGACCCAGCGGCAGGCCGAAGGCCAGGTGCCCGAAGCCCAGCAGGATCGTGAGCTGGACCACGCCCAAGGCGAAGCGCGCCAGCAGCTTTCCGGCCAGGATCTGCCAGGCCGGCGTCGGCGCGATGCGCAGGCGTTGGATGGTGCCCTGGTCCTTCTCGTCCTGGATGGCGAAGGCCAACCCGAAGAGCACCGCCATCAACACGAACATCACGCTGAAGCCGGGAACGTTCTGCTCGACCGAGGTCGTGCTGAGGCGCGAGCCGGTGAGATTGCGCTCCTCCAGCTCCAGCAGCTCTTCCGAGAAGGGATCCGCCAGGGCCGCGGCCTCGCGTTCCACCACCATGAGGTAGGCCCGGATCACGTTCAGCTCGTTGCCCTTGGCGGGGTCGGTCAGCAGGACCAGCTGGGAGGGCCGGCCGCCCAGGTAGCGCTTGGAGAGCTGGGCGGGGAACACCAGCGCCGCCGCCGCGTTCGTTTCGCGCGCCACCATGGCCTCCGCACGGGCGCGGTCCACCTCCACCACCCGGATCCGCTCGGACAGCAGCTCGATCAGCGTTTCGGCCACCGGCCCGCCGTCCTCGTTCACCACCGGCAGCAGCACTCCGCTGGCGCCGCTTCCGGAGAGGCTGGCCGCCACGATTCCCACGACGGCGATGGGAACGATCAGCGCGAAGAGCACGGCGCCTCGATCGCGCCACAGCAGGAGCAGGTCCTTGGCGGCAACCGCGAGGATCGTCACGGCGCGTCTCGTGCGCGCAGTCGGTCGGTCTTGCGGCGCATGAGAGCCAGCAGCTCGTCGAAGCTGCGCGTCTCCAGCAGGCTGGCGATCTGCGAGCGGTAGCTCTCCACGAGAGAAAGATCCTCCACCACGATGTCGGTGGCCCACCAGCGACCTTCCCGCTGCTCCACGGCGTAGTCGATCCGGTAGCTGTCGTGCTCGGTCACGATCCGGGTCGCGACCCAGTCCGAGCCGTCGCTGGCCCGTAGCGCCGAGAACTCGAAGCGCGGGTTCTTGAAGAGCAACAGCTTCTGCATCCAGCTCCGCATGATGAGCACGTCGAAGTGGCGCAGGTACTCCTCCCGGGCGGCGCGCGGCTGCGCGTCCAGAACCGGAGAGCCGATCGCCGCCCGGCCCATGGTCCGCGTGTCCACGACCCGGCGCGCCGCCTCGCGCACCGCGGCCAGGCGCTCCGGCCGGGCCGCGCCGGAAGCCTGGGCCACCTGCGCCTCGTCCAGTGCGGCGCGGATCGCCTGAACGCCGCCCGCGCCGGGAGCTGCGGCCAGGCAGGCCGCAGCCGCCGCCACGGCAAACGCCCGCTCGGCGCGCGCTCTCAATCCCGCAGCCCCCGCCCGGTGAGGTGCATGAAGACGCGCTCCAGGTCCGCGCGCACCTCGATCACCGGGGTCGAGCCCACGATGGCCAGCAGCTCCGGGAGCGTTCCCAGCGCGATCACGCGGCCCTCTTCGAGGATCGCGATGCGGTCGCAGATTCGTTGGGCCTCCTCCATGTAGTGCGTGGTGTAGAGGACCGTGGTTCCCGCGCCGGCCAGGCTGCGAATGGTCTCCAGCAGATGGTCGCGGGATTGCGGGTCGACGCCGACGGTCGGCTCGTCC
The DNA here is from genome assembly GCA_947260035.1 of uncultured delta proteobacterium. GTDB lineage: Bacteria > Myxococcota_A > UBA9160 > UBA9160 > JAFDET01 > JAFDET01. The sequence goes on from CAMYOO010000211.1 coordinate 6,582, forward strand.
AACAGCAGCACGCTGGGTTCGTGCACCAGGCCGCATGCGAGATTCAGGCGCCGCTGCATCCCGCCCGAGTACCCGCGCACGCGATCGCGCTTGCGCGGCGTGAGCCCGACGCGCTCCAAGACCTCTGCGGTGCGTCGCCGCGCCTCGGCGCCGGTCAGGCCGTGAAGCCGTGCAAAGAAGAGCGCATTCTCCTCGCCGCTCAGCTCGGGGTAGAGGGCCAGCTGCTGGGGCGCCAGTCCCACGCGGCGGCGCACCTGACCCGGCTCGCGGGACAGGCTGTAGCCCGCCACGCGGGCGTCTCCCGACGTGGGGGGAAGCAGCGTGGCCAGCATCGACAGCAGCGAGGTCTTGCCCGCGCCGTTGGGCCCCAGGATTCCGAAGGTCTCGCCCTCGTGAACGGTCAGCGACAGCGGCTGAACGGCCTCGATCGGCCCGAATCGCCGCCTCAGCTCGAGGATCTCGATCGCGGCGTCGCCGTTCACGAGAGCCCGATCAGGACAGCCAGCGGCCGAGTCGCGTTCCGAACAGCAGCCGGATGAACTTCTGCATGCCGCGTTCGCCCTTGCGGGTGTACGGGTAGCCGCCCTGGATCGGGCCCTTGCCGCGACGGTCGGCGCTGATCGGCTTGGGGTGGCAGTAGCCCTTGAGGCCCATCTCTCCGTTCACCTTGCCGATGCCGCTCTGCTTGCGGCCGCCGAAGGGGGCCTCGGGCAAGCCGTAGGTGATGGCGATGTCGTTGATGCACACGCCGCCCGTCTGCATGGCCTCGGCGATCCGGATGCCCTTGTCCGTGTCCCGGGTCCAGACGTTTCCGTTCAGCCCGTACACCGAGTCGTTGGCCAGGCGCAGCGCTTCTTCCTCGTCGTTCACCTGCATGATCGCCACGACCGGTCCGAATGTCTCGTCACGCATCAGGTCCATGTCGTGGTTCACGTCGGTGACGACGGTCGGCTCGTAGAAGAGCCCGGGGAGGTCCGGGTTGCGGCGCCCGCCCATCAAGATCGTTGCGCCCTTGGCGCGGGCGTCCTCCACGTGGTCCTCGATGATCTGCAGTTGGCGGTCCCAGAAGATGGCTCCCACGTCGAACTCGCCGTCGGCGCCCTGGCGCAGCCGTTGCGCCCGCTCCATCACCTTCTCCAGGAACGGCTCGTACGCGTCTCGCACCACGTAGATGCGCTCGGTGCCGCAGCAGTAGTGGCCGCTGTTGATGCACGAGCCGAACACGGCCCCGTCCGCGGCGCGGTCCAGGTCGGCATCGGCGCAGACGATCATGGCGTCCTTGCCGCCCAGCTCCAGGGTGCAGGGGATCAGCAGCCGCCCGCAGGCTTCGCCGACCTTGCGGCCGGTGGCCACGCTGCCGGTGAACGACACCTTGTCCACGCCGGACTCGATCAGCGCGGCGCCGGTTTCGCCGTCGCCCTGCACGACCTGATACAGGTCGGGCGGGATGCCCGCGTCGTCCAGCAGGCCCTTGAAGACCAGCGCGGACAGCGGCGTCACCTCCGAGGGCTTGTGCACCACGGCGTTGCCCGCCATCAGGGCCTGGGCCAGGGGCACGGCCGCCAGCGCGATGGGGCCGTTCCAGGGAGTGATCAGTCCGATCACGCCCAGGGGCTCCCACACGATGCGCAGCTTCTTGGCCAGGCCCATGACGCCGTGGACGCGCTTCCGCTGGGGCGACAGGATCTTCTTGGCGTGCTTGGCGTACCAGGTCATGGCGTCGCAAGGCGCGAAGATCTCCATGGAGATGGCTTCGGCCCGGGCCTTGCCGGTCTCGGCGATCACGGCGTCGACGATCTCGTCCTGACGGGCGACCAGCTCGTCGACCAGCCGGGACAGATGGCGGGCGCGGCGGTCGAAGGAGAGGGTCGACCACTCGGCCTGGGCCTTGCGCGCGCGTTCCACCGCGGCGCGCACGTCATCGTCGCTGGCGCAATCGAATTCACCGATGGGCTCCAGGGTCACGGGGCTGCGGACGCGTAGGCGACGGCGCGGTCCGGAGGACTCGACGGGTTCGACGATGGCCATGGGGGTCTCCTCGACGGCGGGGCTCGATTCTACCTACTCTCCGGTGAACTTCGGCGTGCGTTTCTCCGCGAAGGCCCGCGGTCCCTCCCGGGCGTCCCGGGAGCTCATGACCGCCGCGGACACCTCGTTCTCGATCTCCAGGGCCGCCTCGATGGGCAGGCCGCTGGTCCGGACGATGCCCTCCTTGATCTTGCGCACCGCCAGGGGCCCGTTGCGGGCCAGCTTTGCGGCCAGCTCCAGGGCCCGGGGCATCAGCTCGGCGCGCGGGACCACCGCGTTCAGCAGGCCCATCTCCAGCGCTTCGCGGGCCGAGTAGGAGTCGCCAATCAGGAGCAATTCCATGGCCTTGGCCCAGGGAATCTGCCGGGGCAGTCGGGTCAGGGAGCCCCCGCCCGGCAGCAGGCCCACCTTGGCCTCCGGCGTGCCGAAGACCGCGTTGTCCGAGGCCACGCGCAGGTCGCAGGCGTTGGTCATCTCGGTTCCACCCCCCAGGGCGTTGCCGTTGACGGCAGCGATCACCGGCTTGTAGAGCTCGAAGCCGCGCAGGATCGCATCCAGGAACTGGCGCGGGTCCGACATCAGGTTTTCGTCCCACTCGTCCTGGGGCTTCCGCGCGCCCGTTACCAGCGGCATGGTCAGCTTGAGGTCGCCTCCCGCGCAGAAGTCTTCGTCGCCCGCCCCGGTCAGGATGGCCACGCGCAGCTCCGGGTCGTCGCGGTAGTCGCGCCAGGCCTCCGCCAGCCTGCAGAGCATCTGGGGCGAGAGGGCGTTGCGGGCCTCGGGGCGATTCATGGTCAGGGTCAGCACGCCGTCGCGCTTCTCGACCAGCAGGTGGGGGGCGTCGCTCATGGGGTCCTCCGTGCATCAGTGTCAGAGCAGCTCCAAGCGTTCGGACACGCGCACCCGGCGTCCGCAAAGCTCCTGCTCCGAGGCGACTGCCGCCAGTCGCGGATCGGAATCGCACAGGACCGCCCGACCGCCGCGGTCCAGGTCCGCGAGGACGACGGTCCGCGGCTCGGGCGCGTCGTGGAGCACCGTGTAGGAGGCGATGGTCGCCTCACCGGCCGCCGCGTCTGCAACGGGGACGGTCTCCACCTGCCGGGCGACCGACTCGGAGACGTCGTCGAAGGCGAAGGGCTGCGGGCCGGGCTCCGTCGACCAGAGGCCCAGACCCTGCTTGGTCAGCATCCCGGAGACGCAGGTCACCATCCCCACGCCGCCGGGGTCGGCGCGCAGCACCCGGGTCATGCAGACCTGGGACTGGAGCACGAAGTTGTTGAGCGGGCCGCCGGCCACCGCCATCCCGCCGCTGACACTGAGACGCCGAGCGGGGTCGATGCCCAGCTCGAGGAGCTGGATGCGCACCGCGCAGGGAAAGCAGCTGTAGAGCTCCAGGTGGCGGACCTGGCCGGCGCTCAGGCGGGCTTGCTCCAGGGCGCGGCGTCCGGCCTCGGCGAAGCCGGGCGAGCGATGCAGAGCGCGGCGTTCGGTGAGCGGAACCATGTGGTTCGACTCGGCCACCGCCCACGGAAAGATCCAGCGCTCGCGGGGTACGCCCATGCTTCGGGCCGTCTCCACCGAGCACAGAATCAGGCCGGCGGCCTGGTCCACCTTCATCTGCGAGAGGTGCTTCTTGCAGTACGGGAAGGCCAGCATGCGATTGCCGGGACCGGGCTCGCGGATGGCGTCGGCGGCAAGCGGCTCGCGCTCCCAGGCGTCGGGGTTGTCCCGTACGGCGCTGCTCACGGCGCTCCACAGATCGGCCATCTGTCGGCGGTGCTCCTCCAGCGACAGGCCCTGCGCCGCGCGCAGCGCATTCTCGATCAGCGCGTACTGGCTCACCGGCGACAGCAGCCGGGCGCGCAGCTCGGCTTTGCCCAGCAGCTCGCCGCGGGGATCCAGCACCTCGTCGGGCTGGGCATCG
>CAMYOO010000212.1 GCA_947260035.1 uncultured delta proteobacterium
GAAGAAATGCCAGATCTTCCACTTCCCGTTCTCTCTGATGAAATCGACTCCGTAGCGATCCCAATGCCAATAGGCTTGAAGCTTCTCCAGGGTGGGCATGGTGGTGAAGCCCGGGGAGATCCATGCGCCCTTGGCCGTCTCCCGGTCTTCGGCGACCTCGATGACGGGAGTCGTCAGGGTTTGCATGTACGAAAGGCAAAAGGCGAGCTCCTCTTCCGGATCATCTTTGAGCTGCGGGAAGAGCGTCCTCGTCAGGCCGAGCGCCGAGCGGAAGAGCGTATTCCTCATGAAATCTACGTAGTATGTCTTGATTGCTTCGAGCCCCATGAACCTGGCCTGGAACAACGCTTCCTCGAATGCGACGTCATCGGCCTTCTGCGCCCATATCGCATCCAGCTCTTCCTGGTGTTTGCAGGCCGAGTGGTAGTACTCGTGCAACGACATGACGTTCTGGATCTCGTGGACATCCTCTGCCTTCCCCAGCCGCACGTTCTCCTTTTCCAGGAGGGCCAGCCTCTCTTCCAGAAGGGCGATCCTTCCTTCCAAAGCTCCATTTCCCATGGTGAGCTCTCCTTTGACTGTCGATTCACCGTGTGGGCCCAGGGCTCTCGAAGATCCTTCCCCCGCCCGTGCCGCCTGCGCGGCGAGTCATGAAGTCCGCGCGAGGCAGGATTGTATTGCTGAACAGTACGGGTGTATCGTATAGTGGTCAAGCGGCCGGGGCGCGCGGGCGATCCGGTGCAGCCTCCTCGCCACGATCGACCGGACTGGGAAGCCCCGGATGCTGACGAAGGCACAGGAAAAAGCCCCTAAAGCGGGAGGGATTCGGGCGATCTCCCGCGCCGCGGAGGTCCTTCGCGCGCTCAGGGACGACGGCGGTCTGAGCCTGGGAGAGATCGCCAGGCGGATCGGGCTGCCGCGATCTACGGTGCAGCGCCTGGTCAACGCCCTGATCGACGAGGGGCTGGTCGTCGCATCGTCGGCCGAGGGCGGGCTGCGCCTGGGGCCGGAGATCCAATCGTTGGCAGCGGCCAGCCGGATTGCGGTGGCCGATCTGATCCGTCCCGTCCTGGAGGAGCTGTCGCAGAATACCGGCGAGACGGTCGATCTCGCGGTCCTTCGTGACGATCACATGCTCTTCATCGACCAGGTCGTCGGCACGCACCGCTTGCGCGCCGTATCGGCGGTCGGCGAGGTCTTCCCCATGACGACGACAGCCAACGGCAAGGCTGCCCTGGCACTGCTCGACGACGAGGCCGCCGATGCGATCGCGACGCGTGAGCTCGAGGGCCGGGGGGCAGGCAAGAAAGCGGTTCGTCAGCTCCGCGCCGAAATCGATCGGGTCCGGGAAGCGGGGTTCGCCCTGGATCTCGACGAACACACCGAGGGCATTTCTGCAGTCGGGGCGGCCTTCCACACTCCGACGGGGCTCATCTACGCCATCTCGATACCGGTTCCCTCACAGCGCTTCTCCAGCCGGAGAGACGCGCTCGCCGAAGACCTGCTGGACGCACTCGCATCGGTCCGGACGATGCTCTCGACCCATGCGCGCACGCGAATGCGAATCCGATGACCCTCGATGATCTCGGCAATCTTGGCGAGCTCGTCGGCGCAATTGCAGTCATCGCTTCCGTGGCGTATCTGGCCATCCAGATCCGCCAGAACACGCGTTCCCTGCGAGCATCTGCCTTCCACAACCTCTCCAACAACATCGCCAACTTCCTCGGGACCGTCGCTCGCGATCGAGAGCTGGCGAGCATCTTCATGCGCGGTCTGGCTCGGTGGCGAGATCTGACTCCCGAAGAGAGCCAACGCTTCGTCCTTCTCATGATGAATCTGTTCTCTCTGCATGCGAACGCCTACCATCAGCACGCGCAGGGTGCGCTCGAGTCCGAGGCGTACCTGGGCGTGCGAATGACCCTGGCGCGCATCGCTTGTTCCCCGGGAGGCGCTTCATGGTGGCGGCACGCCAAGCACCTCTTCTCGCCAGATTTCATTGCCCTCGTCGACGGGGACAGGGCGCGCTTCCAGCAGCCCGACGACTGAGGCGGGTTCCCACGAGCGGACTTAAACCCTCGGACTCCTCATCCCGTATCTTGGCGCCAATTTGTCGCCAAACCCGTTCCACCCCAGTAACTACTCAGAATCGTTCTTCTTTTTCCCCTTCCCGCCTGGTTCGAATCCAGGAGGGCCCGTGCCGATCTTCCCCCGGTACCCCGCCCCCTGGGCTGGTTCCTGGCGGTGGCGGACGAGGGCCGCGATGGCAGCGTGCCGGTGGTCTACGAGCGCGGGGGCCGGCGCGCCGAGACTCAGCTCTGGGTGGCCGGCTACGCCACCGGGTGGCCGGCTACGCCACCGGGTGGCCGGCGCTCTTCGCCTCACTCGTGCTCGGCACGACGTGCGCCCTGGCTCTTCGCCGTGCCGGGCAATCGTCGCGGCAATCGTCGCGCATCCAGGATGGAATCTTCGTGTGCGGAGCTGACGTCCCCGAGACAACCCTGGGGAAAGCCAGCAACGGATGGGACACCCTCGCCGCGCGCTCTACGAGAGCACGCCGAGCTCCCGGCCGACCCTCTCGAGAGCGTCGAGGGCGTGGTCGAGATGGGCGCGGGTGTGGGTGGCCATGTAGGAGGTGCGGATCATGGCGCGGCCCCGGGGCACGGCCGGGGAGATGACGGGGTTGGCGAAAACGCCCTCCTCCTCCAGGCGTCGCACCATGACGAAAGCGGTCTTGTCTTCGCCGACGACGAGGGGGATCACCGGGGACCCCGTGTCGCCGGTGTCGAAGCCCAGGCGACCGAGCTCGCGCTGCATGTAGAGCGTGTTCTCCCACAGCGCCTTGCGTCGCTCGGGCTCGCGCTCGACGATTTCCAGCGCCTTCAGGGCGGCCGCGACCGTGGCCGGGGACGGTGCTGCCGAGAAGATCGCGGCGCGGGCGTGATGTCGAACGAAGTCGATCACGTCGGCGGGGCCGGCCACGAAGCCCCCGACCGCCGCCAGCGACTTCGAGAACGTGCCCGTGACGAGGTCGACCTGGTGCTCCACGCCGAAGTGCTCGGCGGTGCCCCGGCCGGATTCTCCCAGCACGCCCAGGCCGTGGGCGTCGTCCACCACGAGCCGGGCGCCGTGGCGCTCCTTGATGGGCACCAGCTCGGAGAGGGGGCACAGGTCGCCCTCCATGGAAAAGACCCCGTCCACCACGATCATGCGCCCGCGATCTTCCGGCGTGCGCTCGAGCTTGCGGGCCAGATTCGCCATGTCGTTGTGACGGAACTTGCGCACCTCCGCAAAGCTGAGGCGGGCGCCGTCGAGAATGCAGGCGTGGTCCAAGCGGTCGAGAAACACGACGTCGTGACGGCCGAGCAGACACGAGAGCACGCCCAGGTTCACCTGGTAGCCCGTGGCAAAGGTGAGAACGGCCTCGCGCCGCATGAACTTCGCGAGGCGTTCCTCGAGCTCGACGTGGAGGTCGAGCGTCCCGTTCAGGAGGCGCGACCCGGCACAGCCGGTGCCGTAGCGCTCGATGGCGGCAGCGGCCGCCGCATTCACCTCGGGATGGCTCGAGAGCCCCAGGTAGTTGTTGGAGCCGAGCATCACCAGCTCGCGTCCCTGGCGCTGGACCAGCGGGTCCTGGCCGCTTTCGAGGGTCCGGTAGTAGGGGTACACGCCAGCCTGCCGGGCCTGGTGTGCGACGTCGTAGTCGCGACACTTCTGGAAGATGTCCAATGTCTCCATCCTCTTGAGTTCAGTCCCGGGTTGGCAGTCGCCGGAAGGTGGGAGGGGGAGGCTCTGGGGTCTCCAGTGCCTGGGGCGGCCCAGTGCAGACCCAAGGCTACCAGTTTCCGGCCCGATCCTCCTAGAATCGGGATTGGCGGAGCCAACCGCCGGCTCCGGAGTAAATGTGGCCGAACCCACCCGACAGCGCCACGCAGACCATCGAGGCAGCCGGGTCCTCGTCACCGGGGGCTCGAGCGGCATAGGGAAGGCCACGGCCCGTGCGCTGGTCCGGGCCGGGGGCCACGTGGTGATTGCGGCTCGCGACGCCGCGCGCCTGGCTGCCGCTGCCGAGTCGCTTCGGGCCGAGAGGTGCGATCCGGGTCAAGTGGTGGAGGCCGTGGGCCTCGACGTGTCCGATCCGCACGAGGTCGAGCGTGGCATGGAGCAGGCGCTCGCGGCCCTGGGCGGCCTCGATGTCCTCGTCAACAACGCCGGCGTCGCGCTCGCGGCCCGCTTCCTGGAGACCTCAGCGGGCGACTTCGAACGGCTGATGCGCACGAACTATCTGGGGATGGTCCACGTCACCCGAGCCGCACTCCCGGGCCTCGTGGCCCAGGGCAGCGGCCACGTCGTCAATGTCTCCTCCCTGGCTGGCCTGATCGGGATCTATGGCTACACGGCCTACGCGGCCAGCAAGTTCGCCGTGGTGGGATTCTCCCAGGCCCTGCGCCAGGAGCTGCGGCCGCACGGCATCGGCGTCTCCGTGGTGTGTCCCCCCGACACGGACACCCCGCAGCTCGCCGAGGAGAACCGCACCAAGCCCGACGAGACCCGCGCCATCGCCGGCTCCGTGCGAATGCTGTCTGCCGAGACCGTGGCCGAAGCCCTGCTGGACGGAGTGGCGCGGAGACGCTTCCTCGTCGTCCCCGGCCTGGAGGCACGCTGGACCGAGCGTCTCACCCGCCACCTGCCCGGTCTGGCGCGCTGGGTGATGGACCGCTCTCTGGGGTCATAGGCACACGGCTGCGCTCTTCTCGCGTGGCCCCATGGAAGCGCAGGCCGAGGGGCTTCTCGAACGCTTTCTCCCGCGGGGGTTGAGCCTTTCTGCTTCGGCCCCGTGCCAATTCCGCTATGGTACGGCTTCGTCGGCCCCCCCCGCGCGGGGTCGATGTGTTTTTTTTTGGGGGGGGTCTCACCTTTGCGAGATCAGCAGCGGGTCCGGACGTCCCCGGGCTCGATGAAGGCAATCATTCTCAGTGCCGGTCAAGGGCGGCGGCTGCTGCCCCACACCCGCTCGACTCCCAAGTGCCTGCTGCCGGTCCAGCCGCAGTGCTCGATCCTGGAGTTCCAGCTGCGGGCCCTGGCGCGTTGCGGGATCTCGCAGGCCACGGTGATGGTGGGCTTCGGCGCCGAACGCGTGGAGCGCGCTGTAGCCGAGCGCGCGCCGGCGGGCATCCAGGTCACCACCTCCTTCAACCCCTTCTATTCCAGCTCCGACAACCTGATCACCACCTGGCTGGCGCGGCCCGAGATGGACGGGGACTTCCTGCTCCTGAACGGCGACACGCTGATCGACCCGGGTGTGCTGGAGCGTCTGCTGGCCGAGGTCCGTGGCCCGGCCGGCATCGTCATCTCGCGCAAGCCCGCGTACGACGACGACGACATGCGGGTGGCCACCGACGAGCGGGGCCGGCTTCGCGCCATCGGCAAGAAGCTCGAAGGCGTCGTTCCCGACGCCGAGGCCATCGGCCTGAGCCTGTTCCGCGGCGAAGGCGTGGAGGCGTTCCGCAACGTCCTGGACGCGTGCGTCCGCAGCCCCGAGTCGGTCCGCCAGTGGTACACGTCGGCGCTCCAAACCCTGGCGCCGCGACTCTCGATCCACACGGTGTCGACCGACGGGCTCTGGTGGACGGAGATCGATTCGCCGGCCGACCTGGAGCAGGCCCGTGCCGCCCTGCGCCCCGACGGAGCGGCCCGACGCTGCAACAGGCGCCGCGACTTCTCGACTCAGTCCAGCCCGAGGGCCAGCGCCTGGACGCTGTCGGAGGCGATCTCCGGCTCGACCGGCGGAAGCTGAAGCCGCGCCTCGCGATCGGAGGGCCCGCGTCCCGTCATCGCGTCGGGCTGCGCCATGCTCAACGCCTTGCGCGCCACAGGAGCCACGGAGTCGCCGCGATCAGCGCGAGCGACGGCGCCCAGCCGGCCAGGGCGGGCGCGAGTGCTCCGCCGTAGCCGAGGGAGGTGGTCACGTCCGACAAGAGGATGTAGCCGATCCCGAGGGCCCCGCTGGCCAGGAGCCCGGGTGCCGGGCGCATGATTCCGCGCGTGCGGATCGCGAAGATCACCACCAGCAGCGGCAACAGCACGCAGGCCAGGGGCGCCGCCAGGCGGGCGTGCAGATCCACGCGCCACGCGGTGGTGTTGTAGCCGCCGGACTCTGCGTCGCGGATCGCGCTCAGCAGGGTGCCCAGGTCGACGTTGGCGGGATCGAAGGAGGCGCGAGCGGCCCCTTCCAGGCGGATCCGGCTTGGTGCCGGAGCGGTCTGGAGGCCGTCCTCGGAGATCACCACCCGCCGAGCACCCGAGAGCGTCCACACGCCCCCCGCCTCGTGACGGGCCTCGCGTGCGTCCGTGCGACTGCTGGGGAACCCCCGCTGGTCCAGCTCGTAGATGGTCAGGTCGCGGACCTCGCCGCGATCCATGGCGAGCTGGGGCGCGCGCAGTACCTGGGTACCCACCCGATACCAGACCTCCGCCGCGTCCAGGGATGGGACCTTGTCCTTGATCTCCGCGTCCTTGATCCGATCCGCCAGCTCGTTGGTGCGGGAGACGATCAGGTCGTTCAGCGCGAAGTCAGCCGGCACCAGCAGCGCGGCCGTAACGAGGATGGGGGCCAGTCCGCGCGCCAGCGAGATCCCGCAGGCCTGCATGGCCAGCAGCTCACGCCGGATGCTGAGCTGGCTCACGCTGAGAGCGGTCGCCGCCAGCAGCGCCATCGGAACCACGCGCGACGCCAGCAGGGGGATCCGCGCCCCGTAGAAGCGCAGCACCTCGAGCGGCTCGGCCCGGTAATGGGCCAGCCACTGGAGTCGCTCCAGCACGTCGACGATCAGGTAGCCGCTCAGGATCGCCGCGAAGGCGAGCATGCTCATCTGGGCGAAGAGCGCCACCACGTAGCGATCCAGGGGGAGGGCGTTGGAGGACCACCGCGCAGCGCCCCCATCGTCCCCGCCCTCCCGATCTTTGCCCCGACGGCGCACGGCAGGGCGACCGGAGTGTGACGACTCCAGACGCCCCGGCCAAAGCAGACCCACCGCGCAGAGCGCGGCCACGGCGTTGGGCAGCCACACCGCAACGGCCGGCGGAATCCCCGGGTAGCGGAGCAGTCCGTTTCCCAGCTGGACCAACCCGTAGTAGAGGATCGTGACGCCGATTCCCGCCACGGCACCGGTCGCACGCGAGAAGCCGCGTCCGGCCAGCGCCAAGGGGGCGGCGAGCAGGCCGAAGATCAGACTGGCCACGGGCAGCGCCAGCCGCCGGTGGAGCTCTGTCGCGGCCAGGCGTCGCACGCCCTGATCGCCGCCGGACCGGGCCGCCAGGGTCATCACCCAGGCCGTCGACGCGGTCTCGACGCCGCTGGTCTCCAACTCGCTCGCCGGGCGTTGCGGGTCGTGGAGCTTGCTGGTGAACCGCTCCGACCTGATCAGGCTGCCGCCGCTATCGGGAGCGCCGAGAATCACCGCGTCCTGGAGCGTGACCGTGATGGCGCCTTCCCCGGCGGGCTCCACGTCGGCGCGCTCGGCGAAGATCGTCTCGCCCACATCGGGCACCCACAGGAGCACGCCTCGCAGCCGATCGCCGCGGGCGGAGACCTCGCGCGCCAGCAGCTGGCGATCGCCGAAGCGGCGCACCTCGCCGGCTCGCAGGGTGGCGCCCGGGTGCTCGAAGGAGATGCGTTCCATGGCTGCGCCGAGCCGGGCCCGCGCTTGGGGCGCGGCGTAGAGCGAGCCGGCCAGCCCCAGGGTGGCGACGATCGCTGCGAAGCCCGCCACCGGAAGCACCAGGCGCGCCGGAGCCACACCGCAGGTCTCGAGGCTCTGCAGCTCCAGATCGTCCTTCAGGCGGCCGAGCCCGACCAGGGATCCGATCAGCCCGGCAAGGGGCAGCACCTGCACCGCGACGGGCACCAGCTGATAGAGGGCAATCGCCGCCACGTCGCCCGGCCCCAGACCCCGGTTCACCAGCAGGTCCGCGTAGCCCAGCAGGTTCTTGGTCAGGGCGGCCGCGGTGAGGCCGGCCAGGGCGATCAGGGTGGGGACGAACAGCTCGCGCACGACGTACCGCCCCACTGCGCTCCCGAGCCGGATCACCCGGGGCGCATCGGACTCGGCGCGTCGCGGCTCGGGCGGTCGTGAAGGGTCGTCCATCGCCAGGCGCGCGCTGCCCCCGCCGCCCTCCCCGGGCATCATGCCTGCTCGCCTCGCGCCGGGATCCAGACTTGGAGCAGGCGCAGCGTGTGGAACGCGAGGGTGGCGGCCTGCCATGCCACGATCACCATGAACGCCGCGACGGGAGCGCCGACGATCAGCCCCAGGGTGAAGAACGGAACGTTGATGTTGCGGCGGGAGATGAAGGTGCGCATCCGCACGTCGATCTCGGCGTAGGCGTGGATCGACTTGCCGGTCGCGCGGGTGAACGCTTCGGTCACCAGTCGATCCAGGACGTAGAACGCCGTCATCCAGAGACCACGTCCAGACCGTGGTCCAGTACGTGGCCCAGCCGCGACGCGCGGTAGGTGAGGCGGGCGAGCTTCCCGTCGACGGAGTCGAGAACGCTCATGGTGTAGGCCAGGGTCAGCCCCGACACCCAGTGGCCGGCCGCGAAGAGGGGGATGGCGAGCAGCGTGATGACGACGTTGAAGCCGGAGATCCAGTTCGGGTGCACACGCCAGCGCGCCAGCGGGCGCACGCAGCGCCAGACCAGCGGCGGGTAGACGTACTTCGTGAAGAAGTCGGTGGAGCCCTTGTAGTTGGACCAGAAGAGGAACGCCTCGGCGCGATCGCGCGCCTGGGCGTCGGGGATGCGGAAGCAGTAGGCCGGGAGTTCTCGGCGCAGCTTCTTGACGTACGGTGGGACGGCGGCCAGGGCAAGCGCGGCGACCGCGCCGGCACTGATCCACGCCTGGGCCAGTGCGGGGAGGTCGGCGCCATCCGATTGCGGGGGGGGAGCCGTGAGGCGGACCACGGCGGTGCGCTCGCTGCCCTCGCCTCCGACGGCGGCGACCGACCCCGGGACCCTCGCCATGTGCGCCAGCAAGCGGGGATCGACCACGGCGTGCGCCTCGAGCGCGATCACCACCTCCCCCGCCCGCGCCGCGGCGGCGAGGCCGGCGGCGGGCGTGCCCTCCGCCCTGGCGAAGACCAACGGAAGTCGCGCTCGTAGCTCGTGGGGAAGCGCGGTCTCGAGGGCCACGCCACCCGCGTGCTCGACGCGCACCTCGCTCGGCTCGAGTCCGGCATCGATCACGGCGCGGAGCGTGCGCTCGAGAAGCGGCATTCCAAACAGCTCGAGCAGGCTCTGCGGACTCGTGGCATCGATCCAGACCCGCAGCCCGGGCACCGCTCCGCTCGCTGCGCCGTCCGCCTCTGATAACATCCCCGCGGGATGCTAGCGCCCGAAAACCACCTTGCCCGACCAAGCCCCTCCCGCCGACGCGCCCTTCGCCGCCCTTGTGCTGGCCGGGCGACGTGGGCCTCGGGATCCGCTGGCGCTCGCCTCCGGCGTGAGCCACAAGGCCCTGATCCGGATCGCCGGCTCTCCCATGCTGCTTCGCGTCCTGCAGACCCTCGAGGCCGCAGGCAGCGTCGCCGGCTGCCGGGTCTGCATCGACGATCC
>CAMYOO010000213.1 GCA_947260035.1 uncultured delta proteobacterium
CCCGAGTTGCCGCACAGCACCACGCGCTCGTAGCGACGGCGCATGGCCGCCACACCGGCGGCCACGTCCAGGAGCACCTGCTCGTGGATCAGCATCGAGTCGTTGCCGAGCCAGCGGCTGTTCTCGCAGAACACCGCGAACCCCCGCTCCACCAGACCCGGCACCAGGTAGTGGTGCGAGAAGTTCGCGCGCGGGTGCATTAGGCACACCACGGTGTCCTCTCCGCCGCGGGCGTAGAGCCAGCCCTGGGCCAGGGCGCGATCCGCCGTCTCCAGCGACACGGGCTCGCAGCTCGCCCCCGACGGCGGGCGATCCCATTCGGCCACTCGGTAGGGGTTCTCGTAGCGGCCGATGCGGGTCGCCGCGCTCACCGGGCGCCGCCCAGGCGGCGCGCCAGCCGACGCACGCCCTCGGCCACCGCATCCGGAGGCGCCGAGCTGTAGCAGAGGCGGATCCAGTCCGCGTAGGCGGCGCCGCTGGATGCCCCGGGAGCGACCAGCACCCCGTCCTCCAGGCAGTCTTCCAGGAGGCCCTGCATGCCGCGCGCGTCCAGCACGTCGGCAACCGGCGCGAACAGGAACATGGAGCCCTCCGGCTCGGCCAGACCCAGGGCGCGCGCGGCATCGGCGCCCGCGACCCGGTAGGCGTCGCGCGCATCGCGCACCCATTCGGCGCCGCCGCGCAGCGCCTCCAGGGCGGCCCACTGACTCGCGGTGGGCGCGTGGTAGACGGTGTGCACGCCGATCTTGTGCGCCTGGTCGATGACGTCCCGAGGGCCGCCAGCCAGGACTCGGGCAGCACGCGGCCGGTGGGATTGCTGGGCGTGGAGAAGTAGAGCGCAACGCTGCGCTCGCTGAGATGTTCGCGCACGGCCTCGACGGCGGACTCGGCCGAGTCCACGCGATCGAAGAAGGGCACCTCCACCGGGCGCGCGCGCAGCGTCTGGCTGATGCCACGGATCAGCGGCCAGAACGGCGCCAGGATCAGGATCTCGTCGTCCGGATCGGCCACGGCTCCGATGGTCGCCGCCAATCCGGCCGTGGCTCCTCCGCAGACGAGCAGCGACTCGCGCTCGCAGGCCAGACCGTTGCGCGTCCGCACCTTGTCGACGATCGCGTCGAGCAGCGGCGGGATGCCCTGGGTGGCGCAGTAGCGGTGCATGCCCGGATGCTCGGAGGTCGCCAGGCTCTCCATCTGCGCGCCTTGGAACGGCTCCATCCAGGTGTCGCCCACGTGCAGCGGGAACACCGGACCGCGGATCTCGGCCAGACGGTGGGCGACCGGCGAGAAGACGGCGTCGGGCATGGCGGCCGCCGCGGCGGCCGGCTGCGGCGGACGCGGCATCCCTAGACCCCGGCGGCCGTCGTGGCCAGCAGCAGGGTGGCCGCATAGTAGAGGGGCAGGCCCCAGGCCCGGTTCGAGAAGGCAGGTGCGACGAACCGCTCGCGCGCGACGGCCAGGTCCGACACGAAGAAGAAGACGGCGCCGATCAGCACCACGGCGCCTGCACCGCCCAGGGTTGCGCCGGAAGCGACCAGCACCATGACCGAGATGACCACCACGTAGGCATGCACCGGAATACGCATCTCCGAGGACAGGTGCGGCCTCAGCCAGCGCAGTGCCAGGAATGCGGCAGGCGCCACGAGCACCAGCGCCGCGGCCACACCGCGGGCGTCGAAGCCCAGCAGGGGGAAGGCGCCGACCAGCACCACGTGCCCCAGCAGGAACGCCACCAGGCCCGCTCTGAAGATCCGGCGATCCTTGGGGATGAGGAGCACGTCGCCCAGCCAGCAGAACACCAGGGCCAGGAAGAGCACGCGGCCGTAGGCCGGTGACGAAGAACCACGGAAGCATGGCCGCAGTCTACCGTGTACATTCCGCGCCTCCATGAAGGCGATGCTCCAGCGCCTGAACGCGATCCTCTATCGCGGTGACCGAGTGGAGTGCCCGTGCTGCGGCGGGCGCTTCCGCCGCTTCGTCGCGGGCGGCGTCCGTCGCCGCAAGGGCGCGCGCTGTCCCGGCTGCGGCTCGCTCGAGCGGCATCGCCTGCTGTGGCTCTTCCTGGAGCGCTTCTCCACGCTCTATCAGAAGCCGTACCGCGTGCTGCACGTGGCGCCCGAAGAGCAGCTGGCGCGCCATCTCGCGCGGCAACCGAACCTCCGCTATCTGAGCGCGGACCTGGACTCGCCCATTGCCATGGAGCGTATGGACCTGACCCGCATCCCCCATGCCGATGCGTCCTTCGACGTCGTCCTGTGCTGTCACGTTCTCGAGCACATCCCGGACGACCACCGCGCCATGCGCGAGCTGCGTCGGGTCCTGGCGCCGGGCGGCTTTGGAGTCCTGCAGACACCCGTGCACAGCATGGATGAGACCCTCGAAGACCCCGACGTGACCGATCCGAAGGAGCGCCGGCGGCGCTTCGGGCAGTCCGATCACGTGCGCGTATACGGGCGCGACTTCCACGACCGGCTGCGCGCGGCGGGCTTCCGCGTGCACCGGATCCGCTGGTCCATCAAGGAGCTGGACCCGGCCGAGGTGGAGCGCTTCGGCTTGCGCCGCGGCGAAGCGGTCATCGTCGTGACCCCGGACCCGGCGGCGGCCCCCGACGGCAACCCGGGCTAGCCTGCCTCGATGGGCGACCTCCAGGAAGACACACGCCTCGAGGGTGGCGACGGTCGCTATCGCGCCTCGCTCTCGCCGGACTGGGAGATCTGGGGCCCCAATGGCGGCTACCTCGCGGCGCTGGCCCTTCGCGCCGCCGGCGCCGAGGCCGCGATTCCCCGGCCGGCCAGCTTCGCCGGCCACTTCCTGGCGGTGGGGCGCTTCGACGCCGTCGACGTATCGGTGGAGGTGATCCGCCGAGGCAAGCGATCCGAGTCTCTGCGGGTCACGGTGACGCAGCAGGAACGACCCCTGCTGGAGGCGCTGGTGCGCACGGCGGCTGACGGCCCCGGCCTGGAGCACCGCTTCGGTGAAGCACCCAGCGTGCCCGCCCCCGAGACGCTGCAATCCATGGACGAGCTGCGCGATCCCGAGTGGCCCATCTATCCGTTCTGGCAGAACCTGGACACGCGCCCCCTGCACCCGGAACGTTTTCGGGAGCCTCCGCAGCCCCGCGACCCGGTGCACGTGGAGTGGTTCCGCTACCGCCCCCGGGCCACGTTCGACGATCCCTTCGTCGATGCCGGACGCGCACTGCTGCTGATCGACACGCTGTCCTGGCCGGCCGCCTGTCGGCCCCACCAGCCGGACATGGAGTTCATCGCACCGAACCTGGACGTCAACGTCTGGTTCCACGACGCGGCCCCCGAGCAGGAGTGGCTGCTGGCGGACCACGAGTGTCGGGTCGCGGCCGGCGGGCTCATGGGCACCACGGGCCGCGTCTGGAGCCGGGACGGCCGCCTGCTCGCCTCGGGAGGCGCCCAGCTCTACTGCGTTCCCGCTCCGCCGCGCTGAGCCCAAAACGCAGGAAGGCCGGAAGGGCTTGCGCCCCCCCGGCCTTCCGGAGCGTTCCTCCCCCTTCTAGCTTCCGCTGTGCGCGAGCTGGGTAGAAGAGCGAGCCACTCCTCCCACCGGGCGCGGAGCCGTGAGCTCGTCCAGCATGCCGGAACCCGTCGGGAAATCGTAGGCGTGCTGGCCGTGCTCGCCGAAGTCCAGCCCCTCGAGCTCCTCTTCCTCGGATACCCGCAGCCCCATGGTCGCGCGGATGGTCAGGAACAGGCCCATGGCGCAGCCGAAGGCGAAGATCCCGTAGGCCGCAACGCCGATCAGCTGGGTCAGGATCGAGTGCTCGGCGGAGAAGACGCCCACGGCCAGGGTTCCCCAGATCCCGCAGGTGAGGTGCACCGAGATGGCGCCCACCGGATCGTCGATCTTGATCTTGTCGAAGAACACCACCGAGCCGACCACGATGACGCCGGCAATCGCGCCGATCACCACGGCGGAGAGCGGCGTCACCACGTCGGCGCCCGCCGTGATGCCCACCAGTCCGGCGAGGATCCCGTTCAGCGACATGGAGAGGTCCGGCTTGGAGGAGACGAACCACGACGCCAGCATCGCGCTGATGCAGCCGGCGGCCGCGGCCATGCAGGTGGTCACCAGCACCAGCGACGTCAACGCCGGGTCGGCCGAGAGGACCGAGCCGCCGTTGAAGCCGAACCAGCCGAGCCAGAGCAGGAACACGCCCACGGCGGCCATCGGCATGTTGCTGCCGGGAATTGGAGTCATCCGACCCTTCACGTACTTGCCCATCCGCGGCCCCAGGAGCCAGGCGCCGGCCAAGGCGCCCCAGCCGCCCACCGAGTGCACGAGCGTCGAGCCGGCGAAATCGTAGAAGCCCATGCCGTCGAGCCAGCCGCCGCCCCACTTCCAGGAGCCGGCGATGGTGTACACGAAGGCCACGAAGATGGTCGCGAAGACCATGAACGAGGGCAGCTTGATGCGCTCGGCTACGGCGCCCGACACGATCGTCGCGGCGGTAGCGGCGAACATCGCCTGGAACAGGAAGTCGGTCCAGTAGGTGTAGCCCCCGTCGGCGTACGCGATGGTCAGACCCGCCGCATCGGTGGTGATGCCCAGACCCGCCCAGCCCAGCCAGCCGTTGAACTCGCCCGGGTACATCAGGCTGAAGCCGATGGCGGCGTAGGTCAGGATGCCCGCGCTGATGATGAACGTGTTCTTGAACAGGATGTTGACCGAGTTCTTGGCGCGGGTGAGCCCGCTCTCCAGGGTGGCGAAGCCCAGGTGCATGATGAACACCAGGCCGGCGCACAGCATCATCCAGACGTTGTTGGCAGTGAATACGCCGGCCGAGACGCCATCCTCTGCCAGGGCTACCCCCGGCAGCAGAAGCGCCGCAGCAGCGACAGACAGACCGAGCTTGCGAGTCATGATTCTCCTCCGACTGAGCGTTCGTGCGCTCACATAGCAACCGGCGTGCCAGCCGGAGTCGCAGCCCGTAGCGGGCTCGCGAGCGCCCGAGGTGCGCTGAAAGCGGCACAGTCTGCGCTCGTTTCAGCACAGTTCGCGCCGGAATGCGCACGCTGCGTGGGCAGGCGGCTGCACGCCAAATGAGCAGGTCCCGGATCGCTCAAGAACCCGGCCAGACCGTTCGATACGCCGCGTGCAGCGCTACGCCTAGGGGAAAGGCCCCAAGCAGTCTGGGATGCACGTGAATCGGCAGCTGGCCCATCGAACCCCCCGCCTCCACAGGGCTTTTGGAGCCTTGGCCACGGCTGCCGCGCTGGCCGCCTCCAGCGCCTGCTCGAACCTGGCTACGGACGACGCCGCGGTCTACCGCCGCGCCGAGTCCCAGCGCGTCGAGTACCTGGAGCGCGAGGTGGAGCGCATGCGCGAGGACCTGAGCCAGGCCGAGAACGCCATGATCTACCTCGAGTCGGGCATGCGCGGCGAGCACACCCGGGCCGATGCGGTCTCCGCGGTCGCTGGAGCGCGGGTAGAGGTCGAGAGTGCGTGCGAGCGCGCTCCGTGGCGCAGTGCCGATTGCGAGGAGGCAAGGAGCAAGCTGCTGGAGGCCGAGCAACAGATTCAGCGCAGCCGCATGGGCGCCGCCGTCTTCTTCGCATCCCGGGCACAGCGCATCGCCGAAGATGTTGGGAGCGAGGCGCGGGTGGTGGCGCGAATGGGCGACGCACACTTCGTGACGGGACGGCGTGTGAACCTTCGCTCCGGCCCGTCCACCGACGCTACGATCCTGCGGGTGCTGACGCGCTCGACTCCCGTCTTCCGGGAGCGGCGCGACGGGGAGTGGGTGCTGGTGCGCACGCACTCGGGCCGGGTCGGCTGGATCTACGGCTCGCTCCTCGACGCGCACTGATCCCGGCCCCAGCGGGCGCTACGAGCCGGTCTCCTCGGCGACCATCACGCAGTCCTTGCCCTGGGACTTGGCCGCGTACAGGGAGCGATCCGCGTCGCGGAAGAGCCCCTTCTCGTCACCCCGGAACACCGCTGCACCCACGGACACGGTCACCGTGGCCGGCTCAGCCACGTCGTCGAGCTGGAAGCGCGCCTCGCAGACCGCCAACCGAAGCTTCTCGCTCAGGGCGCGAGCGCCTTCCAGATCCGTACGGCTCGCCACCAGAGCGAACTCCTCGCCGCCGTAGCGTGCCAGCATGTCCAGCTCGCGCAGCACCGAGTTCATCACGACGGCGACCTCGCGCAGCACCGTATCGCCGGCGGCATGTCCGTGGCGATCGTTCAGGACCTTGAAGTCGTCGATGTCGATCAGGATCAGGGCCAGGGACTCACCGGTTCGCCGCACCCGCTTCATCTCGCGCAGCAGGTGATCCTGGAAGAAGCGATGGTTGTGAAGCTTGGTCAGTCCATCGGTGATGGAGAGCTGCTCGAGCACCTCGTTGACCCGCTGCAGCTCGTCGTTCTGGCTGACCAACCTGCTGTTCGCCCGCTGGACCTCCATGCGGCTCCGCTCCAGCTCTCCCTGGTTTTCACGCAGCCGCTGGCTCATCTCGTTGAAGACGCGGGTCAGCACCTCGATCTCGTCCTGGGATGTCGGGAGCGGGACGACGACGTCGGTCTCCCCGTCGGCAATGCGGCGGGCGCCCTCCGACAACGCCTTGATGGGACGCACGATCGACCGTGCGAACTGATAGGCGGCCAGACCGAAGAGCATGACGATGCCCAGGTTGATGGCGAGGATGCGCCGGATCACCGCCACCACCGGCGCAAACGCCTCGTCGTAGTTCTCCTCCACCACGAGCGTCCAGCCGAAGCGCGCGAAGCGCACGGCACTGCCGACCACGTGATCGCCGGAAGACGACGCATAGTCCTCGACCTGCGCCTCCGCGCCCGGCGCCGGCAGAGCCAGCGGGAAGTTCGAGCGCGGCGCGCTGTCCGGGCTCTGGAACAGCGTACTCCCTTCGCGATCCACGATGTAGATGGCCCCCGCCTCGCCCATCTCTTCGTCGTACAGGACGGGAACGACGGATTTGCCGCGAATCATTGCGTGGAGCGAACCCAGCCGCCGGCCGGCGGAGTCCACGATGGGTGACGACGCGAGCTGAACGCGTCCGCCGGGCACCGGATGAATACCGCCCAGGCTGGATGCAGCGACCTGGGACACGCTCTCCAACAGCCCCTGTGGAAGCGGCAGATCGGTTCCGACCCGCAGGACCTCGGCACCCTGGGCGTCCAGCAGCAGCAAGGCCTCGTACTGGGGAAAGCGCTCCAGCACGTAGGCCAGATATTGTCCCAGCGCCTCGCTCGCGCGCCGCCGCGCGAGCGCTCCCTCGGACAGATTCATGTGCGCAGCACTTTCCATCACCGTCGTGCTGCGAGCGAACGTGTCGATATCCAGACGCCGCTGCGCGTACCAGAGGTCCAGGCGTTCCGACGCGCTGCTCAGCGTGGCAGGGAACTGCTGATCGATCTTTCGACGCAGGAAGGACTCGATGGACGACGTTGAAACCAGCGCCACGGCCAGCGATGTGGCCAACGCTGCGCCGAACACCGACAGGATGATCCGCGACGGCAGGCTGCGCAGGGGTGCGCGCAGAATCGCGCGCACGCGTCTCCACGGTCCCGTCTTCACTGCGCTCGTAGACGCCTGCTCCGGCGAATCCGCCATGCACGACTCCCCGCTTGCTCATCGACCTGTCGTCAAGCGTTCTTGACGTCCCTCGGGGCCATTGACGTCCTTCCGGAGCACCAAGAAGAAGCCTTCACTTCCAGCGGCTTCCGTGCGCCGCTGCGGATTGGTGAAGCGTCGAGGCATGCGGGTGTGCAGCCGATGCACGGCAGACGGGTGTGCAGCCGATGCACGAAGTGGGGAGTCGTGCCGCGGATGCACTTCTGCGAGCTGGAATCGAATCTTCGCACT
>CAMYOO010000214.1:0-6065 GCA_947260035.1 uncultured delta proteobacterium
CAGCTCGTAGTGGGGTGAGCCGCCCGGTCCGGGGGCGCTGCGCGAGGTGAGCTCGGCAATGTTGGCGCCGTGCTCGGCCAGCACGCCGCACATGCCGGCCACGATGCCCGCCTTGTCTTCGCCGGCCGCGCGCACCCGATGCAGCGAGTGGTCCGCCGCGGGGATCGATGCCCGCGGACCCTCGTCCAGCGGACGGATCAGGATGGTGAGGCCGTGGTCGCGCTCCAGCCGCTTTGCGCCCACCGCCAGGCTCTCGGAGGCCTCGTTCGACGTACAGGATCCCAACAGCACCGCGGCGAAATCGCTGCCCAGGATCGTCATGCGCGAGTCCTCCAGGTTGGCGTCGCAGTCGAAGACCAGGCGCGCCAGGTCGGCCACCAAGCCGGGCCGATCGCGGCCGATCGCGGACAAAACGAACCACTGCTTCATCGAGGGGCTCCTCTCCCGGCCGCTCAGGCCGGCTGCCCGCGCCGGAAGCCGCTGCAGGCCTGCACCGGGAGCGGCGGGTAGCGGCGAAACGCCGAGTCGCTCTCGGCCAGGGTGCAGCGCCAGAAGCGCTGGCCCTTGGGGCTGGCTTGCTCCAGCGCGTTGCTGCAGCCGGAGCAGAGTCCCACCTCGGGCACCGGGATGTTGCGCAAGGGGTCGCTCGGCTTTGCCATCCACCCAGTCTACAATCGCGGGCCGTGGGACGCCGCCGAGAACGCATGAAACGGTTGGATCGGGTGCTCGAGCTGGGCGAGCGGCTTCTGCGTCGCCGGCTGGGCGCGAGCCCGGAGCCGGGCTTCTTCGCCCGGCATCACGCCTTCCGCTGGGAGGCTTCGGCCGAAGGCGGCTGGCTGGTGCCCGTGGTCGAGCCCCGTCACTTCGACCTGGCGAACCTGGTGGGTGTGGACGATGCGCGTGAACGCCTGGTGCGTAACACGGAGCAGTTCGTGCGCGGCCTGCCCTCCAATCACGTTCTGCTCCACGGCGAGCGCGGCACCGGCAAGTCTTCGGCGGTGCGCGGGTTGCTGTCGCGTTTCGCGGGCGACGGGCTGCGCGTGATCGAGGTGCACAAGGAGGATCTGATGCACCTGCCGCGCATCCTGGCCGCGTTGCGCGATGCCCCGTTCCGCTTCCTGCTCTTCTGCGACGATCTCTCCTTCGACGCCGGCGAGCGCGGTCACCGCGAGCTGAAGGCCGCGCTGGAGGGCAGCTTCGAGGGTCCCACGGAGAACCTGCGCGTCATCGCCACCAGCAATCGCCGTCACCTGCTGCCCGAGTACGAGTCCGATGCGTCGGCCGCCCGGCTGGACGCCAAGGGGGATCTCCACCTGGGCGAGGTCGTTGAGGAGAAGCTGGCGCTGTCGGACCGCTTCGGCCTGGTGATCGGTTTCTACGGCTTCGACCAGAACACCTACCTGGCCATCGTGGATGCCTGGGCAAAGCATGTCGGGGTGACGGCGCCGCGTGAGGATCTCCACGCCGCGGCGCTCACCTGGTCGGTGCGCCGCGCCAGCCGCTCCGGCCGCACCGCCCGCCAGTTCATCGACGACTTCGCCGGCCGCCACCTCCTGGCAGCGCAGCAACCTACGGGACAGTCCCTTTAGTTACCGCCCATTCGGGCGGCAACTAAAGGGACTGTCCCGTAGGTTGCTCAGCCGCAGACTTCGGTGAGGACGCGGAGGGCGTTTTCGCCGAGGGCTTTGCGGATGACGGATTCGGAGTGGCCGCGGTCCACCATGACGCGGGTCACGCGGGGCAGCCCCGTGACGTCGCCCAGGCCCTCCACCGGAACGATGGCGCCGTCCCAGTCGCTGCCCAGGGCCACGCAGTCGACGCCGCCCACACGCATGGCGTGCTCGATGTGGTCCACGAAGCCCTCGACTCCGGGGCGGCCGACGAAGCTGCGCGCCAGGCACAGGCCGATCACGCCGCCGCGCTCGGCCAGCGCGCGGATCTGCGCGTCGCTCAGGTTGCGGCGGAAGTCGAACAGGGCGCGACAGGCGGTGTGGCTGACCACGAAGGGGCGCGTCATCAAGCCCAGCGCGTCGGCCACGCCCGCCTCGTTGACGTGGGCCAGGTCCACCACCATGCCCATGTGCTCCATCTCGGCGATGAGGTCGCGCCCGAACGGCGTGAGCCCGCGGCCGTCGAACGCGGCCACCGTCATCGGGTACGCGGCCGACGAAGCCTGGAAGTGGGTGAGGCCGATCATGCGCAGCCCGCGCTCGTAGGCGGCGTGCACGTTCTGCATGTCGCTCTCGATGCCGTGGGATCCTTCCAGGCCGGCGAAGGCGGCGAAGCGGCCCTCGTCCATGGCGGCTCGCATCTCGCTTCCGCTGCGGCAGAAACGCATCTCGTCGCTGTGACGCTGCGCCGCCTCCTCCAGCACGTCCAGGGTCAGCAGGGTCTGGTCGATGCCGCGCTCGTCCTCCAGGCGCGCCAGCCAGCGCAGCGGCGCCATCAGCTCCTCGCGCAGCTCGCGCGGGCTGATGACCAGACCCATCACTGCGCCGTCCAGGCCGCCCTCTCGCGCCCGAGGCAGGTCCATGTGCCAGCTGAAGGGAGAACGCGGCAGCCGGTTGGTGTGCCGGGAGGCAATCTCGTAGCCCAGGAGCCGCATGGACAGCAGCGTGTCCAGGTGCAGGTCCAGGACCCGCGCGTCGCGGTGCAGGGCCATCACTTCGTCGGAGACCTGGGGCGCCTCGGGGCCGCAGCCCGCGAGCAGCGCTCCGGCCGCCGTGGCACCACTCAGGAGGAAACGCCGTCGGGTGAGTTCGTTCACTCCGCCATTCTACACCCGGGCGCTATGCTGCGACGCACTCGTGCTCGGCGCCGTGGCCACCGGACATCCCAGGACCAGCGATGCCGCCGTCGCCATGCTGCGCGAGGGCGGCAACGCCTTCGACGCCATCGTGGCCGCCGGCTTCGCCGCCGCGGTGGCGGAGCCGGGCTTCACCAGCCTGGGCGGCGGGGGCTTCCTGTTGGCGCGCAGCGCGGAAGCCGAAGAGGTGCTCTTCGATTTCTTCGTGGACACGCCGGGCCGCGGCGCCTCGGACCAGGACCTGGATCCTCACTTCCTGCCGGTCACGATCGAGTTCCCGGGCTCCGAGCAGGTCTTCAACGTGGGCCGCGGATCGGTAGCGGTGCCCGGCGTGCTGGCCGGGCTGCTGCACGTCCACCGGCGCCTGGGGAGTCTTCCGCTGCGCAGGGTGGTGGCGCCGGCCGCGGTCCTGGCTCGCGAAGGCGTCGTGGTGACGGCCCTCCAGGCCTACGTGCTGGGGTTGCTCACGCCGATCCTGGGTCTCGAGGGCGGCCGCCTCTACACGCCATCGGGTCGCGCGCCGGTCGAGGGCGAGCTTCTGCGCAACCCGGATCTGGCCGCATTCCTGGAGGCGCTGCCCGAAGACGGCGGGAGCCGCTTCTACTCCGGCGAGCTGGCCGCGCGCATCGTCGCCGACATGCGCCAGGGGCAGGGGCTTCTCACCGCCGAAGACCTGGCGGCCTATCGCGTACTCGAGCGCGAGCCCCTGGCGGTGGAGTATCGCGACCGTCGGGTCCTCACGAATCCGGCCCCGTCGTGGGGCGGTGCGCTGGTGGCCTTCGGGTTGCGCGAGCTGGCCGGCAGCGACCTGCCGCGCCTGCAGCAGGACGGGCCGGAGCATGTCGAGGCGCTGGCCGCGACCCTGCAGGCGATGGAGCGTCATCACGTGGAAGGCGCCGTGCGCGGTTTCAGTCGCGGCACCACCCACGCCAGCGTGGCCGATGCGCACGGCAATGTCGCCAGCATGACCACCAGCAACGGCGAGGGCTCGGGCTACGTCGTTCCCGGCGCCGGCATCATGCTCAACAACATGCTGGGCGAGGACGATCTGCACCCCGACGGCTTCCACTCCAGCCCGCCGGGCCAGCGCGTCGCCTCGATGATGTCGCCGTCCCTCGTCGAGGACGAGGCCGGCCCGGATCTGGTGCTGGGCAGCGGCGGCAGCAAGCGGATCCGCACGGCGGTGCTGCAAGTGGTGCAGCGCAGCGTGGACTTCTCCGCGCCGCTGCCCCAGGCGGTTGCGGCGCCGCGCATGCACTGGGACGGCGAGGTGCTGCAGGTGGAGCCGGGTCTGACCGAGGCCGCGCTGGCCGCGCTGCGCCGGCGCTGGCCGGTCAACCTCTGGCCGGAGTCCAACCTCTACTTCGGCGGCGTCCATGCCGTCGCGCCGCGTCGTGGTGAGGCGGCGGGGGACGCTCGGCGCGGCGGTGCGGCACAGATCGTCGCGTAGAGGCGACGCCGATCAGCAACACCAGGCCCATGGTGACCAGCACTCCGGTATCCGGCTCGGGAACCAGGTACAGGGGCACATCCCAGCCGATGTCCAGCAGGCCCGCGTAATCGAGCGACGTGAGCAGCTTGCGGGTTCCCGTGGTGAGCGAGGGGTCCAATGCGGGCTCGGGGTTGAGCGCATTCGACCAGTGCCCCGAATCGGCGAGCGGGACGGGCGCGCCGTAGACGCCCTGGGAGGCGTCGCCGAGGAAAGTGCCGTTGCCGCTGTCGATCTGGTCGAACCACGAGTCGGCAGAACCGTATCCGAAGACGTGGCCCAGCTCGTGGATCGCCACAGACAGGAAGTCCGCCTGCCCGGGCGCGGGCAGGCCCGCCGCCAGATTCCAGTTGGCGTCGGAGTCGAAGGAGATCCAGCCGCCCCAGGGGCCGAAGTCCGTGGCGGGTGAGTCGAACTCCCCGATCTCGCCGCGCGCATCCACCAGATCGCGCCACGCGTTGCCGACCGGGTTGCTGCTGTAGGTGATCGAGTGCCCACCCGGCCCGGCTTCGCCCAGCACGCTGCTGCCCAGGTCGCGTGCGCCCACATAGATGATGAGCGTGTCCGCGGGTACGAACAGATCCGCGATCGTGAAGTTGTCCACGCCGGTGGTGGGCTGGCGGATCCGCGCGGACCAGGAGTTGGGTGCCGGCACCGAGGCTGGATCGATCTCCGCCAGGGTGTCCAGCAGAGGGGTGTACTGGAGCGCGGCCAGGTCCAGCAGCGCCCGGGCCGCGGGGTCGTCGACGAACGTTCCGGTGGCGTAGTCGTAGTTGAACTGCACGCTGACCGTGGCGCGCGCGACGCCGCCCGTCAGCAGCAAGGCCAGCGTCAGCATTGATGCACGCGCGTAGACCGGCAGCCTGCGGCCCATGGTCCCCTCCCAGATCTCCAGGCCTCTTATCGGGTGGGCCTGCACGATCCTGAGCCGGCAGCCGGGCGGCAGCTCGGACGCACCGAGGGGATTTTCACTCACCCCCTCTGAGTGCATCTACCAAGTCCCGATGCCGCCGCTGGCCGCTACCCTTCCACCGGACCGGCCGCACTGGGACGCGGTACGGAGGGTTCCGGCGTTGATCCAGCTCGAGAGGACACTCGGGGCGACCTGCCTCTTGGTGGCAGCGCTCCTGCTCCCGGGGCCGGCAAGCGCGCTCTCCGCCGCCTCCTTGGACGAAGAGGCCGAGGCAGAGGCCGTCGCCGAGGCCGCCGAGGCGCCGCCGCAAGTCGAGGCGCCGGCCGCCGAGCCGCCGCAAGTCGAGCCGCCCGCGGCCGGAGCGCCGGAGAGCGACCCCTGGGCGCCCGAGCCGGACCTCTACGCCGACGATGCGCCGGAGCCGCCGCCGGAGGATCCCTGGGCGGTCGAGCCGGACCTGTACGCCGACGAGGAAGACGCCGACGACGACGAGGGCATCGATCAGCTGGCGATCCCCGAGCCCGACCCCTTCGAGACCGCCAACCGGGGCCTGTTGTACTTCAACAACGGCGTGGATCGCTTCCTGCTGGACCCGGCATCCAAGGCCTACCAGTTCGTGATGCCGGACTTCGCCGAGCGCGCTCTGCTGCGCGCGTTCGCCAACTTCAACTCGCCGGTGACGTTGGTGAACGACGTCTTCCAGCTGGAGTTCAGGCGCGCCGGCGTCACCCTCTCGCGGTTGGTGGTGAACTCCACCGTGGGCTTGGCCGGCTTCATCGATGTCGCCGAGCACATGGGCCTGGAGGGTCACGTGTCCGACTTCGGCATGACCCTGGCCAAGGCGGGAGCCGGCTCCG
>CAMYOO010000214.1:6104-6717 GCA_947260035.1 uncultured delta proteobacterium
GGCCCCTCCACGGCGCGCGACGCCGTGGGCTTCGGAGTCGACCTGCTGTTCCGGCCGCTCTTCTATCTGATCGGGCCCTTCGACTTCCTGTTCGTCGGGACGGGCAACGGCTTCCTGGTGCGCGCGTCCTACATGGAGGAGCTGGAGGCCCTGCGCGAGGGATCCGTGGATTACTACGCCACCCTGCGCAACGCCTACTTCCAGCGCCGCGCCGAGCAGCTTCGCGAGATCGGCGTGGATGTGGTTGCCCGCAACCAGGACCAGGACTGACCCGGGAGCGGCCGGGGAGCTCCTAGCTCTCGCGGAACTCGCCGATCTTCTTGTCGAGCGCCTCGATCAGCGACGGGAAGCCCTCGCGGCGCAGCAGGGCCGAGTACTCGGAGCGGCGTAGCGCCAACTCGCTGATGGTGCCGTTGGCGTAGACGTCGATGATGCGCCAACCGGTGTCGGTGTTGCGCAGCCGGTAGTCGAGGCTGACATCCTCGTCGTCCGGGCGCAGGAGCTTGGTCTTGACCAACACCGTGTCGTGCACGCCGTCCTCCTGGCCCAGGGTCTCGAAGGCCTCTCCGGACCAGCCGTCGAAGCGGCCCGCGTAGGTGGCCACGGTGAGTCC
>CAMYOO010000215.1 GCA_947260035.1 uncultured delta proteobacterium
CGTCTTCATCACCCACTGGCACTCGGATCACTTCGCGGGGTTGGGTCAGGTTCTGAACCAGTCGTGGAACGCCGACCGCAACCACGAGGTTCCGGTGTACGGCCCGGAGGGCGTCGAGCGGGTGATGGCAGGCTTCCAGCAGATGTACCGCGACGACATCCGCTACCGCTCGCTAGGCGAGGTGGAGCACAACGATCCCGCCTATGCGCTGGGGACTCCGGTGACCATCTCGATCCCCGATGGTGAGCCTGGCACGGTCGTCTTGGACCGCAACGGAGTGGTGGTGCGGGCCTTCCGCGTGGACCACGGGCACGTGAAGCCGGCCTACGGGTACCGCGTGGAGTACAACGGCAAGTCCGTCGTCCTCAGCGGCGATACCGTCGCCTCGCCGCTGGTGGCCGCAGCGGCGCAAGACTGCGACCTGCTGATCCACGAAGCCCTCAACATCCGCCTCATGAACAACGCAATTGCGGCGCTTCGCGACCTGGGCAACGAGGTCGACGCGCAGCGCGCGCAGGGCGTGATCCGCTACCACGCGGACACGATTGGCGTCGCCAAGATCGCGGAGCAGGCGAATGCCGCCAAGCTCGTACTGTCGCACGTCATCCCGGCCTCGCCGAATCCGCTCCTCGACCGGGTCTTCGTGTCCGGCATGGCGGAGTACTACGCCGGGCCCATCGTGATGGCGAAGGACGGCCAGCACTTCGCTCTCTAGGTTGTGGCTTTGAGAATGGGTCTGGCACAGGGCCTGCACTGTGACGGCGCATGCCGCGCCGCGCTCGGGACTGGTACCCTCCCTTCTGCCCCAACCCATGCTGCGTTTCCCACCAGGATCCGGGGACCTGGCGCTACAAGAAGAAGGGCTTCTTCTCTCGGACGCGCGGTCGTCGCCGCATCCAGCGGTACCTCTGTCAACGCTGCGGCCGGAACTTCAGTACCCAGACCTTCTCCCCCACCTACTGGCTCAAACGGCCCGACCTCTTGCGAGAAGGCAGCCCCCAGCGAGGTCCTGGTCCTCGACGGCTTCCGTACCTTCGAGGCCGGCCAGTACTGGCCCTTCGACCTCAACCTCCTGGTTGGGGAGTCCCACTACGTCTACGGCTTCAACGACGCCGAGCTCCGCCGCAGCGGCACCCACACCGAGGGCCAGCGGGCCAAGCGAGCCCGGCTTGAAGCGGCCTACGGACGCCCCGACCCCCAGGCCACGCGGCGAGCCGTGGAGGAGCTGGTGGGGCGAGTGGTGCCGGAGGACGCCGCTGCAGAGATCCGCTCGGACGAGCACCGGGCCTATCCGCAGGCCTTTCGGAGCCTCGCTGGCCGCCGGATCCGTCACCTCACCACATCTTCCAAGGCGTCGCGAACGGCGAAGAACCCGCTCTTCCCGGTGAACCTGGCAGACCTCCTGCTGCGCCACGGCAGTGCGAACCACAAACGGGAGACGATCGCGTTCTCGAAGCGGCGCCAGGGGGCGCTCTACCGAGCGGCGATCTGGGTGGTGTGGCGGAACTACATGAAGCCGCGGTCGGAGCGTCGACAGGATGCGCCGCCGGGTGTGGCGATCGGCGTGATCTCGGAACGGCTGTCGATCTCGGACGTACTGGCGCAGCGGCGCTTTCCGTGGCGAGCCTCGCTATCGGGATGGCTCGAGCGCTGCTACTTCGGGCGGATCCCGACGCGGCGATGGACAAGGCTACGCAGCCACGACCTCGCCTATGCCGTCTAGCCCCAATCCCTCCGCGCTCGCGCTGAGGTCGGAGCCATCGGGCCCAATCTTGGAGCCACAACTCAGCGGGTGTGTCCCGGCAGCCCAGGAGGCGTATGCTCCACCTCCCGGTGGCCGAGGCGGAAAACCAGCAGTTGGGCCCCTCGCAGGCCGTGCCCCGGGTCGGTGGCTTCACTGCGTCGTGCGTGCTCGTGTCGAACGCGGTCGGCAGCGGCATCTTCACCACCACGGGCTTCCTGGCAAGGGACGTGGGCGACCCCGGCTGGATCCTGGCGCTCTGGGTCATCGGCGGCGCGCTGGCGCTCGCGGGGGCGCTCTCCTACGCCGAGCTCGGTGCGGCCATGCCGCGTGTCGGCGGCGAGTACGTCTACCTGCGGGAAGCCTTCGGGCGGCCGTTGGCCTTTCTGAGTGGCTGGACGTCCTTCACCATCGGCTTCGGCGCCGCCATCGCTGCGGCGTCGATCGGCTTTGCGCACTACCTGGCGGTGCTCCTGCCCCAGGCGTTCGCGGAGATGCCTCCATCCGTTGCGGCAGGCGCACTGGTCTGGGTCCTCACGGGCATCCATCTGATTGGAGTCGAGGAGGGTGGCCGCTTCCAGCGGTACATCACCCTGCTCAAGATCGGTGGCACGCTCCTGCTGCTGACGGCGGGCTTCGCCTCCGCCGGCGGTAGCTGGGAACATCTCTCGTCCGAGGAAGGCGGCGTCGAGCCCCGGCTCGGCGTCGCGGCCGTGGGTCTGATCTTCGTGCTCTACTCCTACTCCGGCTGGAACGCCGCCAGCTACATTGCTGGCGAGATCGAACGCCCCGAGCGCAATCTGCCGCGCGCGCTGGCTGCGGGGACGATCTTCGTCGCGCTCCTCTACCTGGCCGTCAACCTGTTCTACTTCTACGCGCTGCCTGTCTCGGCGTTGGCCGCCGAGCCCGTGCTGCCCGTGGCCGAAAAGGCGGCCTCCGCGCTGATCGGTAGCGGCGCCTCGAGCGCAGTGGCCGCCCTGCTGTGTGTCTCGATTGCCGGCGCGTCGAGCTCCATGGTCTGGGCCGGCCCGCGCGTCACCTGGGCGATGGCGGACGATGGCGTCGTGCCGCGCTCCCTCGGCGAAAAGTCACGTTCCGGTGCACCCCGGGCGGCGCTTCTCGCCCAGGCCGTCTGGATCACGCTGCTGCTGCTGACGGGAACCTTCGAACAGCTCGTCGTGTATGGAGGCTTCGCCATCGCGCTCTTCAGCGCCGCGGCGGTGGCGAGCGTCTTCGTGCTGCGCCGACGTCTGCCGGAGCTCTCGCGCCCGTTCCGGGTGCCCGGCTACCCCTGGGTGCCCGCGACCTTCATCGCCGCGACTCTCTGGATCGCCGGTTACGTGCTGATCGAGCGGCCGACCGAGGCGCTGCTGTCCCTGGCGACCATCTTGGCGGGGCTGCCGCTCTACGTGTGGTGGAAGTGGAGGATGGTGAAGTGAGGATCCTGCTTGCTCTGGGCGCAGCGTGGCTCGCGGTCCTGGCGCTGGGCCCGGCCGCGATGGCGGAACCGATGGACGGCGCCGAGCAGGTCGACGACATCGCGCGCCTCATGGCCGGCCTGTCGACCGAAGACTCCGCATTGGCTCGCTTCGAGCAGAGGCGGAGCTGGGTCGAGTACGGTCAGGCCATCGACGGCCGCTGGCAGAAGCTCGAGTCGCGCCAGCTCACACCCATGCGCGCCTGGAGCGCCCGCAAGCTGGCTGGAGACCCGGGTCGCGAGGTCTTCTACCCTTTCAGCGGCCCCGACCTCGTCAACCCGATGACGATCCTGCGCGATCGCAAGGCCTATGTACTGCTCAGTCTCGAGCCGGTCGGCCTGCTCCCGGACTTCGCCGCCTTCGATGAGCCGAGCTTCGATGCGTTCTTCGCCGGCATGCGGCAGAGCCTCTCCTCGGCGCTCAAGTGGGACTTCTTCCAGACGAAGGAGCTGCGCAGGGACCTCGCCGTTCCGGGCCTCGAGGGCGTTCTCCCGCTGCTGCTCTTCTTCGCAGCTCGCGATGGTCAGCAGGTGCTCGGCGTCCAGTACCTCTTCGTGCGTCCCGACGGAACGCTACACGAGGTTGCAGCGAGGCCGGGGGAGGCACCCGCTGGCGAGGGTGTACCGGGCGTCCGCATCACCCTGCGGAGCCCCGGCAGCGAGGCTGTCCGCTTCGTCGACTACTTCAGCGTCGATCTCTCGAGCCACTCACTCGACACCCGGCAGGGCTTCTTCTCCTTCGTGTCGCGGCGCGGCCCCTTCACCACCTATCTCAAGGCCGCTTCGTACTTGATGTTCAAGCCGAAGTACGCCGCCATCGAGCGCTTCGTGCTGGACCACAGCCGCCAGGTTCTCCAGGACGACTCGGGGGTACCCTTCGCCGAGCTTCAGCGCCGCGGCTGGAAGCTCGAGCTCTACGGCAGCTACGCGCGACCGATCCGCCTCTTCGCCGACCGCTATCAGGAGGACCTGGCAGAGGCCTACCGCACGCGGACGGACGTCTCGCCACTGCCCTTCGCGACGGGCTACAAGATCCGGGCTGACGAATCGACGCTGATGCTGGCAACCCGACCCGGCGGCTAGCGGGCCTGGGTAGATGGCGGGTCAAAGTGTCCCGCTGCAAGCTTGTAGGGAGACACTTCCGTTCACCACCGAGGCCTCACACTCTGCATACGTCATCCGCTGTCGAATCCGTTCGGGCGGTCTGGCAGGCTGGCCGTGTTGGAGGGGCCCCGGGGCGAACGATCCTTCGGCACGGGGGAACTCAGAAGCGCCGGCTCGCTCCCTCGTACGGCCGCTTGTCGAGGCCCATCTCCTCGAGGCGCGAGCGCAGCGTGGGTGGACCGCCAGCGGCTGGCGAGCTTCGCAAACTTCATCATGCCCGAGCTCGGCCACGCCACGAGCCACATGGTGGTCCGCAACTACGACTCAGTCTCGTTCCGAGGACCTGGCCTGACGCCGAGGAGATCGAGCGGCTGCGCGCGAACGGCCCGTTGGGAACCTCGGCCGTGATCCTGAGGGAGCGTCCGGACGTGGTGCTTCTGGACGTCAACATGCCGGCCCTCTCGGGAGACCAGCTCCTGCGCGTCATCCGCGACTCGAGCCTGGCGCGGCAGGACTGGGAGCCGGAGTTCATCTTCGTGTCGGCTAGCCCCCGGAGAGCCGCGGGTCCGTCGCAACCTCGCGCTGCCACAGTGCCGGCCCGTGGCGATGCGGCCGGCGCCCCGCGGCGCGGGACCGCGACCCGGTGTCGCCCAGCCGACACCGGCCCGGTGACAAACCCACCCAGGTGCCTAGAGTCCCGTGTGCTGAAGAAGGAACTGCGTGGGAGAAGGAGACCGACGATGAGCCGACCGCGACCCGGCGCTGTGCGCCCTCTCGACTTGCCTCGACGCATGGCGGCGACCGACGCGCTCTTCTGGTTCACCGAGTCCGCACTGCCGATCTTCCGGCCGATCATCGCCGGACTCTATCTGCTGGACGGCGCCCCCGATGCGGACCGGCTGTCGCGCGGGGCGGAGGCCGCGGTGGCGCTGGTACCCCGGCTTCGCCAGCGCGTGCGGGAGGCCCCGCTCGGGCTCGGCCTTCCCGAGTGGATCGACGATCCCCACATGGACATGGCCTACCACTTGCGACACGTGACGCTGCCGGCGCCGGGGACCCGCAGCCACCTGCTCGAGTTCGTCGCCAAGCTGATCGCCACGCCGCTCGACCGCGAGCGTCCGCTCTGGGAGAGCTACTGGATCGGCGGGCTCGACGGGGGCCGAGCGGCCTACCTGATCAAGCTGCACCACTCGGTCGCGGACGGCGTGGGCTCGGTGGCGATCCTGAACGCCCTCACCCAGGCCGGACCCGACGACGACGTGCTGAGGGTGCGGGGCGCCGGACGGCGTGCCGCAGCTGCCGAGCCCGGGGTGCTCGATCGGGTCGGGAGCCTGGTGGCGGACCAGGCCCGCGCCACGGGCGAGCTGGCGCGTAGCGGCGTCGTGGCCGCGAGCCGGTTGGTGCGCGAGCCCCGCAGCGCACTGGACGACCTGGCCCGAACTGCGCGCGGGCTGCGCGGGATACTCGACGACGTCCTCCAGCCCCCGGTCGTAGACCCGCTGGCCCGTTCGACCGCAGGGCTCTCGCGTCGCCTCAGCGTGAGCGACGTGCCGCTCGAGCGTCTGCGCAAGATCAAGGCACCGCTCGGCGTCACGATCAACGACGTCGTGCTCACCGTCTTCGCGGGTGCGCTCGGCACCTACCATCGCGAGCATCGCGCCGGCGTCGAGCGGCTGAACTGCATGGTCCCCATGAACCTCCGCGCCCGCTCGGAGCGCGACGGCATGGGCAACCGCGTGGGAATGTTCAACGTCCGGCTACCCATCGGCGAGAAGCGCCCGGACGCCCGCCTCCGCGACATCGTCGCCCAGACACGCGCCGCCAAGAACGACCAGCGCGGCGCCGCGTACCCCATGCTGGCCGGGATCCTGCCCCTGGTACCCACACGCGCCTACGAGTGGTTCGCCCGCCAGAGCCTCGGCAAGGTCAACGTCGTCTGCACGAACGTCCCGGGCACCCCCGAGCGCCGCTACATGGCCGGCGCCCCGGTCGCGGCCATGTATCCCTTCGCCAGCCCCGTCGAGGGAACGCCGGTGATCCTGGCGCTGCTGTCCTACGCGGGAACCCTGCACCTGGGACTGGACACGGACCCCGAGGCGGGAACAGCCGACAAGCGCTGAGCGGAACGCGGTGGCCCTCTTGGATTCGAACCAGGAGGGAGGGGCAATAGGAAGAAGGCCTCCAGCTAGCTACGAGGGCCGATCGGGCTGGGCGACAAGTTGGCGACACGCTCTCGAGCACCAGGCCGGATCGCCGGCATGTCGCCCAGATCGACCATCCGGCATACTTCCTCAATGAACGACCTCCCGACGGTGAGTGACCGAATCGCGATGGCGAGCGACCCGGCCACACCCGAGGCGGACGGGACCCGATCTTCGTCATCGCCGTAGGAGCGGCCCCCTACGCCGGCGCCTTTCCGGCCCTGGGAGGGCCGTAGGCGGAACCGCCTTGCGAAGTACTGGTCGCTGGTAGCAGAATAGGACGAGAGCGTTCTGCCCGGCAGGTGCAAGGCGCGGAGTCGAATGCCCGTGAACTATCTTCAAGAACACGGACCGACGTCCGGCTGGCTGCAGGGCCCGCTCGGTGCCTTCCCCATGAAGGCACTCACGCTGGGCATCGCTGCGACTCTCGTGTTCCTGACGCTGATCAGCCTGGGCACCTCGAGGGCCTATCGTGCCCTGCAGGAGTTCTCGACTCACGAGCTTCGCTTGCAGGCCCTGATCGGGCGGATCGTGCACCTGGACGAGGTGCTGACGATGTCCGCCCGCATGGCCGCCGCCACCGGTGAGCTTCACTGGGAGCAGCGATACCGAGCGTTCGAGCCGGAGCTCGATGCCGCCATCGAGGAAGCCGTTCGCCTGGCTTCCGAGTCGTATGCCGTCTACGCCGCAGAAACAGAGTCCGCCAACCGGGAGCTCGTCGCGATGGAGCGGCGCGCCTTCGCCCTGGTTCGCGACGGTCGGCGTGAGGAGGCGGCCGCCGTGAGTGCCGTGCTGCTGCTCTTGGCCTGGGTGGGAGTGGTCGGCCTGATCCGGAAACACCTGGCCGAGCACTCCCGGGCCGAGAAGGAGCGGCGGCTTCTGGAAGCCAAGATGCAGCAGGCGCAAAAGCTCGAGAGCCTCGGCGTGCTCGCCGGTGGCATCGCGCACGATTTCAACAACCTGCTCACCACGATCCTCGGCAACAGCCGCGTGGTGCTCGCGGAGCTCGAGACAGCGTCGCCGCAGCGCAAACGGATCGGACGGATCTTCTCGGCTGC
Organism: uncultured delta proteobacterium; assembly: GCA_947260035.1. Taxonomy (GTDB): domain Bacteria; phylum Myxococcota_A; class UBA9160; order UBA9160; family JAFDET01; genus JAFDET01. The sequence goes on from CAMYOO010000215.1 coordinate 7,582, forward strand.
CACGTACGCCGCGGAGCTCGTGGACCAGATCCTCACCTACTCCGGCAAGCCCTCCGCGAACCTGGAGCCCCTGGACCTCAGCCGACTGATTGCGGACATGGGAGCGCTGCTCCAGGCCTCGGTGACCGGTCGCTGCGAGCTTCGGCTCGAGTGTGCGGACGAGCTTCCGGCCGTCGAGGCCGATGCGACCCAGATCCGCCAGGTCATCCTGAACCTGGTCACGAATGCATCCGAGGCGGCCGCGGACGGGGGAGCGATCGTCACGCTGCGCACCGGAGTGACGCACAGGAGCGCCGCCGATCTTCGAGACTCACTCGGCACCGAAGCAACGCCCGGCCAGTACGTCTACCTCGAGGTCTCCGACCGTGGGAAGGGAATGGACGCGGCCACCCAGGCCCGCATCTTCGAGCCGTTCTTCACGAAGAAGAGCTTCGGCCGCGGCCTGGGTCTGGCCGCCGTGCTCGGGATCGTGCGTGCGCATCGGGGCGCGCTCGAAGTAGAGAGCCATCCGGGAGAGGGAGCGAGGATCCGGGCGCTCTTCCCCCAGGCGAACCGGCCCGCGCTCGAGCCATCCGCGCCCAGCGAGCCCACGCCCGCGTTGCGCGGCAGCGGACGCATTCTGGTGGTGGACGACGAGGAATGGGTGCTCGAGATCGCCAAGGTGTTCCTCGAGCGCGCGGGCTTCGAAGTCTGCACGGCGCTCGGCGGACGCCGCGGCATCGAGCTGTTCAAGGCCGAATCCGGCCAGTTCGACGCCGTCGTGCTCGACCTGGCAATGCCGGAGGTCGCGGGAGACGAGGTGTTCACGGAGCTCAAGAAGCTGCGGGCGAGCATCCCCGTGATCGCGGTCAGCGGCTACAGCGAAGAGGTGGCGGCCGAGCGCTTCGGCAACCGCGATTTCGCCGCCTTCGTCCGCAAGCCCTATGAGCCGGAACATCTGGTCGAGACCGTGCGCTCGGCGATCGAAACCTCGGTCGCAGCGTTGGGACGGTAGTCGAGCCCCGCAGCCTTCTCTGCGCTGAGCGCGCCTCGATCAGCGCAGCATGCCGTAGTCGTGGCACCACTGAACGTTCACCTCGCTGCCGAAGGCGTCAAAGACCGGGAGCAGGCAGGCGACCTTGATCTGGCTGCTGCTGACCCAGTGCTTCAGAAGGCCGGCGCGCTGGGGGAACGCCGGCTCCCAGCCGACGCAGGGCATCTTGGCCTTGCTGTAGTTCTCCGCTGCGGACTTGCTCAGGACTTTCTGAAAGCTCTCGCGGTCCGTTCCACCCGCCCACGCGACGGACGCTGTGGTGATGGCGATCAGAAGAGCTGCGATCGAACGTTTCATGGGGCTACCTTCGCGATCTGGGCTTCAAACAAACCCACAATCACAATAGGACTCGAAACGCCGACGGCTAGCGTGAACGGCGATGTGGAATAGACGTCCGTGTCGTCCAGCCAACTCGGGGATCTGCACGTGGCCTGCAGGCTCGCGCTCAGCGCTGCAGCGCGTCCACGCGCTCGCCCAGGCGGCGCACCTCCACGCGCATTTCGGCCACAGAAGCGTCGAGCCGGTCCATGGCGCCCGCCAGGCGACCGGTCGTCCGGGTCAGCTCGAGAAGTTGCGCGTTCGTGGCCGCCTGGAACTCCAGCATCCGCGCATGAACGCCTTCGGTCAGCGCGAGCATCCGCGGGTTGTTGGCTCCGTTCAGCGCGAGCATCCGCGGATTGTTGGCTCCGTCCGGCGCGAGCATCTGGCTGCGCATGGTCTGCTGGCTGTTCCACAGCAAGGTGAACCCGCACAGCATCACGGCGAAGCTTGGGCCGCTTACCTTGAGCCAGCCGGCGAAGGAGATTCTCGCGAAGGGGTCGGCGTTGAGGTGCGCTCGGGACATGGTCTGCTCGAGCCTCTCGATCCGAGCCGCGAGATCCCGGGGGGGGCGTCTCCATGAACGTTCTCCCGGGACCTCGGGGCGCTTCAAGAGGATACCGTCCAGTGTGAACGCGAACCTCATGTCCCTCTCGGCCGTACTACCGGGCACACAGGGGGACGCGGCAGATGACCCGGTTCGGGGCGAGAAATGGGAGCAGAATCAGGGACTTGACGTGGGCTGCTAATCTTCGCTCCGTGGCCCCTCGAAGCGACAGGCGCACCGCGCGCAGGCGCAGCGCCGGCGAGGTTCTGCGGGCGCGGACCCCGATCCACTTCCCGGAGATCCTGCCCGCCGCGCCGCCCGTGGTGCGGCCGTCGCTGGGGCGCCGGATCCTGGGCGCCATCCTGCTCATCGGCACGGTGACGCTGGTCTCGTGCCAGGCCGTGATGACGGCGTTCTCGCCGGGGCTCTACTGAGATGGGTGCGCACGCCGGACACGACACGGGCATCCTCGCGGGCGCGGTGGCACGGCTGGAGCGCAAGCTCGCCGGGCTGGCCGGTTGGTCGCCCCGCGGCATGCTGCTCTACATCCTTCCGCTGCCGCTGATCCCGGCGCTGTGCGTGTCGCTGGTGCGCGGCGACTTCACGCAGGTGGTGGGACAGCTCGGCGCGCTGGGCGGCTGCTGGACGGCGGCGGCGATTGCGCGCCGCGGCCTACGCGCGGAGGCCGTCTACCACCACCGACGCATCGCGCGCATGCCCATGCCGCGCAAGAGCGCGGCGGCGCTGCTGCTGGGCGCCAGCGTCTTCGTAGGCGCCTGGCTCGCGGTGGGCCACGAGTGGCCGCTGGCCGCACTGCTGGGCGCGGGCAGCACGACGGGATTCGTGCTGGCCTACGGGCTGGATCCGTGGGGCGCCAAGCGGCCGGCCGCCGATCTGGGGCCGGACCGCGACGAGGTGCTGCGCACCCTGGAGGAAGCCGAATCGCGCATCCAACGCATCGAGGCCGACAGCCGGCGCATCCCGGCCGGCGAGCTGTCGCAGCGGCTGGAGCGCATCGCCGCCTCGGCACGCTCCGTGGTGGATCTGCTGGAAGAGGACCCGCGCGACCTGCGCCGCGCGCGGCGCTTCCTGAACACCTATCTCTCGGGCGCGCAGCAGGTGACCGAGCGCTACGTCCACGCCCGGCCGCGCCGCGCCACTCCCGAGATCGACGACCGCTTCCGCAGCGTGCTGGGCACCATCGAGGACGTCTTCGAAGAGCAGCGCCGCCATCTGCTGGAAGACGAGGTCCTGGATCTGGACGTTCAGATCGAGGTCCTGTCCCGGCAGCTCGAACGCGAGGCCGTGGCCTGAGCGCCGCCCATACCGTGCAGGAGGAGAACCGAACCATGAGCGCCGAAACCCCGACCCCGGACGTGCCCGCCGCCCTGGACACCGCCGACCTCGAGACGCGCGAGCGCGTGGACGCACTGGCGGCGAGCATCGACCCGGCCGACGCCCACTCCATCCTCTTCTTCGGCTCGTCGGCGCAGACGCGCCTGAACGAGCTGTCCGAGCGCATGCTGGCCGGCGTGAAGAACAAGGACCTTGACGAAGCCGGCGGCATGCTGGGCGAGCTGGTCGGCACCGTGCGCGGCTTCGACGTGCAGAAGCTCGACCCGAGCCGCAAGCCCACCTTCATCGAGCGGCTGCTGGGCCGCGGGCGTCCGCTGGCGCGCTTCATCCAGCGCTACGAGGAGGTGGCGCAGCAGGTGGACGCCATCGGCGACGAGCTGGAGCGCCACAAGACACTGCTGCTGACGGACCTGGTCAGCCTGGAGCGGCTCTACGACGCCAACCTGGAGTCCTTCCACAGCCTGGAGCTGCACATCGAGGCGGCGCGCCAGAAGCTGGCCGAGCTGGACAAGGTGGCGATCCCGGCGCGAGAGCGTGCGGTGGAGGCATCCGGCGACACGCTCGCCGCGCAGCAGCTGCGCGACCTGCGCTCGGCCCGGGACGACCTGGACCGCCGCTTCCACGACCTGCTGCTCACCCGCCACGTGACCATGCAGGCCCTGCCCGGCATCCGTCTGGTGCAGCAGAACGACAAGGGGCTGGTGGGGAAGATCGAGTCCACGCTGACCAACACCATGCCGCTCTGGCGCCAGCAGCTGGCCACGGCGCTGACCCTCTACCGCAGCGGCGCGGCGGCGCAGACGGTGCAGGCCGCCAGCGACCTGACCAACGAGCTGCTGGAGGCCAACGCGGAGAAGCTGCGCTCGGCCACGGCCGAGGCCCGCGGCGAGATCGAGCGCGGCGTCTTCGACATCGAGTCCGTGAAGCGCGCCAACGAGCAGCTGGTGGCGGCCATCGAGGACAGCCTGCGCATCAGCGACGCGGGCAAGCGCGCCCGGGCCGAGGCAGCCGCGGACCTGGCCGCCTGCGAGGCCGAGCTGCGCAAGAGCCTGGCCGCGGCGGCGGCGCGGGAGTCGGGGACCGCGAACGCGGAGTGAGCATTCGCTAGCCCTGCCCGCCCATGTCGCCGTCGGGCTCCAGCGCGAAACCGCAGCGCTGGCAGTGCCGGCCCTTGACCAACAGGCCCACGCTGCAGCGCGGGCAGCGTGCGGCCAGCGCGGCAACGGCAACTCCAAGCCCGGCACAGAGCGCCACGACGGCGCTGCGGACGAGCTCGCCCCAGCCCTGGGCCTGCACCACGCCGAACAGGACGGCTCCCAGCAGCACGACGCCGCCAAAGGCCAGCAGCCCGCGTCGGCGACGGCGCCGGAAGCGGGCCTCGAGCTCATCGTGAGGCAGGTGCTGGAGCTCGAACTCGGTTGCGGCCAGGCGCTCGCGCTCCTGCAGCTGAGGCGCGGCCCGCAGCTCCGCGCCGCACGCCGCACAGTGGTTCCAGTAGCCGCTGGCCAGCACGTCATTGTTCTGCCAGCGCACTTCGCAGGCCGGGCAGCGCCAGTCGCGGCGCAGGATGCGAACGTGCGACAGGCCCATGATCGCGACGCCCCCCACGAACAGCATCGTGGCCACGTCGAAGGCTTCAGGCGCCCAGAGCTTGGCGATGATGGGAAGCGCGATCCCGCCCAGTCCCGCCACCCCGAGCAGGCTCAGGCTCCGCAGCGCCCGCCGGCGGCGCTCCAGAAACTCGGCCTCACGCAGGAAGATCCCGGCGTCGGTCATGGGCGACATATCGACGGGCCGGGGCCGCCGGTGAAGTTCGCGGCGTAGCGGATGGTACCCTCCTCGCCGTGACCCGAATGCTCGTCGCCGCCGCGCTCTTTGCCCTGGCCTGCGGCGGAGAGCCTCCGACGGCGGGCGACGTGCGCGGTCCCAACGTGCTGCTGATCACCGCCGACGACCTGGGCTGGCACGACGTGTCCTCCTACGGGAACCCCGACGTGGTGACGCCCTCCATCGACCGGCTGGCGGCGGAGGGCATGCGCTTCACGCGGGCGTTCGTGGCGGCGCCGAGCTGCTCGTCCTCGCGCGCCAGCCTGACCACCGGGCAGTACCCGCACACGAACGGCGTCACCGGGCTCAGCCACCGCCATCCGCGGCGCATGCTCTCGCCGCGACACACGACGCTGGCCGACGTGCTGGCCGACGCCGGCTACCGCACCGGCCTGGCGGGCAAATGGCACGTGGCGCCGTATCTCCCCACGGGCTGGTACGGCTACGACGAACGCATGGGCGGCCTGATGGACATGTGGATCCGCGACATCGCGCCGGCGCTGGACTTCGTGCGCCGCCACCGCGAGCGGCCCTTCTACCTCGAGATCAACTTCATGCAGACGCACCGGGACGACGACGGCGCGTTCTCCTTCGACCCGGACTTCCCCGTGGACCCGGCCGCGAT
>CAMYOO010000216.1 GCA_947260035.1 uncultured delta proteobacterium
CCTTCCTGCCCTCGAAGCGCTACTCGCCCCGTGCGCTGGTGACCGCCAACACCCACGACCTGCCCACCCTGGCGGGGCTCTACGACGACGCGGATCTGGAGCTGCGGCGCCGGGTAGGCCAGCTCCACGACGACGCGGCGCTGGAGGACGCGCGCGCCCAGCGCCGGGCGGCGCAGGGCGCGCTGGAGCGCCGCCTGGTCGCCGAGGGTTGCCTGGCGCCTGGAGACGAGGCGTCCGCGGAAAGCCGCTCCGCCGCCGTCACCCGCTTCTTGTGCGCGACGCCGACGCCCCTGGTGGGTCTGGCCGTGGACGACCTGGCCGGCGAACCGGAGGCGGTGAACCTGCCGGGCGTGGGCCCGGACCGTCACCCGAGCTGGACCCGGCGGCTGCGGGTGCCCGTGGACGATCTCGGCGGTCATCCGGAGGGCCGGGCCGCGCTGGACGCGGTTCCGCGGCGCCGGCGTCGTCGCTGAAACGCCCCTTTTCTGCTGGCGAGGCGCGGTGGGCTGCGAGATAGTCGGCCGCTGCGGGCATCTCTCGTCCCGCGCACATCGGGGGCATCCGCACTGTCCGCACGCGTCGCCTACCTGTCCATGGAAATCGCCCTCCAGCCGGAGATGGCCACCTACTCCGGCGGCCTGGGCGTGCTGGCCGGCGACACGGTGCGTTCGATGGCGGATCTCGGGGTGAATGCGGTGGCCGTGACCCTGGTGCATCGCAAGGGCTACTTTCGCCAGCGCGTCGACGCGCGCGGGCGGCAGCACGAGGAGTCCGCCGCCTGGAGCCCGGAGTCGTTCGCGCGCCTGCTGGAGCCGCGCGTCACGGTGAAGCTGCGCGGCCGCTCGGTGCGCGTGCGGGCCTGGCGCTACGACGTGCGGGGCGTGGATGGCGCGGTCCTGCCCGTCCTGCTGCTGGACACGGACCTGCCCGAGAACCACCCGCGAGATCGCAAGCTTACCGACCACCTCTACGGCGGTGACGACGGCTACCGGCTGCGGCAGGAAGCGATTCTGGGCATCGGCGGCGTGCGCATGCTGCGCGCCCTGGGACACGCTGCGATCCGGCGCTTCCACCTCAACGAGGGGCACGCCGCCCTGGCGGCGTTGGAGCTGCTGGAGGAGGGGCCCTCGCTGCGCGCGAAGAGCGCTCTGAAGAACCGGGTCGAGTGGGTTCGCAAGCGCTGCGCGTTCACGACCCACACCCCGGTTCCCGCCGGTCACGACTGCTTCTCGGCACGGCTGGCCCGGCCCGTGCTGGGCGACCGGGCCTGGCGGCGGCTGGCGGCGTTCGACGTGGACAAGGAGCTCAACATGACGCAGCTCGCGCTGCGGGCGTCGGCCTTCACCAACGGCGTGGCCATGCGCCACGGCGAGGTCTCGCGCGAGATGTTCCCGGGGCACACCATCCACGCCATCACCAACGGCATCCATCCGGCCACCTGGGCCGCCCCGTCGTTCGCGCAGCTCTTCGATCGGCGGCTTCCCGACTGGCGGCGCAACGCCTTCGTGCTGCGTCACGCCGTCGGCATTCCCTGCGCCGAGATCGCCCGCGCCCACGCCGAGGCCAAGCGCGCGCTGCTGGAGCACGTGGCGGCGGCGACCGGCGAACGCCTGGATCCGCAGGCGCTCACCCTGGGCTTCGCCCGGCGCGCCACCGGCTACAAGCGCGCCGCGCTGCTGCTCAGCCAGCCGGAACGACTGGCCTCGATTGCGCGCAGGGTGGGGCCGCTCCAGCTGGTCTTTGCGGGCAAGGCGCACCCGCGCGATGCGCAGGGCAAGGCCGCGATCCGCGCCATCTTCCGCGCCCGCAAGGCGCTGGCCGGCACCGTGGCGGTGGTGTTCGTGCCGGAATACGACATGACGCTGGGCAAGCTCCTGTGCGCCGGCTCCGACGTCTGGGTCAATACGCCCATTCCGCCCCTGGAGGCCTCGGGGACCAGCGGCATGAAGGCCGCGCTGAACGGTGTGCCGAGCCTGAGCGTGCTCGACGGCTGGTGGGTCGAGGGTTGCGTCGAAGGCGTCACCGGCTGGGCGATCGGCCGCGACGGGGAGGGGCGCGGGCTCTCCGCCAGGAAGCGCGACGCGCTCCACGCCAAGGCCCTCTACGCGAAGCTGCGCAAGGTGGTGGCCCCGTGCTTCTACGATCGGCCGGCGGAGTTTCGCGCGGTTCAGCGCCAGGCGATCGCGCTGAACGCATCGTACTTCAACACCCAGCGCATGGTCCTGGACTACGTGCGGGAGGCCTACTCGGGCACACCCCGGAAGGCGACGAGGCCCAGGGGCGGAAGCGTCACGCGGATCGACTGAGCCCGCCCGTGGCTGTTCACGGCCTCTGCATCCGCGGCGCCCAGGTTGCCCTGTCCGCTGCCTCCGTAAATCTCGGCGTCGCTGTTGAGGATCTCGTGCCAGCGACCGGGGAAGGGTACGCCCAGACGGTGCTTCTCCCGGGGCACGGGAGTGAAGTTGAAGGCGATCACGACGGCCTCGGATGTGGAGGCGCCTCGCCGCAGGAACGCCAGGGTGCTGTGCAGCGCGTCGTGGGTATCGATCCACTCGAAGCCGCCCGGGTCGCAGTCCAGCTCGTGGAGCGCGGGCTCTCCGCGGTAGGCGGTGTTGAGGTCGCGCACCCAGCGCTGCAGGCCGCGGTGCGGCGCGTGCTGGAGCAGGTGCCACTCGACCTCGCCCTCGTGCTCCCACTCGGCCCACTGTCCCAGCTCGGTGCCCATGAAGAGCAGCTTCTTGCCGGGCTGGGCGTACATCAGGCCGAGCAGCAGGCGCAGGTTGGCGAACTTCTGCCAGTCGTCGCCCGGCATCTGGGAGAGCAGCGAGCCCTTGCCGTGAACGACCTCGTCGTGGGAGAGGGGCAGCACAAAGTTCTCGTGGAAGGCGTAGATCGCCCGGAAGGTGATCTCGTCCTGGTGGTAGCAGCGGTGGGCCGGGTCGCGGCGCATGTACTGCAGCGTGTCGTTCATCCAGCCCATGTCCCACTTCATGCCGAAGCCGAGACCGTCGGCCGAGACCGGCCGCGACACCCCGGGCCACGCCGTGGATTCCTCGGCGATGGTCTGGATGCCGGCGTGTCGCCCGTAGACCTCGGTGTTGAGGTGCTTCAGGAAGCCGATGGCCTCCAGGTTCTCGCGGCCGCCGTAGGCGTTGGGCACCCACTCGCCGGCGGGCCGCGAGTAGTCGCGGTAGAGCATGGAGGCCACGGCATCGACGCGCAGCGCGTCGGCGTGGTAGCAATCGAGCCAGAAGGCGGCGCTGCTGAGCAGGAAGCTGCTCACCTCGTGTCGCCCGTAGTTGAAGATGTAGCTCTTCCAGTCCGGGTGGAAGCCCTCCTTCGGGTCGCCGTGCTCGTACAGGTGCGTGCCGTCGAACTCGCCCAGGCCGTGGCCGTCGGTGGGGAAGTGGGAGGGGACCCAGTCCAGGATCACGCCGATGCCCGCCTGGTGCAGGTAGTCGATCAGGAACATCAAGTCCTGGGGCGTTCCGAAGCGGCTGGTGGGGGCAAAGTAACCGGTGGTCTGGTAGCCCCACGAGCCGTAGAACGGGTGCTCCATGAGCGGCAGCAGCTCCACGTGGGTGAAGCCCATGGAGGTCACGTACTCGGCCAGCGGGGACGCGATGTCCCGGTAGTTGGAGAGCACCCCGGGCCCGGATCCCGTGCGGCGCCAGGAGCCCAGATGGATCTCGTAGGTCGACCAGGGCTTGCTCAGCGCGGCGCCCTCGCCGCGCGACTGCATCCAGGCGCCGTCGCCCCACTCGTAATCCAGGCTCCAGACCCGGGAGGCGGTTCCCGGCGGTGTCTCGGCATGGAAGGCCACGGGGTCGGCCTTCTCCAGGGTACGCCCATCTCGGGTGATCACCCGGTACTTGTAGAGCTGACCCGCCCCGGCGCCGGGCACGAACGCCTCCCAGATCCCCGAGCTCTCCCGGGGGTGGAGGCGATCCCGGTCGGGGCTCCACTGGTTCCAGTCGCCGGTCACGTAGACGGCGCGCGCATTGGGGGCCCAGACGGCGAAGTGGGCTCCGGCTTGGCCGCCGACCTCTCCGGGGTGCGCTCCCAGCTTCTCGTGCAGGCGCAGGTGCGTGCCTTCGTTGAACAGGTGCAGGTCGCCGGCGGTCAGGCGTGACGATTCGGTGACGACCACGGGTCTCCTCGGGACAGGCGGCGGCGGCGCGACGCGGTTAGGCTAATACAGTCAGCAACAACCGCACCGTCTGAGGTCCCGAACGGCGATGATGGCCGAAGAATCTCCCGAGAGCCCGGGGACGGGCGGCGCGCGGCGCTGGCCGCGGACGCTGCTCTTCGAGGTCTCCTGGGAGACCTGCAACCCGATCGGGGGCATCTATACAGTGCTGCGCTCCAAGGCGCCGATCATGGTCGAGCGCTGGCGGCACGCCTACCACATGGTGGGCCCCTACGCGGCCGAGCACGCCGCCGTCGAGTTCGAGCCCCTGCGCCCCGCGGGCTGGCTGAAACGGGTCCTCGACGATCTGGCGGGGCAGGGCATCGTCGGCCACCACGGCCGCTGGCTGGTCTCCGGACGGCCGCGGCTGATCCTGCTGGAGAACCCGGTGGACGCGGAACGGGTGTCGGCTGTCCGACAGCGGCTCACCCAGGAGCTGGGCTTCGACCTGGGCTGGTCCAACCCCCTGGTGGACGCCACGCTCTGCTTCGGCGACTCCGTGCGGCACCTGCTGGAGGCGGTGTGCCGCCACGCCATCGAATCCGAGGCCGGCCGTCACCGGCGGGCGCTGGCCCACTTCCACGAGTGGCTGGGGGGTGTGGCCTTGCCGCTTGTGCGCCGCTCCGGGGCGCCGGTGTCCACCGTCTTCACCACCCACGCAACCCAGGTGGGCCGCTACGCCGCCTCCACCGAGGCCGACTTCTACGAGCGCCTCGCGGAGCTGGATGTGCCCGAGCGGACGGCCCGCTACGGGATCCAGGCGACCCACGCGATCGAGCAGGCCTGCGCGCAGGACTGCGACGTGCTGACGACGGTGTCGCCGATCACCGGCGAGGAGTGCACCCGGATCCTGGGCCGCACCCCCGAGCTGCTCACGCCCAACGGGATCGACATCTCGCGTTACGACCTGGGAGCCGACTTCCAGACCGTGCACGGCCAGAACAAGCAGGCCATCCACGACTTCACCATGGCCCACTTCTTCCCGAGCCAGTCCTTCGATCTGGACCGCACGATCTACATCTTCACCAGCGGACGCTTCGAGCCCCGCAACAAGGGCTTCGACGTGTGTCTGGAGGCGATGGCTCGGCTCAACGCGGAGCTCAAGGGGGATGATCTGGACGTGACGGTGGTCTTCTTCGTGGTCACCGACCGGGAGACGCGCTCCATCGACCCCCTCGCCTTGCAGAGCCGGGGCGTCCTGGACGAGCTGCGCGACGTCTCGGAGAAGCTCACCGAGCAGGTGGCGGGGCGGCTCTACCAGCGCGGCGCGGCCGGCGGGCGCGTGCGCTTGGACGACCTGGTCGAAGATTACTGGCAGTTGCGCTTCCGCCGTACGCAGCACGCGCTGCGCACCGGTCAGCCGCCGGCACTGGTGACCCACATCCTCACCGAGGGCGAGGATCCGGTCCTGGCCCAGCTCCACGAGCTGAAGATCACCAACTCGGCCGACGACCCGGTGAAGATCGTCTACCACCCGCGCTTCATCAGCCCGGTCAACCCGCTCTGGGGCATCGAGTACGACCAGTTCGTGCGCGGCTGCCACATGGGCGTCTTCCCGTCGGTCTACGAGCCGTGGGGCTACACGCCGCTGGAGTGCATCGCCATGGGCGTCCCCACCGTCACCAGCGACCTGGCCGGCTTCGGCCGCTACGTGGCCGACGCCTATCCCGATCACGACGACTGGGGGCTCGGCGTGCTGCCGCGCAGGAACCGTGACTTCCACGAGGCGGCGGCCGACCTCACCCAGCGCATGCTGGCCTTCTGCCGCCTGGACCGCCGCGGCCGGATCGCGCTGCGCAACCGGGTGGAGTCCCACTCCCGCGAGTTCGACTGGACGCGGCTCGGCA
>CAMYOO010000217.1 GCA_947260035.1 uncultured delta proteobacterium
GTCGAGATGCGTCTGGTCGATGAAGGCGGCGACCCGGTCGCAGCGCCGGCTGCCGGCGAGCCGCTGAAACGCGCCTGCATCCTGCTCCACGGCCATTGTGCGACCGAGGCGGTCTGGGCGAAGCCCGGGGGCGAACCGGCGGCCTTCGGAGCGTTGCTCCAGGAGCAGCTCGACTATCGCAGCTGCTACCTACGCTACAACACGGGCCTGCGGATCTCGGCCAACGGCGAGCGGTTGAGCGCGCTGCTCGATCGGCACTTCGCCGACTGCAGCATCGATGAGCTGGTCCTGGTCGGTCACAGCATGGGTGGCCTCGTCGCGCACAGCGCCGCGACCTACGGCGAGCGCTCCTCGGCCCGCTGGCGCGGCGCGCTGCGCCGAATCGTGATGCTCGGCGCACCCCTGACCGGCGCGCACCTCGAGCGCGCGGCCAACGTCGCGACCCTGGTGCTGCGCTCGATACGAAGACCCACGACGCGCAGCCTGGCTCGGCTGATCGAGCTGCGGAGTGCCGGCATCAAGGACCTGCGCCACGGGCACGTGGTCGAGGAACAGTGGCGGGACATGCACCCCGAGTCGCCGTGGCCTGCGGCCGCCGTGCCTCTTGCCGCCGACGTACGACACCTCCTGATCTCCGGTGCCTTCAGCGCCGGCCGGGGTCGTGCGGCGGGCGTGCTGGCGGAGCTGATCGGCGACGGCATGGTTCACCGCGCGAGCGCCCAGGGCCGCGCGTGGTTGCGCCGCGGCCCGGCGACGGAAGGCGTGGAGACAGTCGAGGTGGCGGGCGTAGGCCACGCGAACCTGGTAACGGCCCCCGCCGCGTACGACGCGATCCATCGCTGGCTGAGCGATCGGTCGCCCTAGGAGCCTGACCCAAGATGGGGCACACCGTCAGGCCGCCGATCCATCCGCGCTGGCTGCGTTGCGCTCCTTGCGCCGTAGCGACGGCTATGGCTCAGTCGCGCGCCTTGCCAGCGCGGCGTCTCGACGCCCGGGCCGGCGCACCCCATCTTGGGTCAGGCTCCTAGGGCACTACCGGCTGCGCCGCTGGGTCGCGGTCTCCGGCGGCATGGGCCGAACGTACCCTATGCTGGCCGGCATGGGCTCGCGTCCCGTCGAGAAGGCCGTTGCAGTGCCCGGGCGCGGCGCAGAGCCCGCCCTGGGCGGCGTCTACCTGAACGCCGCCGGCGAGCCGCGCGGCGGCGCGGTGGTGGCTCCGCCGCACCCGCTCTACGGCGGCAGCATGGATCACCCGGTGGTGAACGAGCTGTCCTGGGTCTGCTCGTCTGCCGGCTTCGCCTCGCTGCGCTTCGACTGGCGCGGCGTAGGCGCCAGCTCGGGAACGCCCAGCGGCGAGGCGGCCGATGCCGACGCCGACTACGGCGCGGCCCTGGACCACATCGCCGAGACGGTCGAGGGCGCGGTGATCGCCTGCGGCTACTCCTTCGGCGCGGGCGCCGCCGCGCGCGCCAGCGCGGGGCAACCGCGGGTGCGCAGGCTGGTGCTGGTGGCGCCGGTGCCCGCCCTGATCGACGTGGAGACCCTGCGCGAGTTCGGCGGCAGCGTGCTTGCCATCTGCGGCGGCCGCGATTCGCTGGCACCGCCCGCGGCGGTGGAGGAGCTGATCGCGTGTGCGGCCGACGCCCGTGTCGTCGTCGTACCCGACGCGGACCACTTCTTCGGCGTCGGTCTGGCCGCGATCTCCCGAGCCGTCACGGAGAGCCTCACCCCATGACCCCAACGGGGGCGACGTTCCCACGCGTGCCCGCGGCTCGCGGTTGCGCTGACCGCCACCCCAGCCCGCGCAGGAGAATCACCGCGTCACACGACGGAGTACCCTGATTCCAAGGGTAATATCCGCTCCTCGAATCAGGGGGAACTCCCATGCGCTTCTTCGGATCCGTTCTTCTGTGTACGGCTGCAGTCCTGCTCCTTCCCTCCAGCTCCGGGGGCGAGGCGAGCGAGTTCAAGGGCAAGATCGGCAAGACCTACGCAGAGAGCGAGGAGTGGTGGCCCGATGCGATCGTACCGCCCGCCGGTGCACCCAACGTCATCATCTTCCTGCTCGACGATACCGGCTTCGCGCAGATCGGGAGCTTCGGCGGCCTGACCGAGACCCCCAACATCGACAAGCTCGCGTCGAACGGGCTCCGCTACAACGACTTCCACACCACGGCGCTCTGCTCGCCCACGCGCGCCTCGCTGATGGCCGGACGAAACCCGCACTCCATCGGGCTCGGAAGCCACGCTCTCACTGCGATGGGCTTCCCGGGCTACAACGCGATGATGCCGGCCAGCGCCAAGTCCGTGGCCAACTACCTCCAGAGCGCCGGCTACGTGAACTATGCCCTGGGCAAGTGGGACCACACGCCTCTCTACGAAGTCTCCCAGGTCGGACCGTTCGAACGCTGGCCCAGCGGCGAGGGCTTCGAACACGCCTACACCTTCATGTCGGCCGACGTGCACCAGTTCGTACCCGTCATGTGGAACGACCACACGCCCGAGCCGTATCGCAAGAGCCACCACCTCGACCAGGACCTCGCCGATCGCGCCATCCTCTGGATCACCGGCCACAAGTCGATCAAGCCGGACCTCCCCTTCATGATGCTCTGGGCATCGGGCTCCATGCACTCGCCGCACCACGCACCGGCGGACTACCGCGCGAAGTGGAAGGGCCGCTTCGACATGGGCTGGGACGAGGCGCGCAAGCAGATCCTGGAGAAGCAGAAGAAGCTGGGCATCATCCCCGCCGACACCAAGCTCACCGAGCGGATCGACGAGATCCCGGCCTGGGACTCGCTCAACGCCGACGAGAAGAAGCTCTACGCGCGACAGATGGAGGTCTTCGCGGCGCAGCTGGAGTTCGTGGATCACCAGATCGGGCGCGTCGTAGCGGAGCTGAAGCGGATCGGCGAGCTGGACAACACGCTGATCTTCGTCACCTCGGACAACGGCGCCAGCGGCGAAGGGGGATTGGCCGGGACGTTCAACGAGACCTACGTGCTGAACGGCCTACAGACGCCCTTCGACGCCAACCTGCGCCACTACGAGAACTGGGGCGATGAGACCACCTACCCCCACTACCACGCGGGCTGGGCCATGGCCGGAAACACCCCCTTCCGGTACTTCAAGCAGAGCGAGCACCGCGGCGGACAGCATGATGCACTGGTCGTGCACTGGCCGAAGGGCATCCAGGCGAAGGGCGAGATCCGCCGGCAGTACCACCACATCACCGATATCGCGCCCACCATCCTGGACGCGGCCGGGGTCTCGATCCCGGCGACGTACCACGACGTCGAGCAGCAGCCGATGGATGGTGTCTCGATGGCCTACTCCTTCGACGCACCGGACGCGCCCAACCAGAAGAAGCGGCAGTACTACGAGATGTTCGGGAACCGTGCGCTCTGGGAGGACGGCTGGAAGGCCGTGACCCTCCACGCCAATCGGATGCCGTGGGAGCTGGCTGTCACCCAGCCGTTCGATCAGGACGTGTGGGAGCTCTACCACGTCGCCGAAGACTTCTCGGAGAGCACCAACCTGGCCGAGCAGCACCCCGAGAAGCTCGCCAAGCTGAAGAAGGCATTCGATGAAGAGGCGTGGAAGTACAACGTCTATCCGCTCTACGACGACATGATCAAGCGGATCGCCGCACAGGAGACCCGGCTCTTCGGCGACCAGAAGCAGTTCACGTACTTCTACCCCGGCGCCATCCGCATCGCGGAGAAGGCCTCCGCGCCGGTGAAGAATCGCTCCCACACGATCGAGACCACCATCGACCTGAAGGGCGGCGAGGAGGGCGTGATCATGGCCGTCGGCGGAATGACGGGCGGCTTCTCAATGTTCATCCAGGATGGCCGCGCCTACTACGACTACAACTACCTGGACGGGGTGCACTACACACTGGCCTCCCCGCCCTTGCCGACCGGTCCCACCGATATCAAGTTCAACTTCATCAAGACCGGCGACTACGCGGGCACTGGCCAACTCTTCGTGAACGGCAAGAAGGTGGCCGAGGCCACCATGCCCAAGATGCACATCAGCACCTACTCGCTCGCGGAGACCTTCGACGTCGGCCTCGACACGGGGACGCAGGTATCGAAGCGCTACCAGGATCCCTTCCCCTTCCAGGGCGGCCTGGACCGGGTCGTCGTCACGCTGACGGAGTGAACCCTCCTGCGCGAGGTGGCCGCGGGTGCACGCCGCCCTTGCGCGGCAGGGCTCGCGTCCCGTCAAGAAGGCCGTTGTGGTGCCACGGCGCGGCAGGGAGCCTGCCCTGGGCGGCGTCTACCCTGGGTTCACCGGAAGGCTCTTGAGACCCCGCAGCACGAAGCCGGCCCGGCGGGGCGGGGGATCTCGCTCCAGGCGCATCTCCGGGAAGCGCCGCGCCAGTGCGCCGAAGGCGATCTCGCCTTCGAGCCGCGCCAGGGGCGCGCCCAGGCAGAAGTGCGGACCGTGGCCGAACGCGAGGTGCCGGTTCTCGGGGCGGTCCAGCACCAGGCGGTCCGGATCCGGGAACTGGGCGGGATCGCGGTTGGCCGAACCGATCAGTGTGTTGACCTCGTCGCCCTTCGGAATGACGACGCCCTGGATCTCCACGTCCTCGAGGGGCACGCGTGAGGTCACCTGCACCGGACTATCGAAGCGCAGGAGCTCTTCCACGGCCGAGGGCAGCAGCCCGGGCTCACTCGCCAGGCGCCGGAAGGCCTCGGGGTCGCGGAGCAGGGCCCACATCCCGTTGCCGATCAGGTTCGTGGTGGTCTCGTGGCCCGCGCCCAGGATGAGCGCACAGGTGGCCAGCACCTCGTAGTCGTCGAGGCTGTCGTCCGCGTCCTGGGCGGCGACCAGCGCGCTGATCAGATCGTCCTGGGGCTCCTTTCGGCGGGCCTCGATGACGTGCTTCAGGTAGTCGATCAGCTCGAGGAAGTTCGGCACGGCCACTGCGAGGTGGTCGTCGCGCAGCGTGCCGTCGAGGAGCAAGGCCGCATTGTCCGACCAGACCTTGAGGCGATCGCGGTCCTCGACCGGGACGCCCAGCAGCTCGGCGATCACGATGATGGGCAGAGGAACCGCAAGGTCCGCCATCAGGTCCATGCAGCCACGATCCTCGGCCTGGTCCACCAGCTCGGTCACGATCGCCTCGACGCGCGGACGCAGGTGCTGCACGCGCCGGGGCGTGAAGCCCTTGCTCACCAGGTTACGCAGACGCGTGTGGCGCGGCGGATCCACGAAGAGCATCAGGGCGTTGTAGGTGCGCACCAGCGGCTTCAGCTCCTCGACCTGGGCCGCCGCACCCTCAGGACCCAGACGGGCAACTCGCGGCCGTCGAGCTGCTCGAACAGGCGGAAATGGACCGGTCCGGCGGCGCGCATGCGCGCGTAGACCGGGTACGGGTCGGCCTGGAAGGCGGGATCCTTGGGATCGTACAAGTGCTCCACGTCGGGCCTCCGGGTGGGCGCGGGTAGTGCCGGAGGAAGTATGCAAGGGCCCTGCCAGCGGAGCGAAGGCCTCTAGAGGCTCGAACGAAGCCCCGCCCGAGAGGGAGTGCAGCCTCCGGACGTCAGTGTCGCGCGCGGGCTGCAGCACCCGCACGGCGAATGGCTACCGGAGCCTCTCCGGTAAGGGCGAGGACCAGATCGGCGAGGACCAGACCCGCTCGCGCAGGGTTGCGGGCACGCGCGGGTCCGGTTCTCGGCCCAGGCGGATCGCGTCGTAGCTGGACCAGCGGCAGGTGGGGTTCTGGAGGACGCGGACGTAGTAGAAGGCTCCTTGGCTCGGGTCGAAGTCGGGGTCCGTCCAGGCGGTCGCCAGCTGCATCGCACCCTTGCTCGCGTCTGGCGTGCAGGTCGCCAGGTCGACCGAGGCGCCGTTGTCGGGGCAGCGCAGCGTCGCCGGATCGACCTCGAGCCCGTCGGCGCAAGCCACGTCCCGGACCTTCTCGTGGGTGGACCCGTCTGCGTCGATCCAGCCCTTGACGATCTGGACCCGCTGCAAGCGCGCGCTCATCCAGTCGGCCGCCGCCGAGACGTAGAAGGTGGGGCTCCCGGTATCTCCCTCGCTCGGGCGCAGCACGCCGCCCATGGAAACCCCGCCGGCGGCCGCGACGCTCACAGGCTCCGACCCGTCGACGATGCTCTCGTCGAAGCCCCAGCCTGCGAAGAAGCGCAGGGTGATGCGCGGCCCCGAGCTGGCGTAGACCTCGCGGCGCTTCATGGCGGCGAAGACCGCGTCGCGCGTGTTCTCCTCGGCCCAGACCGCCGCCAGCCCCCCCGACGTGTGGAACTGCAGCAGCGTCTCGTGAGGCTTCGGCTCGGGGCCGCTGCCCGCCCGTTTCCGCATGCGGCGGATCGCCGGCGAGCTGATCAATCCGACCTTGCCGACGTAGTCCCATTCCTCGACGTCGCCGGGGTTCCCGTTGTGGGTGTCCGTCGATCCGATCATGCCGAAGGCCAGGGGGTTGAAGCCGAGCTCGCGGTCCAGCTCCAGGCCGATCTTGAGCCCCTGCCGGGCGAAGCCGGTCTCGAAGGCGCAGCCGGTCTCCTGGCCCTGCTCGCAGGGCTCGAAGACCTGGCTGAAGGCGCACTCCTCGTCGGTGGCTCCGACGCCAAGGGCGCACTCCGACGCGCCCTTGATCTGGTACATCTCGGCCAGGGGTTCGCGGCGCTTGCGCAGGCGCCATCCCGCCTCGTCGTAGCTCCCGCCGTCCCAGGTGTAGCGGCTGTAGAAGAGACCCCAGCCCTTGTTCATGTTGTGGGGGATCGTGAGGAAGTCGCAGTCGCCCGTGCAGGTCGCCTCCAGTCCGCGCCAGAGGTCGATCGCGTTGCCGACGTCCATGGACGAGATCGCGTGCTCGGGGAGGTCGTTGCCGTTGAAGAGGACGTTGCGGTGGTGCTTGCCGGTATCCGGCAGGGTCGGCGAGTACTCGTAGGCGGCAAACGTCGTCAGCACCCCGGGCTCGTTGTGGGCATCGGCCAGGGCGATGTAACGCTCCCAGTCCGAGCGGGCGTCGCGCACGCAGCGCTCCACGCCCCCCTCGCCCCGGGAGCAGATCGGGACCGCCCCCCGGACCGGATGCTCGCGCGTCCTGTTGCGGTACACGCCAGCCGTAGCATCGGGGTCCGGCTCGAGCTCCTGCCTGCCCCGCATCCCCCGCGAGCGGATGTACGAGAAGACGAAAACGTTGGGCGTCTCCATCATCGAGCAGTTGATGGACTCGATCCAGCTCAGGTCTGCGTCGCCACAGCGCGTCCTGGTCCCGAACCCCTCGGCGTGATCGGTGATTGCGACGAAGTCGAGGGGGCGCGAGAGCTGCATCCGCTCGCCGCCGTCGCTTCGCAGCGCCTCGCCCCGCGCGAAGCGGTACGCATCCTCGACGGACAGCGTCGTACCGAACAGCGCCGCGTCGAAGCTCTCGCGCGTGTGGACGTGGGTGTCTCCCCAGTAGACGTTCTTCAAGGGGTTGGGCGGCTGCACGACGAGCGGCTCCGGGGACGGGCCGCCGACCCGGGTGTCGTCCTGGAGTGCATAGTCCGCAGGCGCCGTGTGGCGGCCCATCCTCTCGCGCGTTTCGTAGAGCGGCCGACCCACCTTGAACCAGGCGACCATGCCCCCGAACACGAGCAGGCCCAGGAAAGCAGGCAGGAGCTTCCTCGACATGTCCCCTCCGGGTGGCGCCGCGTGGCTGAGACCACCTGGGAATCTGCGCCCCGATGCGGAGCGTGACACAACCCGCATCGGGGAACACGGACCTGGCGGGACGCTGGTACGCACCTCTCCTGGGCACCCGCGAAGACCCCTCCTGGCCTCCGCCGCCGAAGCAAGGCGCGGCCAACCGACTGGAAATCTTTTTCCACCCCCAAGAGAACACTCGTTCCACTCCAGGGGCGAACGGTCCTGCCTGCTTCTGGAAAGTCCTTCCGATTCAAAGATTTATAGCCATGCGCTGCACGGTACGTTGTTTGCTTTCTAGAACGGTGGGTCCAAAAGGAGAGCCGAACATGCGGAACGGAAGCTGGAAGACGGGTGCGCGCGCTGCGGCGCTGGGATTCGTGGCCGCGCTTGCGCTGCCCCTGGGTGCGCAGGCGACGACCATCAACCTGATCTCGTCCATCGACGGGGCCCAGGCCAACGCCGGTGCGGGAACCGGCTCTGCCGGAACGGGCAGTGCAACCAACACCTTCGACGACGTGACCAAGCTGTTGACCTGGTCCGGATCGTTCAGCGGGCTCACCGGCGACTACACCGTGTCGCACTTCCACGGGCCGGCGCTGCCCGGCGTGAACGCCGGCGTCCAGGTCGGCATCGCGGTGGTGGTGGATCCGGGCCTCAAGTCCGGCACGTTCGCGGGGTCTACCGCCCTGAGCGCAGCGCAGGAGTCGGACCTCCTGGCCGGCCTCTGGTACATCAACATCCACAGCACGACGAGCGGCGGAGGCGAGATCCGCGGACAAGTGACTGTCCCCGAGCCTGGGGCGCTGCTGCTGGGTCTGGCCGGGATGGCACTCCTGGCGGCGACCCGACGCCGGAGCTGACGCTCCCCGGGGAGAGCGCGTGAACGCCGCGGCGAGTACGCCGCAGTCCGAGAACCTCGGGCCGCGGCCAGACACTCGCACCGCAGCCTGACCCCACGTGCGGGGCTAGCGAGCGCCGAACCGGAGCCGGAACGCGGCGCCGCCGCCCTCCGCGTCCACCACGTCCAGGGTGCCACCGGCCGACTCCACCAGGCGGCGGCTGATGGCCAGGCCCAGGCCGCCGGGGCGGGCTGTGCGGCTGGTGAAGAAGGGCTCGAAGACGCGCTGGCGCAGCTCCGGCGGGACGCCGGGACCCTGGTCTTCGACGCGCACCTCGAGCTGCGGCGCGCGGGTCGCCACCAGCCGCACGCGGCCCTCGGCGGGCGTCGCGTCCACGGCGTTGAGCGTCAGGTTGAGGATCACCTGGCGCAGGGCGTCAGTGGCCATGGGCGCGCGCAGCTCCTCGGACGGCGCCTCCACCTCCAGCCGCACCAGCTTCTCCATGGCCCGGTGCGTCAGCAGCTGGGCCACGGTCTCCAGGGCCGGGCCGACCGGTGCGCCCTCGCCTTCCGGGGCAACGGGGGGACGCGCGTGGGCCAGCACCGCATCCAGAAGCTGCTCGATGCGCCGTACCTCATCGGTGACCACGCCGTGGAAGCGCACGCGGAACTCGGGGTCGTCCAGACGTTCGGGCATCAGCTGGAGGAAGGTCTTCACCGAGACCAGCGGGTTGCGCACCTCGTGGGCGATCTCGGAGAGCAGGTCGCCCAGCGCGGCCAGCCGGTCCAGGCGTTGCACTTCCTCGTCCAGGCGGGCCAGGCGCGCGCCGGCTGCGGCAGCCGCCGCCGGCGCCTCCAGCCGCTGCGCCGCAGCGTCCAGTGCGGCGAGGGTGCGCGGGCGCACCTCGGCCGTCGCGGTCCCGGGCGCCGCCAGCAGCAGCGATGCGTAGCCGTGCCCTGCCACGCGGCCGACGGCAACTCCCGCGGCGAAGCCCAGACGCGCGGCCTCGCGCAGCTCAGGCGCTTCGGCATTCCTCAGGTCCACGGCACCCGCGTGGACCGCCAGGGCGTCCGCCAGCCCGGGCGGCGGAACGCCGGGCAGGTCGCCCGCGCAGGCCGCCAGGCGCACGCTGCCGTCCGCGCCTTCCACGGCGGCCACCACGGCCCGAGCCCGCTCGGCCTTGCACAGCCGTTCGGCGCTGCGCGCCAGCAGCACGTCCAGATCGGACGCGCCGATCTCGCGCGGCTTTCGGATCCGGGCCTCGCCCGGCTGCGTAGAGGTCCCACTCACCAGGGCCGTTGCTACCGTGCCCGACTCCGACCTGTCAACCGAGGACTGGCTGCATGCGCTTTGCCGGCGTGCTCTTCGACCTGGACGGCGTGCTGGTGGACTCGCGAGTCGCCATCTCCCGCTCCATGAATCACGCGCTTCGGGCCTGCGGCCTGGAGGCTTGGCCCGAGGAGCGGCTGCACCCCCTGATCGGCCCGCCGCTCCACGACGCCTTCGGCGAGGTGCTGGCCCAGCAGGGCGGCGATCCGGACCTCGTCGACGCCTGCGTGGCTCGCTATCGCGAGCGCTACACCACCGCCTGCGTCGAGGAGACCCGGGCCAACGCGGGCATCGCGGAGACGCTCGTGGAGCTGACCGGCCGGCTGGCCCTGGGCGTGGCCACCTCGAAGCCCGAGGCCTACGCGGTTCCGATCCTCGAAACCCTGGACATGGCGCGCTTCTTCGCCTTCGTGGTGGGCCCTTCCCTGGATGCGCGCGGCGAGCCCAAGACCCGAACGGTGGCGCGGGCGCTGGAAGCGCTGGGCGCAGCGGGACCGGTGGCCATGGTGGGCGACCGACTCCACGACGTGGTGGCGGGCCGGGCCAACGGCCTGACCACCATCGGCGTCACCTGGGGCATCGGCAGCGAAGCCGAGCTTCGCGACGCGGGCGCCGATCACCTGGTGGAGAGCCCCGCAGAGCTGACCGTCCTGCTCGGCTAGAAGCGGTCCAGGCGCAGCATGCGGTCGCTCTCGGAGGCGTGCACCGCGCCGTCGCCCGTCTCCGTGGGCGCGGTGCCTTCGGCGTAGGCCTGGAAGTAGGTCTCCTTGCTGGCGGGGCTGGCCAGCAGACCGCTCTCCGCGTCCACGCGCGCGAAGACGATGCCGTCGGGCGCCACGAAGTCACGCCGCGGCCGCGGGGCCAGAGCGGCGCGCATCACCTCCACCCAGATGGGCAGCGCGGCCTTGCCGCCGGTCTCGCCCTTGCCCAGCACGCGGCGCTCGTCGAAGCCCACCCACACGCCCGTCGCCACGTCGGCCGAGAAGCCCACGAACCAGGCGTCGCCCTGCTCGTTGGTGGTGCCGGTCTTGCCGCCCAGCGGCCGCTTCAGGGCGCGCGCCTGCTTGCCCGTGCCCTGCTTGTCCATCACCACGGCGTGCAGCAATTCCACCGCCAGGTAGGCGTCCACCTCGGACAGCGCGTAGCCCGGCGGTAGCGGCACCTCGTCGTCCTCTCCGGCGGGGGCGGCCGGCGGCGGCACGGCGGGCTGGGCGTCGGCCGTGGCCGGGTCCTCGGCGTCGCCCGCCTC
>CAMYOO010000218.1:0-4508 GCA_947260035.1 uncultured delta proteobacterium
GCGCTCGAGGCGCCGATAGCGCTCCTCTCCTTCGGTCCAGACGAGCTCCCAGATCGATTTGCCGGCGTGGTGCTCGATCGTGCGGTCGAGGTCGCTGAACCCGAGGCCGGTCAGGGCCGCGAGCTGATAGCCGATCTGGCGGGTCTCGGCGCCGAAGTAGCCGGCGACAACCAGATGGCGGTCGAGGGTCACGAGGGGATGGTGGTCGTAATAGCCTTGCATCGCAGGATTCCGGGTCGTGTGACGGGGCGGTTGCCCCGAGCAGCCAGTCTCTCACGTCTTCGCTCGCCGCGTACTCTTCGGATGCCGGCGCGCGGCCGCGCCGGCGCGGTCGTTTCGCGGTAGCCTCAGCTTCATGCGCACCGTGACCGCGCGCCGCCGGCTCGCGGAGGCCTGTCTGGTCGCCGCTCTGCTCGCCGCCCATTGGTGGCTCGCGGTCTCGTCGACCGTCGACAAGTCGGTCACCTTCGACGAGGTCGCCCACCTCGGCGCCGGGGTCCTCTACGGGCTGGGCGACTACCGCTTCAACGCCGAGTCCGGCATCCTGCCCCAGCGCTGGGCCGCCCTTGGTTCATCAGCGTGTCCGGCACCCAGACGGCCGCCAGGCCAGCCTCGTCGGCGGCGCGAGCGCCGGCCAGGGCCTCTGCAAAGACCGCCCCGTGCAGAGGCAGGATCAGACCCAGCTCGCTGTTCATTCCGGGATTCTACCCATCTGCTGGCCTATCCTGGAGCCCGGGTGAGAGGGGGTGCCCCCGTGGAGCAACCCAGTGACGCGGTGCTCCTGTGCGGCCGGGACATGGCCGAGGGAGCGATCCTTCCGTTCGCCGGGGGGACGGCAGGCGTCTTCACCACGCGGCAACCGGGCTCCGACGACCCCAACGAGGACGGCGCTGCGCTGATCCCCTTCGACCGCGAGCGGGGCGTGCTGGCGGTGGCCGACGGCGTAGGGGGCGGACCCGCGGGCGGACAGGCGGCCGAGGTTGCGCTGCGAGCCCTCCAGGCCGCCCTGACCGAGGCCGCGCGCGAGGGGGACGAGCTGCGCACGGCCATCCTGAACGGCTTCGAGCGCGCCAACCAGGAGCTGGTATCCGCCGACGGCGGCGGCACCACCACCCTGGTGGTGGCGGCGCTGGAGCAGGGCTGCGTGCGCCCTTTCCACACCGGGGACTCGGAGCTCTTCGTCACGGGGCAGCGCGGGCGCCTCAAGCTCCAGACCGTTTCCCACTCACCGGTGGGCTACGCCGTGGAGGCGGGGCTGCTGGACGCGCAGGAGGCGCTGCACCACGAGGAGCGCCACTTCATCTCCAACGCCATCGGCACCCCCGATATGCGCATCGAGATCGGGCCGCCCCTGCAACTGGCGCTGCGAGACACGGTGGTGATGGGCAGCGACGGACTCTTCGACAACCTTTCCGCGGATGACATCGCCGCCGCTGTGGCAACCGGACCGCTGGATGCCGCGTTGCGCAGGGCGCCCGAAGCCTGCCACCGCCGCATGACCGCGCCGCGCAGCGGCGACCCCTCCAAGCCCGACGACCTGACCGTACTCCTCTACCGCCGCAACTGACCCGTCCAGCATTGCATTGGGAGAAGTCGCCGGTTACTCCACGTAGCCGAGGGAACGCAGGCGTTCGAGCATGGCGGGATCTCCGACGGATTCGGCGGGTGCCGAGTCCGACGGGAGGAGACCGGGCAGCTCGGACGCCGGGATGCTCCGCGGCGGATGCGCTGCGAGCCAGGCGGGGTCGATCCAGTCCCGCGGCAGCGTGCCCTCCAGATCATCGGGCAGGGGTTCGCCGGCCAGGTAGGCCACCAGCGAGGCAACGTCCAGCACGCTGATCCGCCCGCGCTCGGCGCGCGCGCGGATCGGCCCGCCGGCGGCGACGAAGACCGCGGTGTCATGGTGCTGCCCGTCGAAGTCCTCCCGCGCAACCAGCGCTTCGGCTCGCATCTCGCGCCCGTCCAGACTGACGGTGGCGTCGGGCCAGAGCGACTTCATCTGGTCTCCGTCGAAACGCGCGACAACCCAGCCGTGGGCGGGATCGTCGAAGGTGGCGCCGAACAGGTAACTGGCGGCGAGGCGGAAGCCGCGCTGGCGGATGCGGTTCCAGAGCGAGCGGCGCCGGTCCGCAGGGCGCTCGATGCCGTCCAGCACCTGGACGTCCAGCAGCCCCTCCCCATCCGGCCCTCGCGCACTTTCGAAGAACGCGGTCAGCCGCTCCAACGTGGCATCGCGCGGGTCGAACGGCCCCGGGCGCACCCGGGCCACGATCACGCCCCACTGGCGAACCAGCGTGAAGCCGTCGCGCGTCTCGTCGAAGCCTGCCTCCCGCAGGAGTTCGCGCGTGCGCATGGCCCAGACGTGGCGCGGCTCGACGGCCTGGAAGCCGTGATCGGACGCCAGCAACAGCACGTCCTCGGGCTCCAGCGCACCCACCAGGGTGCCCAGGCCCACGTCCAGGCCGCGCAGCACCTCGCGCATCAGGCTGTCCTCGCGCGGTGCCTGCGTAGGGCGGCCTTCGTCGCCCGCGTCGGGCCAGGCGTCACGCCAGAAGCGGTGGCCGGTGCGATCCACCGCATAGACGATCGTCGCGGCGACGTCGGGATCCCAGGCTTCGAGCAGGGCTGCGAACGTGGCGGGCTTGCGCGCCAGCTCTTCGCGAATACCGGCCCTGTGCTGTTCCTGACTCTCCGCGCGGTCGTACACCACCCGGTAGTCGACCACGCCCGTGCGAGCCCACAGGTCAGCGGGCCAGATCTCGGGGCCACGGCGCATCCATCCCGGCACCGTGAAGCCGTCGGGCAGCGCGGGCGGCGGCCAGGTCACCAGATAGTCGTAGAGCGCCACCCGACGCCCAGCCAAGGCCAGGCGTTCGAAGATCGTCGGTGTCCGGAGCTGCATCCGGGTTGCCAGGAAGCCCAGGATGCCGTGCGCGTCGGGGCTGCGACCCGTAGCGATGCTGGTCCAGACCACCGGCGAGATCACCGGCTTCACGGTCTCGAGGTCGGCGCCGGCGCCGCGCTTCAAGAGCGCCGCCAGGTGGGGCATCTCGCCCGCCGCGAGCATCGGATCCACCAGGCTCCAGCCGAGGCCGTCGATGCCGACCAGCACCACGCGGGCGCTGGCGGGAAGAGCCGTTGCGACGACGAGAGCGGCAGCGAGGACGATGCCTGCCCGGCGAGCCATGCGGGACGCTAGCACGGCGCCGGAGAGCCGATCCGCCGTGGTATCGTCGTCCCCCCGGAGGAGCCCGTCGTGATCGGAGAGCCGCGAGTCCTGCGCTGGGAGACCCTGACCAAGAAGGCCTTCGACGAGATCGACCGGGAGCGGGCCGTCGTGCTGGTAACCGCCTCGCCGCTCGAGGTGCACGGACCGCACCTGCCCATCGGCGCCGACGCTCTCGAGGGCGAGGGGCTGGCCGAACGCATGCTGCGCTTCCTGCCCGCAGAACATCGCGACCGCACCTTCCTCAAGCTGCCCTTCGTCTACGCCGCCACCGATGTGGTTCCCCAGCCGGGCTCTCTCTTCTTTCGTCCGGGCACCACGGTCCGCGTCCTCGAGGACCTGGGCCGGACGCTGGCCGCACAGGGATTCCGCCACGTGTGGATCTCCAACTTCCACGGCGGGCCGCGTCACTTCCTGGCGATCGAACGCGCCTGCCATCGGGTCCACCGCAAGCGCGGCCTGCAGATGGCCTCGATCTTCTCGTTGATGATTTCCAGGCTGACCAACGGAACCTCCAACCTGGACGACGTGCTGGCCGAGCTGCCCGGCGTGCGCCGCGAGGACCTGGCCGGCGACAACCACGGCGGACTCGTCGAGACCTCCCAGCTGCTGGCGCTGCACGGGGGTTGGGTCGATCCCGCCTACAAGGAGTTGCCCCGGCGCACCGTAGAGACGTGGCTCGAGGACCGGGGAGAGCCACGGCCCCAGACCGGCCGCGGAGACCCGCGGCGCTTCCTGGAGATGCTTCGCGCGTTCCGCGCGGGCTTGCGCTTCTTCCAGGAGGAGACCTACTCGGGCGCGCCCGGCGCGGCCTCGGCCGAGCTGGGCGAACGGATCCTCGACCTGCTGTCCGAGCGGGCGGCCGAGGGCTGCGCCGAGCTGCTGGATGGGCGCATCGGGCCGGACGACTGCCACTCGCCGATCTGGCCCTACCGCTTCCTGTTCCTCAACCCGCTGATGGTGCCGATCGCAGACCGGCTGCTCGGCTTCCGGAACCCCATCGCCTGAACGCCGGACGGGGAAGCGGCCATCCCGGTGCCCATCTCCAACGACGCCCGCGAGGCGGTATCCTGATGCGGCGGTGGACGGCTCGTTGAACCGGCGCCTGCTGGAGTAGACCCCCCCTTTCCGAGGAGAAGACCATGGTGAGTGAAGATCTGGCGACGCTCGACGCGACGGCGCAGGCCGAGTTGGTGCGAAACGGAGAGGCCACTCCCAGCGATCTGGTCGAGGCCGCGATCGCACGCATCGAAAAGGTCAACCCGCAGCTCAACGCCGTGAT
>CAMYOO010000218.1:4549-12063 GCA_947260035.1 uncultured delta proteobacterium
CGCGGCGTGCCGTTCCTGCTGAAAGACCTGGGCGGAAACCTGGCGGGCGCCCCCTATCACGCCGGCATGGCGCTGCTGAAGCGCCACGACTTCCGCTCCGAGCGCGACTCGTTCCTCACCGAGCGCCTGCGCCGTGCGGGCTTCGTGATCCTGGGGCGAACCAACACGCCGGAGCTCGGCCTATCGCCCACCACCGAGCCGGCAGCCCACGGGCCGACGCGCAGCCCCTGGGATACGGCCCACTCCCCGGGCGGGTCCAGCGGCGGCGCCTCCGCGGCGGTGGCATCTGGAATGGTGCCGGCCGCCCACGCCAGCGACGGCGGGGGCTCGATTCGCATCCCCGCTTCCCACGCCGGGCTGGTGGGACTCAAGCCCAGCCGCGGGCGCATCAGCTTCGGGCCGGAGTTGGGCGACCGCTGGAACGGATTCTCGGCGGAGCTGGTGGTGACGCGCACCATCCGCGACACCGCCGGAATCCTCGACGTGGTGCACGGGCCCGCGCCCGGCGATCCCTACTTCGCGCTTCCGCCGCAGCGTCCCTACCGGGAGAGCGCGGCAGCCGACCCGGGCCGGCTGCGCATAGGGCTGCTGGACCACGGTCCGCGTGGCATCGAGATCGATGCGGAGTGCACCGCCGCGGCACAGGCCAGCGCCGACGCGCTGCGCAGCCTGGGCCACGAGGTGGTCGAGTCGCACCCGGACGCCCTGGAGGATCCCGAGATCGCCTGGGCCGTCGCCACGGTCATCAGCTGCAACACCGCCCGGGCGCTGGACGCCTGGGGCGAAAAGCTGGGCGTGACGGTGACCGCAGACGACGTGGAGCCCATGACCTGGGCCCTGGCGGAAATCGGGCGCAGCATGAGCTCGTCCCAGTTCCTGCGCGGCATCGAGCTGGTCCACCGGCTGTCGCGCCGCATGGCGGCCTGGTGGGAGTCCGGCTTCGACGTGCTGCTCACGCCCACCTGCGGCGAGCCGCCGCCGCTGCTGGGCCGACTGGATCCCCAGGAGGGCAACCCACTGGCCGGGTTTGCGGGCGCGGCGATCTTCGCCGTCTTCACCTCGCCCTTCAACGCCAGCGGCCAGCCGGCCATGTCGGTACCGGTGCATTGGACGCCCGACGGACTGCCCGTGGGCGCGCAGCTGGTGGGCGCGGCCAACCGCGAGGACGTGCTGCTCTCAGTCGGCGCCCAGCTGGAGCAAGCCCTCCCCTGGGCCAACCGCCGCCCCCCCATCCACGCCTAGTCGAGGAAGCGGGCGGCGAGCTCGGGGCCGGGGACCAGGCACGCGTCGCGGCGGCCGAACCAGCGGTAGCGGCGCGCGGCGAAGGCGTCGTAGACCCGGTCGCGCAGCGGGCGCGGGATCAGCCACAGCGCGTAGAGCAGCGGCCAGGCGCCGGAGAGCCTGCGCACCACGCGCAGCACGGCTGAGCTGCGCCGGTGCACGGCGCCGCCTTCCAGCAGCACCACGGTTTCCAGACGCTCCGGCGGCTGGCCGGCCTGCTCCAGGAGCCGGCGTCCGGCGGGCGACTGCAGCGCGGCAAACGCAAAGCGCCCCTCGGGATCCCGAGGAACCACGAACTGCACCGTCCACGTGCAAACGTTGCACTCGCCGTCGATGAGCAGACTGCTTCCCGCCGTCCATGCATCCAGGGTACCGCATGACGGCATCCCTGAGTTCGGGCACACTCCTGCGAATGCTGGAACGTCTGGACGACGATCTCTGGACCACGACCGGCCCGCTCTCGACGGCCGGCATCCAGATCGGCGTGCGTATGACCGTGATCCGGCTCCCCGGCGGCGAGCTGTTCGTGCACTCGCCCATGCAGATCGACGACGCCTTGCGCGCAGACGTCGAGGCGCTGGGCCCGCTGGGCTTCCTGGTGGCCCCCAACAAGTTCCACCACCTCTACCTCGACGGCTGGGTCGAGGCCTTCCCGGACGCGAAGCTCTACGGGCCCATCGGCCTGCCTGAGAAACGCAAAGACCTGCGCTTCGACGGCATCCTGGCCGAGGGCCACCCGGATCCGGGCTGGGGAGATGCGATCGACCTGGTCCAGTTCTACGGCGCGCCGACCACCAACGAAGTGGTCTTCGTCCACAAGCCTTCACGAACGCTGCTGATGACGGACCTGGCCTTCAACATCCACGAGCCGGTGAACTGGATCACGCGCCTGTACCTGCGAATCGGACGCTGCCACGGCCGGCTCAAGACCACGGGAATCATGCGCCTGGTGATCCGCGACAAGCAGGCGGCGCGCCAGTCCGTGGAGCGCATGGCCGCCTTGGATTTCGATCGCATCCTGGTATCCCACGGCGAGGTGCTGGAGCACGGCGGCCCCGACGCGCTGCGCTCCGCGTTCGAGTGGCTCTGAACGACGACGTCTGGATCTTCGGGTACGGGTCGCTGGTATGGCGGCCCGCTTTCCCCCACGAGGAGCGCCGCGCCGCCTGGATCGAGGGCTTCGTGCGACGCTTCTGGCAGGGCTCGACGGATCATCGGGGTGTTCCCGGTGCGCCGGGCCGGGTGGTCACCTTGGTGCCCGCATCCGGGGCGCGCTGCTGGGGAATGGCCTACCGCGTGCACGCCGAACAGGTGGGCTCCGTCCTCGAGGCGCTGGACGTCCGCGAGCAGGGCGGATACGAGAGGCTGCAGCTTCCGGTCCACTTCGACGAACCGGCCGGAGCGCGGGTTCGCGGCCTGTCCTGGGTGGCGACCCCGGCCAACCGCAACTACCTGGGGCCCGCCACCACCGGGGCCATCGCCGGACAGGTGCGCCGCTCTCACGGGCCCAGCGGACCCAACCCGGAGTACGTACTGCGCCTGGCGCAGGCCCTGCGCGCGCTGGGCGCCGAGGACCCCCACGTCTATGAGCTGGAAGCGCTGCTCCGGGACGACCCGTGAGATAGCGTAGGAGAAACGACATGAAACTGGACGGACGCATCGCAGCGGTGACCGGGGGCGCCTCGGGCATCGGCCGCGCGGCGGTGCAGGCCCTGGCTGCCGCCGGCGCGCGGGTCTTCGTGGGCGACGTGGACGACGCCGGGGCGGCCGAGACGTGCCGCCCCATCGGCGGCAACGCCCAGGCGGCCCACCTGGACATCACCGATGCCGGCTCGGTGGACGACTTCGCGCGCGGCGTGCTGGACTCGGGAGGCCGCTTGGATGTGTTGGTGAATGCCGCCGGCTGGGACCGGCTGGAGGCCTTCCTCGACAACGAGCCGGAGTTCTGGGAGCGCATCGTCGACCTGAACTACCTGGGCCCGGTGCGCGTGAGCCGCGCCTTCCTGCCAGCGATGATCGACGCAGGCGGCGGCGCCATCGTCAACGTCGCCAGCGACGCGGGGCGCGTGGGCAGCACCGGCGAGACCGTCTACGCCGGCGCCAAGGGGGCCGTGATCGCCTTCACCAAGTCACTGGCGCGCGAGATGGCGCGCCACTCCATCCGCGTCAACTGCGTTTCGCCCGGCCCCACGGACACGCCACTCTTCCGCTCGCTGCCCGAGAAGATGCAGACGGCCCTGGAGCGGGCCATCCCGCTGCACCGACTGGCACGGCCCGAAGAAGTGGCCGACGCAATCCTCTTCTTCGCCAGTGACCGCTCGGCCTTCTGCACCGGACAGGTGCTCAGCGTGAGCGGCGGCCTCACCATGCACGGGTAGGAGATCCCATGGAGTACGGAGACATCCGCTACGAGACGCAGGACGGCGTCGCCATCATCACCATGAACCGCCCCCAGCGGCTCAACGCCTTCACCGGCGAGACGGTCGAGGAGCTGATCCATGCGTTCAAGTGCGCGTGGTCCGACCGCTCGGTGGCCTGCGTGATCCTGACCGGCGCGGGGGAACGCGCCTTCTGCGCCGGCGGCGACCAGAAGGCCTACGTCGAGACGGGCTCCTACGGCGCCAGCGAGACCGGGCTCTTCGAGATCGAGGAGCTCCACCACGTGATCCGCAACATCCCCAAGCCGGTGATCGCCGCGGTCAACGGCGTCGCCATCGGCGGCGGCCACGTGCTGCACATCGTGTGCGACGTGACGATCGCGGCCGAGCACGCACGCTTCGGCCAGGCGGGGCCGCGGGTGGGATCCTTCGACGCCGGCTTCGGCACCGCCTACCTGGCCCGGGTGGTGGGCGAGAAGCGGGCCCGGGAGATCTGGTTCTTCTGCCGGCAGTACGACGCCGCCACGGCCCTGGAGTGGGGGCTGGTGAACAAGGTGGTGCCGGCGGAGCAGCTCATGGACGAGGCGCGCGCCTGGGCGGCCGAAGTCACGGCTCTATCCCCCACCACGCTGCGCTTCCTCAAGATGTCGTTCAACGCCGACAGCGCCCAGGTGGCGGGCCAGCAGCGCCTGGCCTTCGAGGCCCTGGAGCTGCTCGGCAAGACCGCCGAGGCCGAGGAGGGCCGCACGGCCTTCACCGAGAAGCGCCCACCGGACTTCTCGAAGTTCCGCTGATCGTGACGGGGAAACGCCGACGGATGGGAGGCATCCAAATCCACCGATGAGACACACCCCCATGCGCTCCGCCGTGTGGCTGCTCTGCCTTTCATTCTGGGCGGCCGGCTGCGTCACCACCATCGAGCCGCGGCCCCTGCTGCCGCCGGCGGGCCGGCCCTTCCCCCACGCCGAGCTGGATCGTGTGCAGCAGCGCTTCGTGGACGAGCGCGGCCGCGTGGATTACGCGGGCCTGGCGGAGGACCGCGGCGACCTGGACGCCTACTACCGGCGCCTGGCGGTCGTCTCGCCCCACAGCCACCCGGAACGCTTCCCGCGCGGGCAGGACGAGCTCGCGTACTGGATCAACGCCTACAACGCCGCCGTGCTGATCGCCGTGCTCGAAGCCTGGCCGATCGACAGCGTCGGCGACATCAAGCCGCCCCTGGCGCTGAGGCCGGTGCTGTGGGGCAAGTCGGCCATGGCCGGCTTCTTCGTCTTCCAGAACGTGGTGCTGGGCGACGAGACCATCAACCTGCTCGACCTGGAGAACAAGGTCATCCGCCCCTACGGCGACCCGCGCATCCACTTCGCCATCAACTGCGCGTCGATCGGCTGTCCGCGCCTGCCGCGCCGGGCTTTCAGCGCAGACGGGCTGGACGGCGAGCTGGACCGGGAAGCGCGCCGTTTCTTCGCCGACCCGGAGAAGCTGCGCATCGACCACGAGGCCCGCGTCGTGTACCTGTCGTCGATCCTGGACTGGTTCGAGGGCGACTTCAGCGACTGGCTGAAGCAACACGGCCCGGGCGGGCCTCCCACCCTGCTGGCCTACATCCGCCGCTACGTCTCGGCCGAGCGACAGGCAGAGATCGATCGCGCGCTGGACTACGAGATCGATTTCATCGAGTACGACTGGGGCCTCAACTCCCAGTGATGCTCAGCACCAGCGCACGCGAACCCGGTAGTCGACGACCGTCTCGCCCCGCGCCGGCACCGGAACCCGGAAACGGAAGGAGAAGGCGTCCTCCTTCTTCGCCTCGTGGCTGGCGTTGATCAGCTCCCAGTCGCCGCCGGCGTGCTCCAGCACCTCCACCTCCGCGGACTCGTCCTTGTGGTTGCGCAGCTGGATCTGCCAGCCGCTCTCGCTGCTGCACTTGCCCAGCGCGCGGTAGTCGGTCTGACGGCGCTCCACCACCAGGTCGAAGGCCTCGCCCACCTTCAGCCGCACGTCCTCGTCGCGCGGCGTGTGGTCGATGCGGTCCTCGCCCACGAACTGCTCCGAGCCCTCGGAGTCCGCCTTGTACACGCGCACCACGCCGCGCGGAAGCGGCTTGCCCAGCGCGTTGGCCTCGCTGTTCTCGAACTCCACCTGCACCTCGACCTTCTTGGGGCCGCCCTGCTCGCGATACGCAGAGCGGTAGAAGCGCGGCTGGCCCTCGGTGACGAAGCGCTTGGTCACCTTGATGGCATCGGCCTCCAGCAGCGCGACCTGCTTTGTCTCGTTGTCCAGCAGGGTGGTCGGCCGCTCGAGGGTGTAGAGCTGATACTCGAAGAAGCCCTCCTGCTGGAGCTGCTGCTCGGCCACCCGGTAGCCCAGAGCGTGCGCCGACGTGGCCTGCATGCTGCTCTCGGGCGGCGCACGCCGCACATCCCCAGCCACCAGCTTGAGCCGGGCATTTTCGTAGGCCGTGCCGCTGCCGTTGCTCAGGGTGACCCAGCCGGTGAGGTGGCCGCGCGCGTCATCGGCATCCAGGCGCAGGATGTAGTCGGCCTTCCAGCTCATGCCGCCGGCCAGGTACGACACTTCCAGCCGCTGGCGCGGGCTCTCGCTTCGCAGCAGCCACTCCAGCGTGGGCTTCGCGATCAGGTTTTCGGGAATCTGCGGGAACGAAAGCCGCCCGGGATGTCCGAAGGTGATCTCGCCGTCGATCTCCAGCACGGTGCCGCCGTGGATGGAGAGCACCTTGGCGTCGCTCACCTCCTCGCGGCCCAGCTTCTCGTTCCAACGGTGGACCCGGACGCTGCGTCCGACGTACTTCTCCAGCAGCTTCTGGGGCGAGAGCAGGTCGTAGCGGTAGTTCTGCTCCAGCACGCCCAGCCGCCCCTGACCCAGCGGCCGCACGATAACGGTCTCGGGCTGAATGGTGGACGCCACGTCCTGGAACTCCAGCCGCACCTCGCCCTGGCCCAGGGTCACGTCGCGGATCTCGCGCACCAGGCCCAGGTTGTTGTTGTAGACGGTGACCGAGACCTCGCTCCGGTCGTCCACGTTGGACGCGTAGCGGGGCGGCGCCGCGGCGGCCGGAACGGCCAGGGGCGCGACCAGGGCGGCGGTCAGGATGTACGCGGCGATGCGAGTCATGGGCTCCTCCTGTGGGGCGTCCAGCGGGGACGCTCGAAGGATAGGTCGGCGGCAAGCCCCGAATCGGATCACCGCTCCGGAAGCAGGCCCGGGGGGTGCGCTAGCGTCTCCCCTACCGCCGGACCGCCCCCGCGGAAGCCGGCTCCCGGATGAACCAGCCATGTCCGGCATCACCCTCTACGGGCCCGCCGAGGCCCCGTTCACCATGAAGGTGGAGCGCGCCCTCCAGCTGAAGGGCGTGGAATATCTGCTGGTGACCCCGGAGAGCTCGGAGGACTACCGGCGCTGGAACCCGGAGACGGGCCTGCTGCCGGTGCTGGACCGGGACGGCGAGCGCGTGCACGACTCCACCCGCATCCTGGAGTGGCTGGACGAGCGCTATCCGAACCCGCCCCTGCTCTCTTCGGACCCCAAGCTGGCCGTAGCCCAGAGGCGCCTGGAAGAGTGGTGCGACGAGACCTTCTTCTTCTACTGGCTGCGCTGGCAGCGAATCCGCGAGGCCGAGGAGAGCCGCCCGACCCGAGCTGGTGGCCCTGATGGACCGGATCGAGAAGGCGAGCGAAGCGGGCTAGAGGGATTAGACGGACTTGACGGGCTAGGCGCCCTCGGCCGACTCCAGCCGGTCCGCCTTGGCGGCGAAGACGAAGTCGCTCTCGGTGAGGCCATCGATCTTGTGGGTCCAGATCTCGATGCGCACGTGGCCCCAGGAGAGGTGGATGT
>CAMYOO010000219.1 GCA_947260035.1 uncultured delta proteobacterium
TCGCGGGCTACGACGGCAGCGCGGAGGTGCAGTCGGAAAGCGCCGTCATGGCGATCCGCATCCTCATGGCCCTGGTGCCCATCTTCTTCCTGGGACTCACCGCGTGGCTCGCCCGCACCTACCCGCTCTCGCGCGAGGTGCACAAGGAGATCCTCAGCGAACTCGCCCGCCGCGAAAAAGGCGCCGCCATCCAACCGTAAACCTACGGGACAGTCCCGTAGGTTTACGGTTGGCGTCAACTAATGGGACTGTCCCGTTAGTTGCCGCGGCGCCAGGCCGCTTTCGTCGAGGGCGTCGCGGACCAGGCGGCGGACGTGGGGGTGGGCGCGGAAGGTGAGGTGGGCGCCCTGGTACCAGGCGATGCGCGGGCGGTCCCAGTGGTCCCAGAGGTCGCGCACGTGGTCCGGGGTGACCAGCTGGTCGGCCACGCCGCCGAAGATGTAGCGGCGCTCGCGGGGCACCTTGGGCTCCAGCACCAGGGGCGACACGACGCGCAGCACCTCGGCCACGTGGTCGCGCACGATGCCCTCGCGCTCGGCGTGCAGCAGGTGCAGCATGGGCGCGTGGCGCCAGACGGCGCGGGACACGTCGGTGAGCGGGATGCCCGCCACCGCGCAGGCCAGGTCCTCGTCGAAGCAGGCCAGCAGCGAGGTCTGGTAGCCGCCCAGCGAGAGGCCCATGGCGCCCACGGCCGGAGCATCCTGGGCGCGGATCCAGCTCAGCAGCCGGCGCAGGTCCCACATGGCCTGGGCCTCGGCGTGGATCGAGTCCAGGGGGTCGCCGCCGATGAAGCGGTCGCCGCTGCGCTTGATGGCCCGCGGCCCGTGCAGGGGCAGCACGGGGATCATCAGATTCATCCCCAGCTTCTCGTGGTAGAAGGCGGGGTCGAAGGCCAGCAGGTCGATGGCCGCCATGCCCATGCGGTAGCCGTGCAACGCCACCAGCCAGGGACGCGGCGGCCCCGGGTGGCGCACCACCCAGGCATGGGCCGTCTTGTTGGCGGTAAAGGACTGGAAACGCTCGGCCCCGGGCTCGCCGTCCCAGGGCTCGTAGCCACTCTCGAAGATGAGGTGCTCGTACTCCCGCTTGCGTATGACCTTGGGGCGGATGTCCGGATTCTCGAGGACCGGCGGCTTGCGGTGGTAGTCCAGCGGCTTCTCGAGCCAGCCGCGGGCGTCGTAGAGCTCGGCTGCGTCGAAGACCTCGCGCGAGATGCGCCGCCACTCGTCGCCCTCGCGAAGGTCGAGGCTGACCTGCATCCAGGCCAGGATCGAGTTGTCGCAGGCGACCTGCGCGTACAGGCTCAGGGACGGCTCCGGCACCGGGACGTCCGGGAAGTGCGGATCCTGGCGCAGGGCCACCCGGCCCGCGGCCAGGAAGGACAGGGCCGAGAGGGCGATCAGCAGCGCGGCGGTGCCCGGGCCCGCCACGAAGATGGCCGGGAGGGCGAGGGGGACGCCCAGCAGTCCGCCCACCGACGCGAACTGGGGCATGCGCATGTCGCCGGCCCAGAGCAGCATGCCGACGCCGGATGAGAGCAGCAGGCAGCCCGGGATCACCGAGAAAATGAACCCGACAACGCCGAAGCTGGCGGCGCACCAGAGCCAGGCCAGGCCGGCCACCAGCGGAATGGCGGCCGTGGGATGGAAGCGGGGGGGATGCTGGTTCACGGGGGGGAGCCTCCGGCGTCTACGATACCCTTCGCGACCCGCGTCGCCACGCGCGCAACCAGGCGACAGGAGAACCCGATGCGCCGAACCCGGCTCCTTCCCCTGCTGATCCTGCCGCTGGCCCTGGCCTGTGGCGAAGCCGCAGAGGAAGCCCCCGCAGTAGCACCGCCCGTTGCGCAGCAGTTGCCGGTCCTCACCGAAGAGCCGCTGCCGATCCCGGCGCCGCACACCGAACGCGCGGCCGAGATCGACCGCCTGGCGGCGCAGGTGGAGGAGCAGGTGATCGAGTGGCGCAGACACATCCACCAGAATCCCGAGCTGTCGAATCGCGAGGTCGCCACCGGCAAGCTGGTGGCCGCCGAGCTGGAGGACCTGGGCCTGGAGGTGCGCCGCGAGGTGGCCCACACGGGCGTGGTGGGCGTGCTGCGCGGCGGCAAGCCGGGGCCGGTAGTGGCCCTGCGCGCGGACATGGACGCGCTGCCGGTGACGGAAGACACCGGGCTGCCGTTCGCCTCCACGGTGCGCACCAGCTACGACGGCCGCGAGGTCGGAGTGATGCACGCGTGCGGCCACGACGCCCACGTAGCGGTGCTGCTGGGTACCGCACGCGTGCTTGCAGCGCAGCGCGACGACCTGCCGGGCACGGTGGTGTTCCTGTTCCAGCCCGCCGAGGAGGGCGCACCCAAGGGCGAGGAAGGCGGCGCGCGGCTGATGTTGAAGGAAGGCGCCTTCGACGACCCGATTCCCGACGCCGTCTTCGGACTGCACGTGACGCCCGACTTCGAGGTGGGAACTCTCGGCTACCGCTCGGGCGGCGTGATGGCCAGCTCCGATCGCCTGGACATCACCGTGCGCGGCCGCCAGACCCACGCCGCGTACCCGTGGCGCGGGATCGACCCGGTAGCGGCCGCCTCGCGCGTGATCCTGGCGTTGCGCGAGATTCCGGCTCGTCGGGTGGACGCGCGGGTCGGATCCATCGTGACGATCGGCGTGATCGAGGGCGGCGTGCGCCACAACATCATCCCGGACCACGTGAACCTCAAGGGCACGATCCGCTCGCTGGATCCGGAGATGCGCTTCGAGCTGCACCGCATGGTGCGCGAGGTCGCCCAGCACGCCGCGGCCATCGACGGCGCCAGCGCCGAGGTGGACATCCAGCTGGGCTATCCGGTCACGGTCAACGACCCCGCCCTGGTGGAGCGCATGCTGCCGACCCTGGCCCGCAGCGCCGGCACCAAGCACGTAGCCGTGGGTATGGCGCGAACCGGCGCGGAGGACTTCTCCTTCTTCGCCGAACGCGCACCCGGGCTCTACTACTGGCTGGGCGTGCGGCGGCCGGACGTGGCGGCCCGGGACGCCGTGCCGAACCACGCCCCCGGCTTCGTGATCGACGAGCGCGCACTCATCCTGGGCGTCCGCTCCATGTCAAACCTCGCCTTCGACTTCCTGCAGGGCGGGCTGCAGGAGTAGAATGGAGCCGAGGTTCCAGACGTGAGTCCCGACAAGGCGGTAATCGATGAGCCCAGCTGGCCGGCCAGGCCCGGCGAGCGGGTGGTCTTCCTGCTGGACACCTCCAGTCCGCTGGAGGCGCGGCTGCTGCGGAAGTGGACCGAACGCGCTCGGCCCGAGGGCGTGGCCGACGCGGACTTCCAGTGCCTGTCGATCCCGCCCTCTCGGCGCCGGCGCCGCCGGCCGGTTCCGGACTCGGGCCTCGAATCCTGCGTCGCATCCGGCGAGGACCCGCTGATGGCGCCGCTGCGCGTCGCCTGGCTGCCGGCCAAGCGCGACGGCGTGCGCGCGGCGCGCTGGTCGGACCTGCTCACCTTCGGCGATCCCCGGGACCCGGGCCGAATCCGCCAGCGCTGGACCCTGCGCAGCGACCGCGACCGCTGCCGCATCGTGGCCGGCGATCCGGCGCCGCTCTCGGAGCTGCGCACGCGCTGGCGCGAAGCGGGGGGCGCCGACGCCTCGGCCACCACGGGCCTGGCCGAGTTCGTCTCGCGCCAGGCGGCCCTGGCCCTGGAGCGCGCCGAGCGCCGCGTGCGCGGCGCGCGCTACAAGGTCGCCCGCTTCGTGGACGACGACATCCTGTCGCGGCCCAAGGTCCGCGGCGGGCTGGCGCGCATCGCCCGCGAGGAGGGCAGCGACGAAGCCACGGCGCACAAGCAGGCGAAGCGATACCTGCGCGAGATCGCCGCCACCCAGAGCCCCTACGTGATCGACCTGGCCGCGTCGCTGATCCGCGCCCTGTGGTCCCAGGGCTACCGCAGCCTGCGCTTCGACGAGCGGCAGCTCGACGGGATCGCCAGCATGG
This sequence comes from uncultured delta proteobacterium, assembly GCA_947260035.1. Taxonomy (GTDB): domain Bacteria; phylum Myxococcota_A; class UBA9160; order UBA9160; family JAFDET01; genus JAFDET01. The sequence continues at coordinate 3,985 of CAMYOO010000219.1, forward strand.
GGCAGCGGCACCCGGTGATCTTCCTGCCCTCCCACAAGTCCAACCTGGACCACCTGGTGCTCCAGTACGCGCTGCACGAGCGCGGCCTGCCCCCGAACCACACCGCGGGCGGCATCAACATGAATTTCTTCCCGGTCGGCCCCCTGGTGCGGCGCAGCGGCGTGTTCTTCATCCGCCGCTCGTTCAAGGACAACCCGATCTACAAGTTCGTCCTGCGTCAGTACGTGGACTACCTGATCGAGAAGCGCTTCTCGCTGGAGTGGTACGTGGAGGGCGGCCGCTCCCGCTCGGGCAAGCTGCTGCCGCCGCGCTTCGGCCTGCTCACCTACGTGGTGGACGCGTGGCATCGCGCCTGCGCCGACGACGTGATGCTGATTCCGGTGTCCATCGCCTACGACCAGATCTCCGACGTGGGCGACTACGCCCGGGAGCAGGGCGGGGGCGCCAAGGAGACGGAGAGCTTCGGCTGGTTCCTGCGCTTCGTGCGCCGCCTGCGGCGCCGCTACGGCGACGTGCACATCCGCTTCGGCGATCCGATCTCGCTCTCCGCGGCCCTGGGCACGCGCGATCCGGAAGACGACCCCGACCACGAGTCGCCGGAGATCGAGGTGCAGAAGCTCGCCTTCGAGACCTGTGTGCGCATCAACCGCGCCACGCCCATTACGCCCACGTCGCTGGTGACGCTGACGTTGCTGGGCGCGGGAAACCGCGCCCTCACGGTGGAGGGCATCCTGGGGGCAATGCACAACCTGCTGGAGTACGCGCGCCGCCGGAAGCTGCCCACCACCACCGAGCTGGACGACCTGGCCACGCCCGACGGAGTGCGCCGCGCGCTGGACGCGCTGCGCTCGAGCGGCGTGGTGTCGTGCTACGACGAGGGCCCCGAGGCGGTCTACGCCATCGAGCGCGACCAGCACTTCGCCGCGGCCTACTACCGCAACTCGGTGGCGCACTTCTTCGTGAACGGCGCCATCGCGGAGCTGGCCCTGCTGGCGGCCGCCGGCCAGGGCGTGTCCGACCCGCTGGACGAGTTCTGGAACGAGGCCTGGCGGCTGCGCGACCTGTTGAAGTTCGAGTTCTTCTTCTCCGAGAAGGACGTCTTCCGCCGCGAGCTGAGCCAGGAGCTGGCCTACCACACGAGCGGCTGGGAGTCGCTGCTGGCCGACGATCCGAACGGCGCTCCCGGGCTGGTGCGCCAGATCCGACCCCTCTCCGCCCACCGCGTGCTGCGCCCGTTCCTGGACGCCTACGATGTCGTGGCGGACGTGCTGGCCCGACGCAGCAGCAACGCCCCCTTCGAGGCGGGCCCGTTCATCGACGACTGCCTGAAGCTGGGCCGCCAGTACGTGCTGCAAGGGCGGGTGCGCAGCTCGGAGTCCGTCGCCAAGAGCCTGTTCGACACCGGCCTGCGGCTGGCCCGCAACCGCGGCCTGGTCGAGCCGGGCTCGCCGGGCCTGGCCGGACGCCGCAAGGCCTTCGCCATCGAGGTGCACGATGCCGTGCGCCGCATCGAAATCGTGGAAGCGCTGGCCGCCCAGCGCCGCGCCGGCCTCGATTGATCCGTCCAGAAGCTCTTTTTTTCCAGGTAGATAGAGGATCGACGGGCTCGATTTGACGTTTTGAGTAAATACTCTAAGAGTATTTACATGGAATATCGAGTCGACGAGCTGGCGCGGCAGATCGGGCTGTCGGTGGACACGGTGCGCTTCTACCAGGGGCGTGGGCTGCTGCCGCCGCCCGAGCGCCGCGGCCGCGTGGCCATCTACGGCGACGCCCACCTGGCGCGGCTCCAGCGCATCCGCACCTGGCACGAGGCCGGCCTCACCCTGGCGGGGATCCGCCGGCTGCTGGATCGCTCCGGCGGCGAGGCCGACGAGGCCCTGGTCGAGGCGGTGGCGGCCGAGCGGGTGGGCGAACGCACGCTGACCCGGGCGGAGCTGGCGGCCGAGTCCGGGGTGGCCGAGCCGCTGCTGGCGGCGGCGGTGGCGGCCGCTGGGCATGGCCCAGGCGGGCCTCGCCATCCTCTCGGCCGGCTTTCCGCTCAGCGACCTGCTCAACCTGGCCGGTGAGCACGTGGCGTCCGTCCAGCGTGTCGCAGACCGGGCCATCGAGCTCTTCGACGCCCACGTGCGTCAGCCCTCCGATGGCGCCGACGACGCGGTGCGCGAGGCCTTCCGCACCCTGACGCCCCAGGTGACGCGCCTCGTGGCGCTGCACTTCCAGCGCACGCTGGTGAACCGGGCGTTGGCGCGGCTGGAGGACAACGAGGAGTTCGAGGCGCTGGCGCAGGCATTGGCGGCCGTGGAGTCGGCGGAGCTGGAGGTGAAGTGGAAGTAGCCCCCCTGCCCGACGGCGCCGACAAGCGCGCCATGGTGCGCGCGATGTTCGATCGCATCGCGCCGCGCTACGATCTGCTGAACCGGCTGCTCACCGGCGGCCTGGATCGTCGCTGGCGGTCCGTGGCGGTGGATGCGATCGGTGTGGGACCGGACGACTGTGTGGTCGACCTGGCGTGCGGGACCGGCGACCTGATCGAGCTGTGCGCGGCCCGCGGCGCGCGCGT
>CAMYOO010000220.1 GCA_947260035.1 uncultured delta proteobacterium
CCCGTGATCGGCAGCGGCGGAGCGCAGAACAGGAAGGCGTACTCGCCGTCCTCGGCGCACGCCTCGGCCAGCTCTTCCAGCTGGAACATCTCGCCGAAGTGGATGCCGGTGTTGCGCAGCGAGATCATGTGCAGCGGCAACGCGCAGTCCGGGACCTCGCTGGGAATCACCTCCACGCAGAACGTGTCCGTGGCCACCGCCGCGATCTCGCGCTCGTAGAGCCAGCGCGCGCAGTGGACGGAGAGGCCCGGCGTGACGCCGATGTAGCCCTGCCACGAGCCGCTCGCGAGGTGCCGCTTCATCGCTCCCGTGCGCACCAGCAGCACGTCGCCCGACTCGATCGCTACGCCCTGGGCCTCGGCGCAGGCATCGAGGTCCCGAGGCAGGGTTGGCGTGCCGTTCACCAGCGCGTCGATGCGCAGGAAGCGCGGCAGGTCCAGCAGCACGCCGCGTCCGGTGATGCCGTCGGCCACGGCCGTGATGGCGTTCACGGCGGCGCCGCGGCTCGAGACCAGGCGCACGTCGCGGTCGTTGTACATGCGGCCGTCGTACGAGATGTGGGAGAGCGCGTCCCACTGGGTGCCGCACTGCAGCGGCATGGTGATGCTGTCGTCGGCCCAGCACAGGCCGCCGGGCCCCTGCTGGGCCCCGGAGACCGCATCGCCCCCGTCGACGAGCATCACGTGGATCGGGTTGTGGCGGCCGCCGGCGCCGGTCTGGGGGCCGTTCTCGTCGAAGGGCAGGGCGCAGGAGATCACCCGGCCGCGGCGCGGCAGGCCGCACGCGCCGAGCAAGCGTTCGGGGGTGATGAAGTTGAGCGCGCCGCGCTCGTCGTCGGGCCCCCAGCGGCCCCAGTTGGAGTAGTGCTCGCCCAGGGCGCGTACGGTGCGGGCCGTGAGAGCCTCGACCACCTAGAGCAGCCCTCCGCCGACTCCGGCGCGCCACAGCATCCAGCCGCCGAAGCCCAGGGCGGCCAGGCCGCTGGCCAGGGAGACGGCTCGGGCGCCGCCCGGCCGCGCCGAGAGCCAGGCCAAGGGCGCACCCAGGCCCAGGGAAACGCCCACCATGCCGGCCAGGGTGCCCGCGGCGAACACCGCCAGGTAGACCAGGGCTTCCGCCGGACCGGGCATGGCCGCCGTGGCCAGGACGGCCACGGCGCCGGTGCCGGCCAGCCCGTGGACCACACCAACGCCGAAGGTCCGCAGCCGGGTGCGGACGGGGTCGGAGCGGCGCGGTCGGCGCAGCGTGGCGATGCCGATGGCGATCAGGACGGCGGCGACCCCGAGCTCGAGCCCCGCGGCCAGGTGCGCGGGCATCACCGCCCCCAGGGCCACCAGCAGCCCGCCGGCCACCACCACCGTGGCGCCGTGGCCCAGGCCCCAGAGCAGCCCTACGCCGGCCGTGGCGCGTGGCCCAGGGTGCCGGCTCGAAATGGCGGACACGGCCACCAGGTGGTCCGGATCCACCGCGTGGCGCAGCCCGAGCAAGAGCCCCAGGGTTACGGCCGTCAGCACGCCGCGCGCTCTGCCAGCGCCGCTTCGACCTCGGCCACGTCCGCCGGGACGTCCACAGCCCGGCTCTCCCAGCCCTCGATCAGCGCCGCGCGGATGGCGTGGCCGTGCTCCAGGACGCGCAGCTGCTCCAGCCCCTCGGCCTGCTCCGCGGGCGTGCGCGGCAGCCGCACGTACTCCAGCAGGAAGGCGCGGCGGTAGGCGTAGAGGCCCACGTGCTGGAGCCAGTGCGGGGGCGCCTCCGGCCGGGCCGCCGCGGGAATCGGGCTGCGCGAGAACCACAGGGCGCGGCCGCTGCGGTCCAGCACCACCTTGACGCGGTTCGGGTCGGACACCGCCTCGGCGGCCATGGGATGGACCACGGTGGACAGCGCCGCATCCGGGTCCGCCCGCAGCGCGTCCACGGCCGCATCGATGACGAACCCCTCGATCAGGGGCTCGTCCCCCTGGATGTTGACCACGATCTCGTCGTCGAGGGAGGCGGCCACCTCGGCGATGCGGTCGGTCCCCGTCGGGTGGCCGACAGCGGTCATGGCCACGGACGCGCCGAAAGCCCGGCAGGCGTCGGCGATGCGCGCGTCGTCGGTGGCGACCAGAACCTCGCGCAGGCACTTGGCTTGCCGTGCGCCCTCCCAGACGCGCTGGATCATCGGCTGTCCGGCGATCCGGGCCAGCGGCTTGCCCGGAAAGCGGGTCGCCCCCCAGCGCGCGGGGATGATGCCCACGGCGGTCATGGCCGCCATGCTATACCTTCCCCGCCGTGTCGGCCCCCCCGTCTCGTGTCGTCGCGGTCGCCTCCAACAAGGGAGGCGTCGGCAAGACCACCGTCGCAACGAACCTCGCGATCTACCTGCGCGCGTTGCGCGAAGACCTGCCCGTCCTGCTGGTGGGACTCGACGACCAGTCGGTGGTCGATCGCATGTTTGCCCTCGAGCCGATCCGTCCCGACGAGCCCAACCTGAAGCACGCGTGGGCGGAGCGCACGCTGGAACGCGCGATTCGCGTCGGGCAGTACGGCGTTCACTTCGTTCCTTCACCGCCCGAGACCGAGGCCCTCAAGACCCGCGGTGAGGATCCCCGCACGCTGTCGCGCATCCTCGCGCGGACGGCCTGGGACGGCGTCGTCGTCCTGGACACCAAGGGTGACCTGGAGTCGCTGACGCGCAACGCCTTGCTGGCCGCCGACCGGGTCATCCTTCCGGTGGCGGACCGCGGATCGCTGAACGAAGCCGGCAAGGCGATGGGGATCCTGGCCGCCGAACGCCGCGCCGACCGTGCCAAGGTGCTCTTCACGCTGGTGGACGCCCGCACCCGGGTGGAGGCGGGCGGCTCGGAGCTCTCGTCCGTGCTGGAGCGCGAGGTGGCCGAACGCCGCTGGCCCCGTTTCCGCACGCACCTCTCGCGGAGCCCCCGGGCCGAGGCCCTGATTTCGGCCGGCGGGGTGCCCCTCTCGATCCTGCATCACGCCCGGGGTACGGCGCTTTACCGTCAGATGCGCGAGCTGGCCGAGGAGGTGCTGCGCGACCTGGGCGTCGACGCTCGTGCACCGGAGAGGGCGCACCGCACGCCGCGCCGCGTCGCGGAGTCCCGCGGCCGCGGTGTCGGGGATTGGAAGACGGCCCTGCTGCGCGGGCTGACTGGACGCTAAGGTCCGGAGTCGAGGAGGAGCGACGCGATGGCCAAGTTCGGAATCCTGTGTGGGGGTGGTCCTGCCCCCGGCCTCAACGGCGTCATTGGCGCCGCCACTGTGGCGGCGTCACGTCATGGCGCACGTATGATCGGCATTCTCGATGGCTTCAAGTGGATCATGCAGGGTGACACCAGCCACGTGATCGAGTTGGAGGCGGAGCACAACCGCCTGATCCATCTCGTCGGCGGATCCGTGGTGCACACCTCGCGCGCCAACCCCACGAAGAAGCCCGGTGATCTGGAGACCTGTGTCGCGTCGTTGCAGAAGCTGGGGATCGACCACCTGATCACCGTGGGTGGCGACGACACCGCCTTCTCGGCGCGAAGCGTCGCCGAGGCCGCCGGCGGCGCCATCAAGGTCGCCCACGTGCCCAAGACCATCGACAACGACCTCCCGCTTCCCGAAGGCGTTCCCACGTTCGGGTTCGACACGGCCCGGCACTTGGGCTCCTCGGTGATCGAGCGCATCATGGAGGACTGCCGCACCACCAATCGCTGGTTCATCGTGGTGATGATGGGCCGTCAGTCGGGGCACCTGGCGCTGGGCTCGGGCAAGGCGGCGGGCGCGCCGCTGGTGCTGATTCCCGAGGAATTCCCCGAGGGCCCGATCTACTTCGACCAGATCGTGCGCCTGATCGAGGGCTCCATCGTCAAGCGCCTGGCCCAAGGCCGCTCCGACGGGGTCGCGGTGGTCGCCGAAGGCCTGATGGAGCGCATGCCCGAGGACTCGCTGGCCGCGCTCGACGACGTGAAGCGCGACGAGCACGGCCACATCCGGCTGGGCGATATCCCCTTCGGCCGCACGCTGCGCAACGCGCTGACGCGGGTTCTGGGAGATCGCGGCGTCAAGGTGGCCATGGGGGAGAAGGACGTGGGCTACGAGCTGCGCTGCGGCTCGCCCACGGGGTTCGACCGCGACTACACGCTGGATCTCGGTGTAGGCGCCGTGGAGACCCTGTTGGCGGGGAAGTCCAGCGTCCTGATCACGCGTCGCGACCACCGCATCGAGCCGATTCCCTTCGACGAGATGATGGACCCGGAGACCGGCAAGACCCGCGTGCGCGATGTGGACACCAGCACGGACCACTATCGCAACGCGCGCGAGCTCCAGGAGCGCATCGAGCCCGAGGACCTGGCCGATCCGGAGATCCTGGCCGCCATCGCGGCGGCCGCCAAGCTCACGCCGGAGGCGGCGCGCGACCGCTACCAGGTGCTCTGAACGCGATCCGCGGGCTGCGTCAGGCGGGGGGGCGCCAGTCGGGCTGGCCGGTCGTGGCCAGGACGGCGTTCCAGAGGTCGCTGGTCAGCGGCATGTGCTTGGTCTGCTGGACAGCGGTCGAGATCGGCACGTGGATCATCTTGTGGTTCCAGAAGCCGATCATCACGTCGCTGCAGCCGGCCATCCCGGCGTGAACGGCGTTGCGCGCCATCCGGTCCGCGAGGACGCGGTCCCAGCCGCCGGCGGGCACGCTGCGGATCGCGTAGCTGGGGTCGATGTACTTCAGGTTGATCTCGGTTCCGCGCTCGCGGAAGTGGCTGCGGATGCGGTCGCGCAGGTAGAGCCCGATATCCTCGTAGCGGACGTTGCCCGAGGCGTCGCGTTCCACGTCATCGCGTTCGAACAGGTGCTGTCCCGCGCCCTCCGCCACCACCACCAGGGCGTGATCGCGCTCTTGCATGCGTCGTTCGAGGGCGGCCAGGAACCCGTCCTCGCCTTCCAGCGGGAAGGGCACCTCCGGCACCAGGACGAAGTTGGCGTCCTGGCTGACGACCGCGGCGCCGGCGGCGATGAAGCCCGCATCGCGGCCCATGAGCTTCACGACGGCGATGCCGTTGGGCGCACCGTGGGCTTCGACGTGGGCCCCGCGCAGCACCTCGCCCGCCACCTCCAGGGCCGTGGCGTGGCCGAAGCTCAGCCACACGAAGGGCACGTCGTTGTCGATGGTCTTGGGAATTCCCACGACCGACTTGGCCAGTCCGCGCTTGTCGATCTCCTCCTGGATGGTGTGGGCGCCGCGCTGGGTTCCGTCACCGCCGATGCAGAACAGGATGTCGATACCGCGCGCCTCCAGGAAGTTCACCGTCGTCGACGGGTCCTGGGGCCCGCGGGAGCTGCCGAGCACCGTGCCGCCCAGCTGGTGGATGCTGTGAACGCGCTCGGGGGTCAGCGACACCGGCTCCAGCCCGTTGGCCGGGTTCAGTCCCGAGTAGCCGCTGCGAATGCCCAGGACGCTGCGGACTCCGTAGTTGTGGTAGAGCTCGAGGGCGCCGGAGCGGATCACGTTGTTCAGGCCCGGCGACAGGCCTCCGCAGGTCACGAAGGCGGCCGTCGTTTCGGCGGGCTCGAAGAAGATCCGCTCCCGCGGGCCGGCGCGCTCGAAGAGGAAGCTCTCTGCGCCGGGCTCGTCCTGGTAGAGGATGCGGGCGTCGTCGCCCACGAACGTGCGCCCCTTGGCCCGCAGCGGGGATTCGAAGCGGCATTCACCCAAGGACGGAACGCGGAGCTCTTTGCTCATGCTGGTGACGACTCCTGACAGCGGCTGGCCGCAGTCTATCCCACGAACCGGAAGCGTGCGCCGGGCCGGCGCCCGGGTGTGGGAGCGCGGCGGTGTCTCTGGTAGCCTCGGCTCGTGTCCGGGGAAGTCGACGTCGAGTGGGCGGAGTTCGAGGCGGT
>CAMYOO010000221.1 GCA_947260035.1 uncultured delta proteobacterium
GCGTCCGCAGCCATCGACATGGTGCTGAAGGGCCTCAGCGCCCTAGCGCGCGCTCGATCGTCATGATCTCACCCAGCATGCGATCGAGCGCTTCGAGGTCCACCTGGCTCGGACCGTCGCAGGGGGCGTTCTCCGGGTCCGGATGCACCTCCACGAACAGGCCGTCGATTCCCACCGCCACCGCCGCCCGTGCCAGAGGGGCCACGAAGCGGCGGTCGCCCCCCGCTGCATCCTCCCCGGCGCCCGGGTGCTGAACCGCGTGGGTCGCATCGAAGCAGACCGGCGCCAGCTGGCGCATCTGCACCAGCCCTCGCATGTCCACCACCAGCTGGTTGTAGCCGAACGTGGTGCCGCGCTCGGTGACGAAGACGCCGCCGCTCCCGAAGCGGGCCACCTTCTGGACCGCCAGCGCCACGTCGGACGGGGCCATGAACTGGCCCTTCTTGATGTTCACCGGCAGCCCGGTCTGGGCGCTGGCGGCGATCAGGTCCGTCTGGCGCGACAGGAAGGCGGGACTCTGCAGCGCGTCGGCCACCCCGGCGGCCACCTTCACCTGGGTGGGGTCGTGGACGTCCGTCAGGATCGGGAGTCCCAGCTCGCGCTTGACCCGGTCGAGGATGCGGACGCCGGCGTCCAGGCCCGGCCCCCGGTAGGAGTCCACGCTGGAGCGGTTGGCCTTGTCGTAGGAGGCCTTGAAGATGAGGGGCAGGCCGTGGGCGCGGGCCAGGGAGCGGAGCTGGCCGGCGGCGTACAGGGTCGCCTCCTCGGTCTCGATCACGTTGAGTCCCGCGATCAGCGCGAGCGGAGCGCCCTCGCCCAGCGGGATCCCGCCGATTTCCATGCCAACCCCCCCGATGGGCGGAGTCATAGCCGATGCGGCCCGGGGCCTACACCCCCTCGTCGAGGTCGGCCTGTACCGCCTCGGCGAGGTCGTCCAGGAACTCCGGACGGGCGGAGGCCACCCGGCTCCAGTTGGGGATCGGGGGGGCCCCCATGGGATCCCGCACGAAGCCCAGTCCGGCTGCGCGCAGGGCGCGCGAGAAGGTCTCCACCGCCACCTCCTCCTCGTGACGGTCGAAGAACAGGCCGTTCAGGGCCGCGTCGTCGCTGTAGCGGGCGATGGCGTCCTGGGCCGTGCGCAGGTAGGCGGCGATCAAGGTGTTCAGGAACCCCGACTCGAACTCGACCCCGTAGCTGGCCAGGTTCCGAATCAGGGAGGCGGCGATGTCCACCACCATGCGATGCAGCCCCCGGCTGGGGTCGTCCGCCGAGAGCTCCCGGTGCTTGTGGTCGTAGTTCTCGGAGAGCTCGACCTGACAGACCCGCTTCAGCGAGCTGTTGCGGTAGACCTCGGCCAACAGACCCACCTCCAGGCCCCAGTCGCTGGGCACCCGGTTGATGCGCGCCAGGTCCGTGGTCATGGAGCACTCGCCCGCCAGCGGATAGCGGAACGAGTCCAGGTACTCGAGCAGGGGAACGGGACCCAGGACCGACTTCATGGCCCGCAGCAGCGGGGTCATGAAGAGCCGGGTGACCCGGCCGTGCAGCCGGTCCGTAACCCGGCTGTAGTACCCCTTGGCGAACTCGTAGCCCAGGTTCGGGTTGGCGGTGGGAAAGCAGAGCCGGGCCAGCAGCTCACGTGAGTAGTCCAGGATGTCGCAGTCGTGAATGGCGATCACCCGCGAGCGGTCGGTGGCCAGGACGTAGCCGTAGGCGATCCAGGCGCTGCGGCCCTTGCCGTCTTCGCCGGCGTCCAGCCCCTCGGTCCGCAGCACCTCGTAGAGCTCCTGGAGCCGCGGCCCGCAGGTCCAGATCAGGCTCGCAGGCCGCCCGTCGATCGTCTCCACGCCATCGAAGAGCTGGCGCATGTGGTCGTATTCGTCGCGGCGGGTGGTGCCGGAGACGGCGACGACCACCTGCTTCAGGTACCGGACTCCGCGCAGCACATCGACGATGCCCTTCAGGGCGGGCCGGCCGGCCTCCGCGTAGAGGCACGGCAGCACCAGGGCCACCGGCCGCGCCCCCGCGTAGGAGCGAAGCTCCTCCTCCAGGCGCGGGAGATCCGTTCGGCCGAGGCGGTGTAGCGTGGAGATCGCCCCGGTCTGGTGGAAGTCCGGCATGGCGGGAAACCTCGCACCGGCCCTGCGACGGTGTCAAGTCAGCGCTCTCGGGAGCCCCGCGGGGCGCCTGTGCGGGGCGCTGGGTGGAGCCGGGACCGTCGCAGGGTCAGCGGCGGCTCAGGCCGCGTCCCAGGCGTCGTCGCCCAGCAGGCGGAGCGCCAGCGGATCGATCTCGATGAACTCCAGCCCCACCTCCATGGTGATGGGGTCCATCTCGGTGGCCCAGACCACGCGGCCCACCGCGATCACAGTGCGGTCGTCGACGTTGAAGGTGACCCGGACCACGTCGTCCATGTTGACTTCGCAGCCGACCACCTCGAAGCGGATCCCGCCCGGGGAGACGTCCCTGCTGACCGCCAGGCGATCGGGCCGCTCGAGGGGCGCCACCGAGATCACGTGCCCGGTGTCGATGCGCGAGTACTTTCGCCGGTCGGCCTCCGCCGCCATGGAACTCTCCAGGGCCGTCGGGCCCCCGAGAATGCTTCGGCCGAGTGTCGGGCGCGCTTGAGCCCCGAGGCGGATTCCCGTCCGGACTAGCGGGGAAACAGATCGAGCTGCCGGTCGTCGCGCTCCGCCACCTCCAGCTCGGTCAGCGCCAGGCCCACCAGGCGCACCGAGCGTGCCCCGGCCTGGGTGCGCCGCAGCAGGGCCAGCCCGGCTGCGTGGATCTCGGCGGACTGGGCGACGGCCGAGCTCAGGGTGGTGCGGCGGCTGACGGTGCGCCCGTCCGCGTAGCGCAGCTTGAGGGCGACACGGCGCGCCACCAGGCCCTCCAGGGACAGGCGGCGCTCCAGGGACTCGGCCAGCTCCTGCAGGCGCTCCGAGAGCACCCCCGTATCCACCTGCTCGGAGGAGAGGGTCAGCTCCAGGGAGAGCGTCTTGGGGTGTCGGGTGGCGCGTACGGGCGACGAATCGCGGCCCTGCGCCAGGGCCAGCAACTCCAGGCCCCGGTTGCCCAGCAGCTCTTCCACCCGCGGCCCCAGTGCCGCCAGCTGGCCCACCGTGCGCACCTCGTGCTTGGCGAGCTCGGCTTCGGTGTTGGCGCCCACGCCGTCCAGCCGTGCGACCGGGAGGGGGCGCAGAAACGACTCGAGCTCTGATGCCAGAACCCTTCGGATTCCTTGAGGTCCTGCCTCCTGGGCGGCAAGCCGGGCGGCGAACTTCACCGGCGCAATCCCGACCCGGAGCGGGAGCCCCAGCTCGGCTGCAACGCTCTCCCGCCACGCCTGCCCCAGAGCCTCCGGATCGCCGCCCTCGGGCGTCTCGGCATAGGCGGCGCCCAAGGCAGCCTCCTCGATCCACTCGCTGGCCCTGCGCAGGCACGCGCACAGACGCACGCCGGCCTGGCGGTAGCGCCGCATGTCGGTGATCAGCGGGCGGGCCGCCGGACACAGACCGAGGGCATCCAGCATGCTCATGCCGGGGTGCACGCCGGCGACCTCGGCCTCGGGGCTCACCGCTTGCACCAGGCCGGCCTTGCGCGGATCGCCTCCGACCACGATGGGCCGGCCCGCCAGATCGGGCCGCGCCGCTCGCTCCACCTGGGCGTAGAAGCCGGGCACCTCGGCGTAGAGCACGCTTCGGCTCACTTGGCCGGCTCCAGTCGCAGCCGCGCGGCGGCGGCCTCGTCCACCAGCAGCGGGCTGGTCAGCAGCAGCCCGGGCCGACGCTGCATCCAGCGGAGCAGCCCGCTGTCCCGGTGGGGATCACCGGGGTGCTCCGACGGCCCCGGTGCCAGGGCGGAGAGCGCGTGCCCCGGCTCGGCCAGGTCAACGGCAAAGCGCAGGATCGAGGCGCTGCGGGTGTCGAACGGGTCGGAGCGGTTGAAGCCCGCGGCGGCGACCGAGTCGCCGTCGCCCGCCGCCTCGAAGGGGCCCAGGCCCGGCTCTACGCCCCGCGGAAGCGGCAGCAGCGGACGGAAACGGAGCCGGTGGAGCCGCCCCCAGGTCCACTTGTCGCGGTTGGCACCGGAGCGCACCGAGAGCTCCAGCCACGCCCCACGCAGGGCGTCGCGCACCGCCTTCGCCACGCGCTCCGGCGAGTCCCATCCGCCGGGATCGCTGCCGCCCTCGGCCGCGCCGGCCAGCAGCCGCGCCGCCAGGTGGGCCGCATCCAGGTGGGGAAGCGCCAGGTAGCGAGCCAGCAGCTCGTCTCCCAGCGGCTCGCGAAACAGGCGCTGCAGGAGCCGGTTCACGAACGAGTGATAGACAGCGGCGCCCACGCTGGCGGCGCCGGTGCCTCCGTCCCAGTCCCGCAGCAACGCAGCCACCTGCCGCGCCTCCGAGGACAGAGCGGGCCCCTCGTCGACCAGGGCCAGAGCGTCGTGCACCAGCTCGCGGGCCCCGGCTGACATCAGATCGGCCTGGAGCGCCGCCATGGCCGTGGCATCCAGTGCGCCGCGGGCCGTGGCCTCGTGCAGCAGCCGGTCGATCCGCGCCGCCCGCACGCCGGGACGCCACAGCCACTCCACGCTGGCCGCTCCCGCACCGGGCAGGGGATTGTCCGCGGCCACCAGCCAGCCGCGACCGCCGCGCAGCGCGGCGTGGGGCAAGTCCGAGGCAGCCACCGGTCCGCGCCACTCGTAGATCGCGCTGCGGCCGGGCACCGGGACCAGGCCGGCCGGGTAGCGACGCTGGGGCACCCAGCCGGCCACCTGCACCCCGCTGGCGCCGTGGACATCCGCGTAGGCCACCGCAACCACGGGCTCTCGGTGCGCACGCAGGGCGCGCAGCAGCTCTTCCGCGCTGCGCGCCCGTGCCGCGTTCAGCAGGCCCTTGAGGCCCGGATTCGTGTGCGCCCCGGTCCAGGCCAGCGTCAGCGCCCCGCCCTCCCCGTCTTCCGCCACGATCGGCCCGTGCCCGGTCTCGCGAATCTCCAGCTCGACGGGCTCGCCGCCCCGCACGCGGATCTCCTCGCGGCGCACCTCCATGTCCCGCAGCCTGCGGCCATCGTGGAAACGCCCGGGATCCTCCGGGTCGAGGGTCTCCTCGAACAGATCCGCCACCACCGCCCGCGCATGGACCGCCGCCCAGGCCACGTGCGGATTGCGGCCGCACCAGAGCACGGGCGCACCCGGCAGGGTGGCGCCCGCCGCATCCAGCGAGCCGCCGCGCAGGTGCACCTCGTAGAGGCCCGCCGGCAGCGTGGGCTCCAAGTGCAGGTCGGCGGCCAGCAGCGGCTTGCCGCCCGCCGCGTGGCTCCCGCCCACGACCCAGGCACTGCTGCCCATGGCGGGCCCCGCCAGGCCCGCCGCCAGCCGCAGCGGGTCCGGTCCGGCCGCGGGGAGGCCGGCCTGGGTGCCGAGGGGCACCGCGCCGATGCCCACGCCTTCCGGGAAGAACGGGCGCGCCGCCACGCCGCCCAGCTTCTGGATCAACGCCAGCAGGGTGCGGGTGGTCTCCAGGGGGTCCGCCAGCCCCCAGGCGCGGAGCTTGACCACGGCCAGAGTGTCCGCCGGGGTCCAGGGCTCCAGCGCCGCGCGCAGCGAAACGAGGGGCCGCGGGAGCGCTGCATCACCGGAGCGAATCCGCTCCATGCGGGCGTTCACGCCCTCGGCGTACGCCTGCAGGGCGCGGCGCGTGCGCGCATCCAGACGCTGGGCCTGCGCTTCAGCATGGCGCGCGATGCCCAGCTGCCGGGCGCGCCGGTCGGCGTCCACCCAGTCGGGGCCCGCCAGCTCCGCGGCCCGACCCTGCGCCACCCGGGAGAGCCAGACCATCTGGGCCAGGCGGTCCTGGGCGTGGACG
>CAMYOO010000222.1 GCA_947260035.1 uncultured delta proteobacterium
TGGAGCAGCGCGTCATAGCCGGCGTAGGCGCGGCTCGCACCGTGCTTCTGCGCGAAGGCCTCGGCCCGCTCTCCATCGCGGGCCGCTACCGCGTGGAGCGTGCATCCCGGAACCGAGCCCAACTGGGCGGCACGCTTCTCGGAGATCCCCGCGGCGGCCAGGAAGCCCCAACGCCAGACGCGGCCCGAATCCGTGGTTACCGGTTTCACCGCGGATGAGGATACAATCCCCCGGCACGCTCGAGGAGCGTGAGCCCCCGCCCAGGAGGATCCATGAGCGCAGCTGCCGAGAGCCCGTTCCTTCGCGACAACTTCGCACCGATTCACGAGGAGACCGAGGCTGCCGACCTGAAGGTCATCGGCGAGATTCCCCGGGAGATCGACGGGATGTTCCTGCGCAACGGACCCAACCCGCAGTTCGACCCGCCGGGCGCCTACCACTGGTTCGACGGCGACGGCATGCTCCACGGAACCCAGCTTCGCGACGGCCGCGCGACCTACCGCAACCGCTGGATCCGGACCCAGGGCTTCCAGAAAGAGCACGCGGCGGGCAAGGCCATCTGGGGCGGCCTCTTCGAGATGCCCCAGTTCGACAATCCCGACGGCGCCTTCAAGAACACCGGGAACACCGCGCTCGTGCACCAGGCGGATCGCCTGCTCACGCTCTGGGAGGGCGGCCCTCCCCATCAGGTTCGCACTCCGTCACTGGAGACCGTGGGCCTGCAGGACTTCCACGGCAAGCTCACCTGCCCCATGACGGCCCACCCCAAGGTGGATCCGGTCACGGGGGAGATGGTGTTCTTCGGCTACTCGCCGATCCCGCCCTTCTGCACCTACGGCGTCGTATCGGCCCGAGGCGAAATCGTCCGGCTGGAGCCCATCGAGCTCCCCAGCGCGGTGATGATGCACGACATGGCGATGACCGAGAACTTCTCGATCCTGCTGGACCTGCCCCTGTGCTTCGACCTGGAGCGGGCCATGCGCGGCGAGCCCCCGATCCACTTCGACGACCAGCGCCCGGCGCGCTGGGGAATCCTGCCCCGGCACGGAGACAACGGCGACGTGCGCTGGTTCGAGACCGCCCCCTGTTACGTGTTCCACACCTCGAACGCGTACGAGGAAGACGACGCCGTGGTCCTCCACGGCTGCCGCATGGAGCGTACCGACGTGCTCGTCGACGACGGCGCCCAACAGGATGCCAACAACGCGCGCATGCACCGCTGGCGCTTCGACCTGGCCAGTGGCGAGGTCCAGGAAGAGAGGCTGGACGACGTGGCCACCGATTTCCCGCGCGTGAACGAAACTCGGCTGGGCCGCAAGAACCGCTACTCATTCAACGCCGCGTTCGAGCGAGAGGCGAGCCAGGCCCCGCGCTTCGAGGGCGTGACCAAGTACGACCAGGAGACCGGCGCCATCCAGCGCCACCGGTACGGGCCCGACCGCTTCGCCGGCGAGGCGGTCTTCGCACCGCGGCCCGGCGCCCGCGAGGAAGACGACGGCTGGGTGATGACCTACGTCCACGACGAGCGCGAAAATGCGGATGAACTCGTCATCCTCGACGGCCGCGACCTGAGCGCCGGCCCCCTGGCCCGCGTGCAGATCCCCGTACGCGTGCCCTACGGCTTCCACGCAGCCTGGATCCCCGCCGAGCAGTACGACGATTAGTCGACCGCCAGCAACGGCTTGCCGTCGGCGCCCAGCTGGTTGAGATACTCGGCGATGCCGTAGCCGGTGCGGCCTTCGTAGGTCCAGCGGGCCAGGCCTTCGTTCACCAGGGTCTTCTTGCCGTCGCGCTCGCTGGGCAGCGGCATCACCCGCAGCAGGTCACCGCGCAGCTCGTGGACCCGGTCACGCTTGTCGGTGACCCGCAAATGGACGACGCGTTGGGTGATGCCGTCGTCCTCCAGCTCGGTGCGCACGTCCCAGTCGCGAATGCTGGCGTGCTCACCGTCCTTCCAGACCCAGCCCCGGTGGAGGTCCCCGGCGTCGGTGCCGATACGGATGCCGCCGAAGTGGACGTCGTCGCCCAGGTTGATGGAGAACCAGCGCCACATGCGCGGGCCGCCCCAGCGCCGCGGGCCCCAGGACTTGTCCCGGTTGCCCCGCGCCTGCGCCGAAAGCTCGTGGCGCACGCCGTCGGCCTTGATCCAGCCCGACCAGCGGCCGGCCTGCTCCAGGTGGCCCTTGCCCGTCAGCTTCCGCGCTTCGGCGCTGGCGCCCTTCCCTTCGCTGCCCTGGCCGTCAGAGCCGATGGCCGGGATCAGCGCCTCGAAGGTCAGGTCCAGCGCCAGCGGCGCCTTGCGCAGGGTGCGCTTCTTCAGGTCGCCGATGCGCGCCTCGCCTTCGGCCGTGATGCGCCAGCGCTTCAGGGGCTCCAGCATCTCGTAGCGCACGTCGCCGACCTCGAGCACGCGATCCAACATCGCTCGTTGCTCGCGAAGGCCGCGCAGGAACGCCATCTCGTCCCCGGGCAACCAGATCGAGCAGCCCACGTCGATGGTGCCCTCGTTGGGCCGGATCCCGATGCGCGTGAAGAGCCCGGCATCGGCGCCGGGGTCGTACCCGTTGAAGTAGTACGACTCACTCCACGCCTCGTCCGACTCGACCGGATGCTGGAAGTCGTGCTCTGCTGACAGGATGGGCATGCTACGGCGGCCTCCCCTGCGGGAACTCTACAGCCCCAGGAGCCCCAACAGCAGCGCCAGCCACTCGGGGAGATTGAGCGGCGAGCCGGGTGCGGCGGCCTCGCGGGTGTCGCTGTCGAAATCGAGCACCAGCGAGTAGCCGTCAGCCTCCACCATGTAGAGAGTCTCGTCGAAGTCCACCTGGACGAAGGGGTTGTCGAAGCGGGGGTAGTCCTCGAGAGCGTGGGGCTGGCCGCGCACCACCATCGGCCCCTCCCAGCCCAGGCCAATCTCGCCCTGGCTGGGGGACGTGTAGACCACGTCGAAGGCCTTTACGCGCGGCGTCACCGTGACCAGCCCGTCGTGGAAGGCGGCCTGGAAGTCGGCGAAGCCGCCGGGCCACTCCTCCAGGCTGCCGCACTCGACGATCCAGACGTTGTTGGCGCCGCCCTCAGCCACCAGGTCGAAGTCGAGCCCGCCGTTCTGGAACACCTCGGGCTGGCCTCCGCGCCAGTTCACCGGACGCCAGGAGTAGAGCGCCACGTAACCGTCGTCCTTGCGCCCGAACGTCCAGTGGCCGTCCCGAACCACCTCATCGAAGTGTGCAACGGGGAAGTAGGCGTGCGTCTCGAAGATGTACGGGAAACCCAGCGAGTCGATCGGAGCGTACTCGGGCGAGTAGATCGATATGCCTACATTTTCATGCTGCGCGCTGCGAGGCTGTGCACCCTCACCGGTCCAGTAGCCCGGGCCCGGCTCGTCCTCTCTCTGCCAGTTCCAGTCGGGCGGAACCGGCTGACCGGGGTCGACGGGCAGGTAGCCCGGGTGGGTGGTGAACACCATCGCGTTCTCGGAGAGGGTGGCCTGCCACGTGTGCGTTTGGGAGCCACGCACGCCCTTCCGGTAGTCCTGCGCGGTCGACAGCATGTAGTCCCGCGTCCGGTAGGTGTAGGTGTTCACCTCCTTGAGCAGGGCTTGGTTCATCAACGGCCACAGGGCCCCGGCCAATTGCTGGGCCCGGATATAGGAGCCCTCCGGATCGCCGTCCTGCCAGATGAGGTCGCGAAGCTCCTTGAAGTCGGCAAACTGGGCGTCCCAGAGGTTGTACTCGTTTCCTACGTCCAGGGTCAGCGGCAACATCTGCCAGACGGACTGCGCACCCATCGACCACCAGAACGGCAGGTAGGTCTCGTCCCGGTAGTCCCAGCCGAAGGGCGCCTCGGGAAGCGGCGCGCTCGCGGGATCCGCCGGCGGAACCTCATCGAGAGGCAGGTTCATGCGCTCGCGATCCACCATCGGCTCGTCCCACGTCGCGATGCGCTTGATCGCCTCGGGGATCCGGTAGCGCTTCGCGTGCGCGAAGACGGCGGCGGTGGCTTGGCCGCGGCTCTGATACGGCAGGGCCGTGTCGTCGAAGAGCATCTTCGCCGTCGCGAAGGTGTCCTCCTTCGACGCCGAAGGCTTGTCCTTGATGTAGGAGCGGCCGTGGGTGGCGCCGAAGGTGCCGCGGTGGGTGTGCAGCGCCATATCCAGCAACACCAGGTCCAGCACCATGGCGGCGCGCTTCGCGATGATCTCGTCGTCGGCCCACTCGACCAGGATCAGCAGCGGACGCAGGTCCAGGTTGTAGTAGACGTTCGAGTGCCACTCAGTGAACCCGAAGCGGGCGCGCTCTTCGAGCCAGTCCAGAATGAAGGGCTCGGCCCTCTGCCGGTGCTGCTCGCCAGTGAGGCCCGTGACCGTAAAGACCTGGTCCGGGTAGAGCTGACCGGTCAGGTACTCGCAGGTCTTGAAGATCAGGATGTGGTTTTCGGTCCAGTACCACATGTTGTCGACGACCGGCTCGCCGCCAACGTCGCGCGCCGGCGTGGGGTCCGTGTACCAGTACTTGAAGTCGAAGAGCGCCTGCTCGGCCTTCTGCCAGAGCGCCTCGCTGGCCGCCGGATGCCCGCGGTAGCCGTACAGCAGATCGACGAAGCGCAGCGCGTCGAAGTCGCTGGTGTCCTTGAGCTGCCACATCTTGTCGATGATCCCGTCCCAGGCATCGTCGGGGATCGCGCCCGCAGGCACCGAGAAGCTCGGGTCGCGCGCGTCCCGCTCGAGATGCGCGATCACGTTGCCCACCGAGCCCGGCGAAACCGGCGTCTCGGTGGCGAACGTCAGCCAGTCGAACTGGCGCAGCCGGGTCCACAAGAGGCCGGCGAAGCCGTCGGGCGCGGGCCCGCAGGCCGAGACCAGCAGCGCCATCAGGGCGAGGGCGACGGGGCGGGAATAGCGACGGGAACCGGAGCGCGGCGAGCTGGAATTGGGCATGACAGGCCATTCTAAGCCCAAAGCAGGGCTCTGCTAGGGCCTAGAGGCAACACCCGGCATAGCAGGCGATTCTACAACGGGATTTCTCAGCCCCCGCCTGGGGCAAAACCTGGAGGCGGCGGCATCGGCGGTGCTGGCATCGACCCTCTCGCGCGGCCCGAACTACACCGGCGGCGGGAGCACGTGGACGTCGCGCTGGGGGTACGGGATGGAGCAGCCGGCGGCCTCCAGCTCCTCCTTCATGCGGCGCGTCACGTCGGAGCGCACGCCCCAGTAGTCGGAGGCGTCGCACCAGGGCCGTACGATCAGGTCCACCGACGAGTCGCCCAGCCCGCCCACGGCCACCACCGACTCGGGGTTCTTCAGCACGCGTTCGTCCGAGGCGAGGATCCCGCGGATGATCTCGACGGCGCGGCCGATGTCGTCGTCGTAGGAGATGCCGATCACCATGTCGTTGCGGCGCGTGCCGTAGGCCGAGTAGTTGGTGATCGTCCCGCCGAAGGCGGCCGCGTTGGGCACGATGACCTTCTTGTTGTCGGGCGTAGCCAAGGTGGTGGTGAAGATCCCGATCTCCTTGACGGAGCCCGTGCTGCCGCCCGTTTCGACGAAGTCGCCGAGCTTGAAGGGGCGGAAGACCAGGATCATCACGCCCGCCGCGAAGTTGGAGAGGGTCCCCTGGAGCGCCAGGCCGACGGCCAGGCCGGCGGCGCCGAGCACGGCGATCAGCGAGGTCGTCTCGATCCCAAAGAGGCCCAGGACCGCGATGAGCACCACCGCGAGAGCCAGGTAGTAGACAATCCCCGAGGCGAAGGGGATCAGGGTCTCGTCCACCTTCCGGCGCGTCATGGCGCTGCGCACGCCCTTGCGCAGCGCACCCGCCACCATGCGCCCCACCAGGAGCAGCACGAT
>CAMYOO010000223.1 GCA_947260035.1 uncultured delta proteobacterium
CTGCACCTGATGTTCTCCAACCCCTGCGAGGACTACGAGCCGGATCCCGTGGTGGAGAAGGCCATCGACCTGCTGCTGATCCTGCACGCCGACCACGAGCAGAACTGCTCCACCAGCGCGGTGCGTCTGGTGGGCTCGTCCATGCCGAACCTGTTCGCCGTCATCTCGGCCGGCATCAACGCCCTCTGGGGCCCGCTCCACGGCGGCGCCAACCAGGAGGTGATCGAGATGCTGGCCGCGATCCGCGACGAGGGCATGTCCGCGCGCCAGTTCGTCGAACGCGCCAAGAGCCAGGACGACACCTCGCGGCTGATGGGCTTCGGCCACCGGGTCTACAAGAACCACGACCCGCGGGCCACGATCATCCGGAAGGCCTGCGACGACGTGCTGGCCAAGATGGGCATTCACAGCAAGCTGCTGGAGATCGCCAAGGACCTGGAGGAGATCGCGCTCAAGGACGACTACTTCGTCGATCGCAAGCTCTACCCCAACGTCGACTTCTACTCGGGCGTGATCTACAACGCGATCGGAACGCCGGCCAACATGTTCACGGCGCTCTTCTCCCTGGGCCGGCTGCCCGGCTGGATCGCCCAGTGGGTCGAGATGCACGGAGACGACGACTTCAAGATCAGCCGTCCGCGGCAGATCTACACGGGCGAGACGGTTCGCGCCTACGTCCCCGTGGATCAGCGCTAGCGCGGCAACGTGCCGGGGCCGGGCTGCTACACCACGGCGCGCGTGCGCCGCGGGCGGGTGGCCCTGGCGGCAGCGCACGCGGCGCGCCTGGCGCGCGACGCGCGCGCCCTGGGCCTGGGCGAGCCCGAGCCCGCCGAAATCGATGAGGTGCTGACCCGCCTGGCGCGAGAGGCCTTCGGCGACGGCGACGGCATCGTGCGCCTGGAGGCGCGCAGCGACGCCGCGGGACGCCTGCGCCTGGTGGGCTCGAGTCGCGACCTGGGCGCGAACCCCGCAACCTGGGCGGCGCTCTGCAGTCGCGTCACGCACCCGGGACCCGACGGGCCTCCGGGAATCAAACGCAGCGACCATCCGGCCGCCGCCGACGGGCGGGCGGAGGCGCAGCGCGCCCAGGTGGACGAGGCGCTGCTCTTCGACGCCGGCGGCCTGCTCGTCGAAGGCGCCCGCAGCAGCCCGGTGGTGGTGCTCGCCGATGGACGGGCGCTGACGCCCCCGCTGGGCCGCGGCGGCGTCGCCGGCCTGGCGCGGGCCGTCGTGCTGGACTCGGACGCCGGGATCCAGGAGGCGGACCTGGAGCGCGCGGCGCTCACGAACGCGCGCGAGATCGTGGCGCTGAACGCCGTGCGCGGCGCGCGCCCCGTGCTGCGGCTGGACGGGCACGCCGTGGGAGACGGCCGTCCAGGCTTCGCCGCGCGCTACCTTGGCTCGCTGGTCGAACGAGCCTGGGAGCTATGATCTCTCGCTGAAGGAACAGCGCCCATGACGCCCCCCGCCAGCGTTCTGGTGACCGGAGCGACCGGCTTGGTAGGGGGTCGCCTGGTCCCGTCCCTGCTGCAAGACGGTCGCCGCGTGCTCGCCGCCACGCGCAGCCCCGAGCGTGCGCGCTTCGAGCCGGGCGTCGAAGCTGTGGCGTGGGACGGCGTACGCCTGCCCGCCGACGTACTGAGCCGCTGCGACGCGCTGGTCCACCTGGCCGGCGAGCCGCTGTTCGGCGGTCCCTTCAATGCCGCGCGCCGGCGCCGCGTGCGCGACAGCCGGGTGGACTCGACCCGCGCCCTGGCCGCGACCCTGGCAGCCCTGCCCGCGAACGAGCGCCCCGCCGTATGGCTGTGTGCCTCGGCCGTGGGCTTCTACGGCTCGCGCGGCGACGAATCGCTCTCCGAGCAGGCCGGGCCCGGGCGCGGCTTCCTGGCGGAGCTGTGCGAGGAGTGGGAGGCCGCCACCCGCCCCGCCGCGGAGGCCGGCGTGCGGGTGGTGAACGTGCGCATCGGCATCGCCCTGGCCCGGGAGGGGGGCGCGCTGGCGCTCATGCGGCGGCCCTTCGCGCTGGGGCTGGGGGGCCGGCTCGGCGACGGGCAGCAGTGGGTGCCCTGGATCCAGCTGGACGACCTGGTGGCGCTGCTGCGCTTCGCACTGGATGAGGAATCCCTCTGCGGTCCGCTCAACGCGGTGGGTCCCGCCCCCGTTCGGAACGAGGAACTCACCCGCGCGTTGTCGCGCGTGCTGCGGCGCCCAGCGCTCGTCCCGGTACCCGGCTTCGCCATCCGGCTGGCGCTGGGAGAGCTGGCCGACGAGCTGCTGGGCAGCAAGCGCGTGCTGCCCGAGCGGGCCCTGGCCGCGGGCTTCCGCTTCGCACACCCCGAGCTGGAAGAAGCGCTGGGGGCAGAGCTGCGCTGAGCCCGGGCCTCAGTGCGTGCGGCGGGCGCGGGTCACGGGCGGGAAGACGGCCGGCAGCACTTCCTTCGCCATCAGCTCGGCACAGCCGGGCTGGACCGCGAAGTAGCCGAGAGACGGCTGCGGAGAATCCACCGTGGGGAACTCGGCCGCGAACTCCTGCAGCAGGCGCTCCACGATGGCCTGGGCCATATCGCGATCGGCGTCGGCCAGGAACAGCACGGCGCGCTCGCGAGTCATGCGGAAGATGGCGTCCTCGACACGGAGCGCGCTTTCCACGTAGTTGAGGAACTCCGGGGTCATCAGGTCGTCCGCGGCGCCGGCCACGCCCACGACGGCACAGGGCAGTCCGTGGGTGTTGGCCAGCTCGCGCGAGCGAACCAGGTGCTCTCGGATCTGGCGGGGGTCGTCCCCGAGACTATTTGTGGAGGGAGAGTTCATGCTGGCTCCTATCGTCGCTCAGACTGCGCAGCTGTAGCCCAGTGTGGAACCGGCCCCGAGGGGCCGCAAGTCAGCCCCGCGAGCCCCGTTCGAACACCGCCACGGCGGCCACTGCGCAGGCCGCCGTCAGCAGCGCCAGGAGCGACGCCGAGAGGGCCGGAGGGATCTCGCTCACCCCCAGCAGCCCGTAGCGCAGCAGGTCCACGCCGTAGGTCAGCGGGTTCGCCCACGACAGGACCCGCGTCGGCAGCGGCAGCGTGGCGACGGGGTAGAAGATCCCGGACAGCAGGTAGAGCGGCACCGTCACCAGGCCGGCGATCAGCCGATAACTTTCGGCGCTGCGCAGCACGGTTCCCAGGGTGATGCCGAGAGCCACGAAGCTCACGGTGATGGCCACCACCGCCAGCAGGATGGCGCCCGCGTGGGCCACGCGCAGCGGCGTGAACCACGCCAGCAAGGTCACCAGCGCGGCCACCAACAGCAGCGACGCGATCACCCGCGAGAGCATCTTGCCCGCCACCACGGCCCCGCGCGAGATGGGCGCCACCAGCAGCGCTCGCAGGAAGCCGCTTTCGCGATCCTGGATCAGCGTCATCCCGCCGCCGACGCCGGCCGAGCCCACGATCAGGGCCAGCATCCCGGAGGCCAGGTGGCCCACGTAGTCGGCGCCGGTGGGGAGCGACACCACGTCGTTGAGGCCGAAGCCGATGAACGCCACGGCGGCCAGCGGAAACGCCAGCTGGCCGACCCAGTACGCGCGGTCGCGCCGGTAGCGCAGCATCTCGCGTTGCAGCACCGCGAGGGCGTCGCCCGCGAAGTGCATCACGATGGATCCCCCAGCCGCTCGGGCTCGAAGGGATGGCCCGTGTGGTGCAGGAACACGTGCTCGAGATCCGGCCGGTGCAGCTCCACGTCGCTCACGCCCCAGGGCCGCACCGCCTCCAGCAGCGCCGCCAGCCGGCGCGAGCCCTCGCGCACGGTGATGCGAACGCCGCCGGATCCGTTGCGGCGCACGTCGCGGACCCCTTCCACGGCTTCAAGCGCGGCCATGGCGCCGTCGGGCGTGGTCTCGGATTCGAAGGCGATCACCACCACGTCGCCACCCAGCTCTGCCACTAGCGCCTCGGGCGTCCCCTCCACCACGCGGCGTCCGCGGTCCACGATGGCCACCCGCCCGCACAGGCTCTCGGCTTCCTCCATGGAGTGGGTGGTAAGAAAGATCGTGGTCTCTCCGCCGGCGTGGAGCGAGCGCAGGTGCGTCCACACCGCCGCCCGCGAGGCCACGTCCAGGCCCAGGGTCGGCTCGTCCAGGAAGAGGACCTGGGGCCGATGCAACACGCCGCGGGCGATCTCGAGGCGACGCTTCATGCCGCCGGAAAAGCCGCTCACCGGCCGGTCGGCATCCTCGGTCAGGCTCACTCGCTCCAAGGCCTCGCCCACGCGGCGCCGCCGATCCGAGAGGCGGTAGAAGCGCGCCTGCAGGTCCAGGTGCTCGCGGGCGGTCAGCTCGCGATCCAGGCTCGGCTCCTGGAACACCACGCCCAGGCAGCGACGCACGGCGGCCCGCTCGCGCGCAGGGTCCGCCCCCAGCACGCGAACACGGCCTTCCGTAGGCAGCGCCAGGGTCGCGAGGATGGAGACGGTGGTGGTCTTGCCGGCTCCGTTGGGTCCCAGCAGCCCGAAGAAGGCGCCCTGCTCCACGCACAGGTCCAGACCGTCCAGCGCGGCGCGATCGCCGTAACGCTTGACCAGTCCCGTGACCTCGATGGCGGGAACGCTTGAGGGGTTGGCATCCATGGCTACTGTGGGGGCCGTAACGTAAGGATCCCACCGGCCCCCGTCCATGAACGCCGCCGCCCACTCCGAATCCCCCGCCCCTGCCGCGGGACGCCTGGCGGCTGCCTTTGCCGTCCTGGTGGCCGCCGTAGTGGGCCTGATGGTCCTGGGGGCCCTGGTGCGGGCCCACGGGGCAGGCCTGGCCTGCCCAGACTGGCCGCTCTGCTTCGGCGAGTTCGTGCCCGCCATGGACGTGAAGGTCGCCTTCGAGTGGAGCCACCGCCTGGTCGCCGGAAGCCTGGGCATCGTCTTCCTGGTGCTGGGGGCGTTGACGGCACGGCGCTCGGAGCTCTTCAAGCGGGTGCGCGGCCTGCTGCTGACGGCCGCGATCTTCCTGGCGATCCAGGTGCTGCTGGGGGCGCTCACGGTGTGGCAGCTGCTGGCTGTGTGGACGGTGACGGCACACCTGGTCACCGCCAACCTCTTCGCCCTGGCGCTGCTGCTGGTAACGCTGCGCCTGCGCCGGATCGCCCGCGGCGACCCGCCCGCCCTACCCGTTTCGCCCGCCGCGCGATCCTGGCTGTGGATCGCCACCCTGCTGCTGGCGCTCCAGATCGTCCTGGGCGGCCTGGTGTCGTCGTCCTTTGCCGGCATGGCGTGCCCCGAGTGGCCGGCGTGCCTGAACGGCGAGTGGTTCCCCGCCATCGGGGGCAACGTGGCGTTGCACCTGCTGCATCGCACCAACGGCTACCTGGTGCTCGCCGCCCTGCTGGGCGCGGTGCTGGCCTCGCGCGGCCAACCGGGCGTAGCGGGTGCGGCTCGCGTGGCCCTGGCGATCGCCCTGGCCCAGGTCGTCGTGGGCATCGCCAACGTGCTGCTGGCCCTGCCCGTCGAGATCACCGGCCTGCACTCCGCGCTGGCGGCCGCGCTGGTGCTGACCCTGGGCGTCGGCGTGTCGGCCGCCCACGCCGGTCGTGCTACCTAGGAGCCTGACCCAAGATGGAGCACACCGTCCGGACGCCGATCCATCCGCGCTGGCTGCGTTGCGCTCCTTGCGCCGTAGCAACGGCTATGGCTCAGTCGCGCGCCTTGCCAGCGCGGCGTCTCGACGCTCGGGCCGGCGCACTCCATCTTGGGTCAGGCTCCTAGCCGTGCGCATCGCGCTCCTCACCTATCGCGGGAACATGTACTGCGGCGGCCAGGGCATCTACGCCGCCCACCTGGCCCGC
>CAMYOO010000224.1 GCA_947260035.1 uncultured delta proteobacterium
ACCTACTGCACCAGCCCCATGGGCGGCGACCACACCGCCGGCCTGATCGTGAACCCGGGCCTGCCGCCGGAGCAGTTCGCCCAGGCCTCCCAGGAAGCGCAGCTGATCAACGCGGCCTGCGATTCCTCGGGCTTCTGCCAGTTCCTCCAGCCCACGCTGCCGGAGATCGCCGACTTCATCTCGGGGCTCTACGGCGAAGAGGTGACCAAGGAGCAGGTCGCCGACATCGGCTGGCAGTGCCTGCAGGACGAGTGGAAGTTCAACAAGGGCGCGGGCTTCACGGCCGCCGACGACGACCTGCCCCAGTGCATCCGCGAAGAGGGTGTCGGGCCGGACCACGTGCTCAAGTTCGACGTCCCGGCCGAGGTGATCGCCCAGGCGAAGGACCAGCGCTTCGAGCCCAGCGACACCTTCTGGGACACCAAGGCGACAGGGTAAGCCTCCGCGGCCCGTCCTTAGCCGGCCGAGGCCCTACGCTCGCCTTCGGCTCGCTGCGCGCGCGGCAGCTGGCTCCCGTGCATGGCCGTGAATCGCGGGCCACGCTTGCGGGCCGCAGGCTTTGGCGCCTCGACGGCCAAGGCAGGGCTACGGTCCTGCCTCCGACCGAAGCTCCGGGACCGATCGGATCTCCGGGAGGGCTCTTCCCCGGCGGGAACAGCGGGGGCCGGGGCGCGGTATCCTGGGAGCATGCGCGACGTTCGGATGAAGGGCTTCGCCCAGCGGGCGGACGTGGAGGAGGTGGAGCGCTTCCTCGCCGACGCCGTGACGGCGCTGCCCGCCGAGGCCGTCGAGCTGGCGCACTGCGCCGGCCGCGTGCTGGCCACGGAAGTGCGGGCACGGGTGGACGTGCCGCCCTTCGCTCGCTCGGCCATGGACGGCTACGCGGTTCGGGGCGAGGACACCTTCGGCGCCGGCGAGTATGACCCGGTGGTGCTCGAGCTGGTTGGCCTGGCGTTGCCGGGGCGCCCTTTCCCGGGCAGCGTCGGAACCGGTCAGGCGGTGCGCATCATGACCGGTGCGCCGCTTCCCACGGGCGCCGACGCGGTGGCGATGGCCGAGGTGTGCCGCGAAGTGGGCGAGCAGGTGGAGGTTCGCGATGCCGTGGCGCCGCGCAAGCACGTGGGCGCGGTCGGCGAAGACATCGCCTCCGGGAGCGTGGTGCTGCGCGCCGGCCGGTGTCTGCGCGCCCAGGACGTGGGCCTGCTGGCCAGCATCGGTGTCGCCGAAGCGAACTGCGTGCGGCGTCCGCGGGTGCGCCTGGTGATCACCGGCGACGAGCTGCTGCCGCCGGGTAGCCGGCCCGAGGGCGCCCGCATCGTGGACAGCAACTCCCCCATGCTGGCGGCCCTGCTGGCGCGGGACGCTGCCGAGCTCCTGCCACACGAGATCCTGCCCGACGACGCGGAGCGGATTCGCGCGGAGCTGGCCCGCGACGATGCCGACGTGGTGCTGGTCTCCGGGGGCAGCTCCGTGGGGCAGGAGGATCACGCGCCGCGCTTGTTGGACGAGCTGGGCACCCTGGACTTTCACGGCATCGCCATGCGCCCGTCGTCGCCGGCGGGGGTGGGGCGCATCGGCCGACGCTTCGTGTTCCTGTTGCCGGGCAACCCGGTCTCCTGTCTGTGCGCCTACGACTTCTTCGCCGGGCCGGCGATCCGCGCCCTGGGCGGCCGCTCACGCGGTTGGCCCCACCGCCGTGTGCAGCTTCCCCTGGCGCGCAAGATCGCCTCCATGGTGGGGCGCGTGGACTACGTGCGCGTGGCGATCGAGAAGGGCCGGGTCGAGCCGCTGGCCACATCCGGCGCCTCGATCCTTTCGTCGACGGTCCGCGCCGACGGCTTCGTGATCGTACCCCGAGAGCGCGAGGGCATGCCCGACGGCGCCACGGTGGAGGTCGCCCTGGATCTGGGCGTCCTGCCCGCCGAGGTGGTTCACCTGGGCACGGCCCTGGGTCGGATCCTTGCCGAGGATGTGCGCGCCGACGTGGATGTTCCCTCCTTCGACCGTTCCAACATGGACGGCTTCGCCGTGCAGGCCGAATCCACTTTCGGCGCCATGGAGGAGGCGCCGGTCCGGCTGCGCCACAACCACGAGGTGATCGCCACCGGCATGGCGCCCAGCGAAGAGGTGAAGCCCGGGACCGCCTCGACCATCGCCACCGGCGGCATGCTGCCCCGGGGCGCCGACGCTGTGGTCCCCGTGGAGTACACCGAGCTGGAGGACGAGGGGCGGGTGGTTGTGATCACCCGCGCCGTGGTTCCGGGCGGCGCCGTGTCCTTTGCGGGAACCGACATCGGTCGCGGCGAGACGGTGCTCTTCCGGGGCACGCGGCTCACCTCACGGGAGACCGGCATGCTGGCCGCCATCGGGCGCGAGCACGTGCGCGTGGTGCGCCGGCCCCGGGTCGCCGTTCTTTCGACGGGGAACGAGATCGTAGAGCCGGGGGCGCCCATGCGTCCCGGCCTGGTCTTCGACAGCAACGCGCGCATCCTTTGCGATGCCGTGCGCGAACTCGGTGGAGAGCCCTGGTTCGTGGGCACCTTCCGCGACGAAGAGACGTCGGTGGACGCCGGCCTGGAGCGCGCCCGGCGCGATTCCGACGTGATCCTGCTCTCCGGCGGCACATCCAAGGGCGAGGGCGACCTGAATGCCGAGGTGGTGGGGCAGCTGGACCCGGGAATCCTGGTGCACGGGGTTGCGCTCAAGCCCGGAAAGCCGATCTGCCTGGCGTCGGACGGCGGCCGGCCGGTGGTGATCCTGCCGGGCTTCCCAACCTCCGCGGTGTTCACCTTTCACGAGTTCGTCGCACCCGTGGTGCGTCGGCTCCAGGGCCTGCGCGCCGACCGCGCCGAGACCGTCCCCGCCCGGATGGCCGTCCAGATCGCATCCGAGCGGGGTCGGCACGAGTATCTGCTGGTGGGGCTGGTGGAGCGCGCAAACGGCGAGTTGGCCGCGTATCCCATGGGCAAGGGTAGCGGCAGTGTCACGGCATTCAGCCGCGCCGACGGCTTCGTCCGTATCGACCGCAACACCGAGATCGTGGATGTCGACGCCGAGGTATCCGTCACGCTGATCGGCCGCGAGCTGGAACCCGCGGATCTCGTCGTGATTGGAAGCCACTGCATCGGTCTCGACGCGGTGGCGGCCGCCCTGCTGGCCGAGGGCTTCTCGGTGAAGATCGTCTCGGTGGGTAGCCAGGGCGGCCTGGCGGCGGCGGGCCGCGGCGAGTGCGACGTGGCGCCCATCCACCTGCTCGACACGGAAAGCGGCGAGTACAACCGGCCCCTGTTGCCCGATGGAGTGCGCTTGCTGCGCGGCTATACGCGCATGCAGGGGGTCGTCACCAGCATGCGCGAGACGCGCGATGTAGAGGCGCTGCTGGCGGATCCCGAAGTTCGCATGGTGAACCGAAATCGCGGCGCCGGGACGCGCGTGTTGATCGACCGGCTGCTGGGCGAACGCCGCCCGCCCGGTCATGCCTACGAGCCGCGCTCTCACAACGCGGTGGCCGCCGCGTTGAGCCAGGGGCGCGCCGACTGGGGCGTCACCATCGAGCCGGTGGCGGCGCAGGCGCGGCTGCGATTTCAGGCCCTGCGTCCGGAGTGCTACGACTTCGCGGTTCCCGAGGACCGCTGGGAACGGCCCGCCGTGCGTGCCCTGCGGCGCCTGCTCGAGGACGGCAGCGCCTTGCGCGCGGAGCTGCGGCGGTTGGGGTTCGATGCCGAGGAGGGGCGATGAAGCGGGTTGCGTCTGCGGTTCTGGCGCTCCTCCTGGCGGGCTGCGGCTCGGGCGATGCCGGGAGCGTGCTCGACATGGCGACCACCACATCGGTGCGCGACTCGGGTCTGATGGACGAGCTTCTGCCCCGCTTCAGCGCCGAGACGGAGATCGAGGTCAGGCTGCTGGCGGTGGGCAGCGGCGCCGCGCTGCGCATGGGAGCCGACGCTGACGTGGATGTCCTGGTGACGCACGCCCCGGCCGGGGAGCTGGAGCTGGTCGAGGCGGGAGAGCTCGTCGACCGCCGCCCCTTCATGCGCAATCACTTCGTACTTGCGGGTCCGGCGGAGGATCCGGCCGGCGTGGGCCAGGCCTCGGATGCACGTGATGCCATGCGCCGTCTGGCCGCCGCCGACGCGCTCTTCGTGAGCCGCGCCGATGACTCGGGCACCCATCGCCGGGAGCAGGCGGTGCTGACGGCAGCGGGCCTCGATCCCGCCGCCATCTGGAGCAACGTGATCCGCACCAACGCAGGCATGGGCGCCTCCCTCCAGGTAGCCGGCGAGCGGCGCGCCTACATCCTTGCGGACGTCGGCACCTTCCGCGCCTTCCGCAAGCGCATCGAGCTGGTGGCGTTCTCGAATCCGGACGACCCGGAGCTGCGCAATGTCTACTCGGTCCTGCGGCCCAACCCGGAGGGGCGCGACCTCAACGTCGAAGGCGCCAAGCGGCTGGCTGACTTCCTGACCGCGCCCGGGACCCAGCACTGGATCGGCGAGTTCGGCCGCGACCCCGACCCGCTCTTCGTGCCGCTGCTGCTCGACGGAAGCTCGGGTTGACCGGCTTCTCCTGGATCGCCGTCTTCGAGGTAGCGCTGCGCACGCTCGCGGTGTGCGGCTGCGCGCTGATCATCGCCCTGGTGCTGGGACTGCCGCTCGGCATCTGGCTGGGCCGCCGGCGCTTCCCGGGTCGCAGCCTGTTGGTGGCCATCGCCAATACCGGGATGGGCCTGCCCCCGGTGGTGGTGGGCCTGGGGGTGTTCTTGCTCCTGGCCCGCAGCGGTCCGCTGGGACCCTGGCGGCTGATCTTCACGCCCGAGGCCATGGTCGTCGCCCAGGTGGTGATCGCGTTGCCGCTGATCGTGGGCATCACCCTGGCCGCGGTGGGTGCGCTCCCCGCCGACTTTCACCTGCAGGTGCGCGCCCTGGGGCTGCGTGGCTCTCGAGCTCTCTGGGTGCTGCTTCGCGAGATCCGTATGGGGCTTCTGGCCGCGGTGATCGTGGCGCTGGGCGGAATCCTCTCCGAGGTGGGCGCCGTGTGGATGGTGGGCGGCAACATCGAGGGACAGACCCGCGTGTTGACCACCGGTGTCATGATGTACGTGCAGATGGGACGTTACGAGGACGCGATCGCCCTGGCGGCCATCCTGATGGGCCTCACCTTCGTGCTGGCGGGAAGCCTGACGGCCATCCAGCAGACGAGGCGCGCATGAGCGAGGGCGCGCCGCTTCTGGCGGTCCGCGATCTGGAGCTGGCTTACGGCGCGGGCCCCGACGCCTTCCGCCTGGCGGTTCCTTCCCTGGAGCTGCACGCCCAGCAGGCGCTGGCCGTGCTGGGTCCCAACGGCGCCGGCAAGACCACGCTGCTGCGCGCCATGGCCGGGCTCCTGGAGCCAGGCGCGGGGCAGGTGGTGCGCGGCGTCGACCGGGATGTGGCGCTGGTGTTCCAGCGGCCGCTCGTGTTCCGCGGCAGCGTGGCCTACAACGTGGAGCTGCCGCTCTGGGCGCGCGGACTCTCGGGTTCTCAGCGCAGCCAGCGCGCGCAGGCGTCGCTCGAGGCCTTCGGCATCGATCACCTGGCGCGGCGCAACGCGTCGACCCTGTCGGGAGGCGAGCTGCGCCGGCTGGCCCTGGCGCGCGCCTTCGTCACGCGGCCGGACGTGCTGTTGCTGGACGAGCCGTTCGACGATCTGGACGCCGCAGGCCGCGAGTCGCTCTCGCTGGACCTGCGGCGCGTGGTGGACGAGCAGGGCGTGGCCGTGGCCATGGTGACCCACGACCTGCGCCAGGCCCTGTTGCTGGCCGACCGCATCGCGGTGCTGCTGGGGGGCGGGATGGCCCAGCTCGGCAGTCGCGACGAGGTCCTGCGCGAGCCCGCGGACCCGGCGGTCGCCGCGGTGGTGGGCATGACGAACCTGCTGCCCGGCGTGGTCTACCGCGGCGGTGCGGGCGGCCTGACGCGCGTGCGGCTGGAGGGCGGACCCGAGATCGCCTGCACGGCGCGGGCCGCACCGGAGGCCCCCGTCTGGGTCGGCGTGCGCCCGGAGAACGTGAAGCTCCAGGCCGCCCACGGCGACGACGAGACGCGGCTCGGGCGCGCCGTGGTCACGCGGATCCTCTCCGACGGTGTGATGGCCAACGCGCTGCTCGACTGGGACGGCGTGGAGCTTCGCACGCACCTGGTCGCCGGTAGGGGCCTGGGGCACACGTTGAAGCGCGGCGACCCGGTCCGGCTGTCGATCCGGCCCGAAGACGTGCACCTGATGCCGCGGTTCGCAGGCTCCTAGTCCAGCGCGTCCACCACCAGCACCGCCGCTTCGCTGGGGGCCAGGTGGATCTCTTCGGCTCGCTCGGGCAGGGGCGTTCCGTGTGCCGTGCGCAGGCCGCCGCGCACGGCACCGGCTCCCAGCTTCACGCGCCGTTCGCCGCCGGAGAAGTTCAGGGCCACCAGCACCCGTGAAGCATCGGCCCTGCGCTCGAAGGCGAACACGTCCTCGGGCGCGTCCAGGCTGCGGTAGTCGCCCCGCTGCAGCGCCGGCGTCGCGCGCCGCAAGGCCAGCAGGTCGCGGTACAGGCACAGCAGCGAGCCGGGATCGTTGCGCTGCGCTTCTACGTTGCGCTCGTCGGCGTCGGGTCCGATGGGGAGCCAGGGCGCTGCATCGCTGAATCCCGCTCCGTTGCCCGCCGACCACTGCATGGGTGTGCGCTCGCCGTCGCGTCCCACCGCCGGGTGGATGTGGATCCCGACCGGGTCGAGGATCTGGTCGTCGGGAATGGCCACGTTGCGCATGCCGATCTCTTCGCCGTAGTAGAGGAAGGGCGTTCCGCGCAGGGTCAGGAGCATGGTCGCCGCCACTCGCGCCCGGGCTTCGCCCAGCACCGGGTCGTCGTAGCGGCTGGCGTGGCGGGGCACATCGTGATTCGAGAGCACCAGGTCGGGCCAGCAGCCGTCGGGCAGCGCCGCCTCGAATGCTTCGGTCTCCTGGCGGAAGGTGTCGGCGGACCAGATCGCACGCAGGAACGCGAAGTTGAAGGCCAGGTGCAGCCCTTCGCCGTTCACGTAGTACGAGGCCGCGACCTTGGGGTCGACGATGAAGACCTCGCCCACGGTCATGCGCGCGTCGTACTCGTTCAGCACCCGGCGGATCCCGCGCAGGTACTCGGGTGTGTCGGGGTGGTTCTCGTCGCGGATGTGCTGCTGGCCCAGGTAGCCCGGGTGGCCCGACTCGTTGAGCGGGTTGTCTCGCAGCTCGGGATCCTTGGCGATCTTGTGGATCACGTCGATGCGGAACCCGCCCACGCCGCGGTCCAGCCAGAAGCGCAGCACGTCGTGCATGGCCTCGACCACTTCGGGGTTGCGCCAGTTCAGGTCCGGCTGCTCCTTGAGGAACGAGTGCAGGTAGGA
>CAMYOO010000225.1 GCA_947260035.1 uncultured delta proteobacterium
GGGTGCAGGTACAAGCCGCTCGGATCGACGATCATGCCCAGTCCGGCCAGATCGACGCCGGCCGCCACGTCGCCCGCGTGTACGTCGACCAGCGCGATCTGACGACGCACCGGCTCGGTGACATCGCGTACGCCGATCTTGGCCGAGAAGATCGGTGACCACGCGCCCAGGCAGTTGACGATCACGTCGCAGGCGACGCGCGACTCGGCCACCAGCACGTCCTGCGGAACGCGGTGGCGGGTCAGGATGTCGCGCACCGTACCGTCGTCGTCGGTGGGCTGGCCGCGCTGCACCTCGGCCACGTCGACGCTCTCCACCCGCCGCAGCGGGCCGGACGAGCCGGACGCCACGGCGGTGGTCACGCCGGCCACGTAGTGACGGTTGAGGAAGCGGACTCCGCAGCGCTCGGCCTCGGCCCGATACCAGGCGCGCACCGCGTTGGGATTGACGAGTCCGTCGCGCGGCGAGAAGGTGGCGCCGACCAGCTCGTCCAGGTTGCGGTCCAGCACGGGGAAACGCTCCGCCACGTCTGCGACTCCCAGCACCTCCACGTCCAGGCCGGCCGCGTTCTGGAGCGCTCGCTTCTCACGGGCCCGACGCCACAAGGCCTCATCGTCGTAGAGCCACAGGTAGCCGCGCTCGGAGAAGGAGAAGGCGTCGGCGTGGCTGCGGAAGAAGTCCAGGGTCTGGCGACAGGTCTCGATGTTGACCGGCTGCCACCAGGTGGCGCGCGCACCGCCCGCGTTGAGCTCCGAGGAGGCGTAGACGCCGGCCAGGTCCAGGTCCACCACCACCACACCCGAAACGCCGCGGCGAGCCAGGGCCCAGGCCAGGCTCGCGCCCACGACCCCTCCGCCGACGATGAGCACGTCCGCGTGTGCGGTCACGCACACAGGATACCGGCTAGATTCCCCGCCATGAAGTCCCGCGCCCTCCGGCTCTGCGCGCTGGTCCTCGTCTCGCTGGTGCTCGGCTGCGCCCGGCTCCCCTGGAGCTGGCCGCTGGCGCCCGCGCCGGAGTTCGACCCGGCGCCGCTGGCCGACGACGTGGCGTGGCTGGCCGACGACGCCCGGGAGGGCCGCGGTCTGGGAACGGCCGGGCTGCGCGCTGCCGCGGAGCACGTGGCGCGGGCCTTTTCCGACGCGGGGTTGGAGCCGCCGACACCCGGGGGCGACTTCCTGCAGCGCTTCGAAATGCCCGTGGCCATCGCCGTGGCGGAGGCTCGGCTCCGCATCGAGGGCGTGCCGCTGGAGCGAGGGCCCGATTTCGAGGCGTTCGCGGGCAGCGCGGACGCGGAGCTGGAGGCGCAGCTGGTCTTTGCCGGGTACGGCATCAGCGACTCAGAAGCGGGCTACGACGACTACGCAGGGCTCGATGTCAGCGGCAAGATCGCCCTGGTCCTGGACCATGGCCCCGACATCGATGCCCTCGCCCAGGGCCACCACGGCGCCGCGCGTCTGGGCCGCGCCTACAAGCTGGTGAACGCGGGGCGTCACGGTGCGGCGGCTCTCCTGCTGGTGCCCTCTGAGAGCAAGGGGGAATCCCTGGCGGGCCGTGCCGGGACCGAGCAGGCCAACCCCACCACCGCCGCGGGCAAGGTTGCGGGGCTCGGGCTCTCGCGCCTGGCGGCGGAGCGGATCCTGAACGCCCACGGGCTGGAGCTGGCGGCGCTCCAGGCGCGCATCGACGAGAGCAGCGCGCCGGCTTCCCAGCCCATCGGCGCTCGCGCGCTGCTTCGGGTGCGGGTGCAGCGGGAGCAGGGCGAGGTCGCCAACGTGGTCGGAGTGCTGCGCGGCACTCACTCCAACCAGGCGATTGTAATCGGAGCGCACTTCGACCACCTGGGCCTGGGCGCCCTGGACACCCTGGCGCCCGGCCGCCGAGGCGAGGTCCACAACGGCGCCGACGACAACGCCTCGGGAACCGCCGCACTGATCGCCCTGGCGCGCAGCTTCGCCCAGGGCCCGCGTCTGCGGCGCAGCATCGTCTTCGTGGCTTTCACCGCCGAAGAGGTGGGCCTGGTGGGCTCGGACCACTACACCGCGGATCCGACGGTCCCACTGGGCGACACCGTGGCCATGTTCAACATGGACATGGTGGGCCGGCTGCGGGACGACCGCGTCACGGTCTTCGGCGTCGAGAGCTCCCCCGTCTGGGGCGGCCTGCTGCGCCGTGCGGCGGAGCCTCTGGACCTGAAGCTCAACCTCGTGCGCGACAGCATCGGCCCGTCGGACCACACGTCGTTCGCCGTGCGCGGGGTTCCGTCGCTGCTCTTTCACACCGGAGTCCACAGCGGCTACCACACGCCGGACGACGACGCGGATCAGGTCGATGCCGAGGGCATCGCGCGCGTCGCTGCGTTGGTTCACCGGGTGGCGTCCAGCGTCGGGGACGCGCGCGTGCGCCCGCCGGCACGCAAGTTGGCGGCGTCCCGATCCACCTCCAGCGAACGCGGCTACGGCGCCTATCTGGGCACGATCCCGGCCTTCGGCGGCTCGCCCGTGGCCGGCGTGCGGCTACAGGGCGTGCGCGAGGGCAGCCCCGCCGAGCGCGCCGGCCTGCAGGCGGACGACGTGGTGGTATCACTCGCCGGGTCCGAAGTAGCCAACCT
The DNA here is from genome assembly GCA_947260035.1 of uncultured delta proteobacterium. Lineage (GTDB taxonomy): Bacteria > Myxococcota_A > UBA9160 > UBA9160 > JAFDET01 > JAFDET01. Next base: position 2,612 of record CAMYOO010000225.1, read on the forward strand.
GGAGGAGTACGCAGCGGTGCTCTTCCGAACGCGCCCGGGGTCCGAGGTGGAGATCGTCGTGCTGCGCGACGGCCGGCGCGTGACCACGCGCGCCACCCTGGGCCAGCGCCGCTAGCCCGGCTAGGTGCCCCTGCGGACCACCACTTCCACGCTCTCGCGAGCGATGGCCAGCAGCGCGTCGAGGTCCTCGTCGGGAATGTTGAGGGACGGCGTCACGTAGACCACGTTGCCCAGCGGCCGCAGATAGGCGCCGCGCTCCCGCGCTTCCGCGAACACCTTCCAGCCCGCGTCGGCCAGGTAGCCGGCGCCGCCTTCCAGGTCCAAGGCGCCGATCATTCCCAGCGCGCGCGTGCGCACCACACCGGGTAGCGTGCCCATGGCCGCGAATGCCTCGGCGATGCGCGCGGCCTTCGGCTTCGCCCGCTCGAGGATGCGCTCCTCGTCGTAGACGCGCAGCACCTCGCGGGCCACGGCCGCTCCCAGCGGGTTTCCGCAGAAGGTGTGCCCGTAGTAGAAGGCGCGCTCGGCGTCTCCCAGGAAGCCCTGAAAGATGCGCTCGGTGGCCACGGTGGCGGCCATGGGCAGCATGCCGCCGGTAAATCCCTTGGCCGTGCACAGCACGTCGGGCGCGACGCCCGCGTGATCGCAGGCCCAGCGCGTGCCGGTGCGCCCGTAGCCGGCGAAGACCTCGTCGGCCACGAGGAAGACGTCGTGACGATCGCACAGCTCCCGCGCCCGGCGCAGGTAGCCAGCGTCGTAGATGCGCATGCCCGCGGCGCCCTGAACCATGGGCTCGAGCACCACGGCTGCAAGCGTGTCCGCCCCTTCGCGGACGGTCGTCTCCAAGGCATCCAGCGCCCGCTCCAGGCCCACCTCGGGGTCGCCCGGCGAGGGCAGGTGCGAGCACTCCAGCAGAACCGGATCGAACGGCGCTCGGAATACCTCGACCCCGCCCAGCGCCGTCACGCCCAGGGTCTCGCCGTGGAAGGCGTCCGAGAGCGCGGCGAAGCGCGTTCGCTCGGGCCGCCCGTTCTGCGCCCAGTACTGCAGGGCCAGCTTCATGGCGACCTCGACCGACGTCGATCCGTTGTCGCTGAAGAAGACGTGCTCCAATCCGTCGGGGGCCACCGACACCAGCGCCTCGGCCAGCTCCGACGCGTTCTCGTGGGCGATGCCGGCCAGCGCCGTGTGGCACAGATGCTCCGCCTGCTGCTTCAGCGCGGCCACGAGCCGGGGATGGTTGTGGCCCAGGGCGCAGGTCCACCAGGAGCCGTTGCCGTCCAGGTAGGTCTTGCCGTCGGCATCCACCAGGCGCGAGCCGCGGGCCTCCGCCACCACGAGCGGTTCCACCTCCGCGCGGTAGCGTCCCATCTCCGTGTAGGGATGCCAGACGCGGCTCTTGTCGAGCTCGACGATCCGCCGCCGGTCGGCCACCGCTAGAGGACGTTCTCCGCCAGCAGGCGCAGGAGCTCGGGCTGGCCGCCGCCGATCAGCATGGAGCCCACGTGGCGGTTGCGTCCGGCCTCCTTCCAGGCCTCCAGGCGCTCGAGAATCCGCTCGGCCGGTCCGATCAGGGCGACGTCGTCCACCAGGCTGTCCGGCACCGCGGCCAGCGCCTCGCCCTTCTTGCCGTCCAGGTACAGGTCCTGGATGGTGGTGGCCGCCTCTTCGTAGCCCAGACGCGTGGCGTAGTCGTTGTAGAAGTTCTTCCCGCGCGCGCCCATGCCGCCGATGTAGAGCGACATCATCCCCTTCACCGGCAGGCGGCACTTGTCCAGGTCGTCGCCCATCACCGCGGTGACGAAGGGCGCCACCTCGAAGCGCTCCAGGTTCTTGCCGCCCCCGGCCTTGGCGAAGCCCTCTTCCAGGTGCGGCTTGAACACGTCGAAGCGCTCCGGGTTCATCCACACCGGGAACACTCCGTCGGACACCTCACCGGCGCAGCGCATGCCGTTCGGGCTGATCGACGCGGTGAAGATCTTCATGTCGGGCCGGCCGTGCAGGATGCTCTTCAGCGGCTTGCCCAGGCCACTGGCGCCCGGCCCGGCGTAGGGGAGCTGGTAGTGCGTGCCTTCGAAGCGCACCGGCTCCTGACGCTCGAGGATCTTGCGGATGATGGCGATGTACTCGCGCGTGCGCGTGAGCGGCTTGCCGTAGGCGACGCCGTGCCAGCCCTCCACCACCTGGGGCCCCGAGGGTCCCAGGCCCAGGATGAAGCGCCCGCCGGAGAGACCGTCCAGGGTCATGGCGGACATCGCCGTCATGGCCGGGCTGCGCGCGGGCATCTGCATGATGGCCGTGCCCAGGTGGATCTTCGTGGTCTGCGCGGCGATGTAACCGAGCGGGCTGACCGCGTCCGAGCCGTAGGCTTCGGCGGTCCACACCGAGTCGAACCCCAGGCGCTCGGCCTCGAGAATGTTGTCCATGGGCAGGCTCATGCTGGAGCCGGAGTAGCCGGCGAGCAGGCCGAGCTTCAGATCGGGCATGGGGGAACCTCCGTGGCGCGTATGCTACGCGGCTCCCGGCTCGGCGTCGAGCGGGAGGTCCAGCGTGAAGATCGTTCCGTGGCCCGGCTCCGACTCCACCGACAGCGTACCGCCGTGGCGCTCGACGATGCCGTGCGAGATCGAGAGCCCCAGCCCCGTGCCCTTGCCCACTGGCTTGGTGGTGAAGAAGGGGTCGAAGATCCGGGTCAGCGTGTCGGGCGGAATTCCGCTGCCGTCGTCGCTGAACTCCAGGCGCACACCTCCATCGGTGGGACGCGTGCGGATGCGGATCGTGCCCTTCGCCTCGATGGCGTCGCAGGCATTCATCAGCAGATTGAGGAACACCTGGTTCAGCTGCCCGGAGAAACAGCGCACCCGCGGAAGCTCACCGTAGTCGCGCTCGACGGTGATGCAGTCCTTGCAGTGCGGCTCCATCAGGCCGATCGTGCGATCCAGCTCCTCGTGCAGGTCCACCTCCTGCAGCTCGGCCTGATCCATGCGCGAAAAGCTGCGCAGGTCCTGCACGATCTGCTTGACCCGCTCGGTCCCTTCCTTGCTGCGACCGATCAGCTTCGTCAGCGCTTCGCGAGCCTTCGCCACCTCTTCCGGGGTGGCGTTCGGGCCGGTGATCTTCTGCACGTACTCGTCGATGAGCTGGATGTTGGCGTGCACGAAGCCGATCGGCGAGCTGCCCCAGCGACTTCATCTTCTCGGCCTGCATGAGCTGCTGCTGGGCGAAGCGCAGCTCCTGGGTGCGGTCCTCGACCCGCGCCTCCAAGGTTTCGTTCAGCTGCGCGATCTCGTCGTACGCCTTGGCGTTCTCGATGGCGATGGCGCTCTGGTTGGCCAGCGTCCGCAGCAGGCTGCGATCCGGGGCGTCGAGCCGCTCGCCGGAGATCTTGCGTCCCACGGCGATGACGCCCATCAGCTCCGTGCCGTACAAGATGGGGACCAGCAGCTCCACCTCCACGGTGTCGAAGACATCCCGACAGGCCTCGCGAATCTCGGCATCGGGCTCATCGTCGAAGGACTCGCGCGCCAGGATGGAGCGGCGGATCCAGAGCTGGCGGGCCACCGGGTGATCCGAGGTCAGCTCGACGGCGAGCGCGGGATCCACCCAGTCGCCTCGGGTGGCCACCGGGCGCAGGGCGCGATCGTCGTCATCCGTGATCAGCACCATGGCGTGCTCCACGCCCATGGTGTCGGTAACCGCCACCAGGATCCGATCCACGATCTCCTTGATCGAGAGCATGGAGACCATGGCCTCGGAAATCTCTCGCACCGCGCGGCGGTAGGAGCGACGGTCGCGATCGAACCAGTCGTCCACGAATCCCTGCAGCCGGTCCCGCATCGGATTCAGCGCCAGGATCGCCAGGAACAGGAACACCACCGAGAACCACGGTGAGCGAGCGTTGATGTTGACCCGCGCGAAGGCGGCATCGGCGCTGGTGATCAGCAGGGCGAAGAGCCCGGTCACCAGGACCGTCGCAAAGCCGTAGGCCACCGAGGAGCGGGCTACGCCGCGGATGTCGAAGAGCTGCCGACGCAGGATCCCGTAGGCTACGGCCAGCGGGAACAGGAAGCACCACAGGAAGGCCAGCGCCCACGGCAGGGTGATGCGCAGCAGAAGCTGGGCCAGCGCGGCCCCGAGCATGGGCAGGAAGGAGAGAACCGCCCCCAGCAGCACCACGTCGGTGCGGTCGCGCAAGGCGCCCTTGCCCAGACGTCCGCGTTCCGCCGCCAGACTTCCCAGGGTGAGCAAACCCGCGGCGATGGGGAACAGCGAAGCGGCGGTGCGCCAGCCGCCGGGCGGCACCGAAACGAAGCCGTCGAGGTAGGCCAGGACGCCCAGCAACAACGCAACGCCGTAGACGACGGCGCGAGCCCCGGACCGCCGCACCACCCAGCCCGGCTCGATGGGGTACGTGGTGAACAGGTGCAGGGCGGTGGCGCCGATGATCGGCAGATTGATCCACTGCAGGTCCCAGGCCGGCCCGCGGGTCCAGCCCGCACCGAAGAGGCCCGCAGCCATGGTCGAGCCGAAGAGCAGGAAGGCCCACGACGCGGCCTGAAGCGGACGCAGCAGCCACACCAGCACTCCGGCGGCCAGATAGACCACGCCCACCAGCGGGAAGCCCAGGTCCACCACCAGCCCGTAGAAGGGCCGCCGCTCCCCGGGCGCAAGGGGCAGCAGCTCCACGTCCAAACGAGCCCCGTCCCGACGCTCGAATGCGTAGCGGTTGGCGACGCCGTCCTCGAGCTCCAGCAGGCGCCGCGAGAGGTACGCGTCGGCGGGCTGCCCGTCCAGGGACAGCACCCGGTCTCCGATTTGGACACCCGCGTCGAGCGCCGACTCGCTGGCCCATTGGACGATCCAGTGGCCGGTCCGCAGGGCCAGCGGCGCGATGGGCGGCTTCGGCCGCAGCTCGACCTCGGTCTTCGCCGCCAACGACAGACCGAAGAAGAGCACGGCCCAGGCAATCGCCATGACGGCGCTGACACGCCGAAGTCGCTGGGTTGCGTTGGGATTCATGGCCGCCCCGGGAGCGCGGAGCGGATGATAGCCTCTGGAGGCTGGAGCGGCGGGAAACGCCGGCTACTGCGCCGGATGGCCCTCGCGGCGCTGGACGGCGATCTCGCGGGCCAGGGCGGAGAGACTCACTCCGCCGTCGGCCGGCCGGTAGCTGTAGCCGCGTCCGTTGAGCACCCGGAGCTGGGGCTGGGCGCCCTGGGCTGCCGCCTGAAGCCGGATCGTTCGGGCCACGTCATCGATGACCGCAGGATCCGCCAGCGGAGCGCCGGCGCGGCACATGGGGCCGTCGGCGGATGCGGCCGGGGTCGACAGCGCGTCGGCGCGAACCGCCTTCACGCCGGGAAGCGACAGGGCGACCAACAGCGCCAGCACGGCGACTCCGGTCAGCTTTCGGATCAGTTCACGCATGGGGACCTCCGGCGCTCCACTCCCCTTGTGACATCGGCGTGGCGCCGGAGGGACTTGACCGGCAACTCCCAGCAACGACGGCGCTCTTGCGCTCGGCCTGCCGGCGGTCTGCCGGTGGCTCGCGCGCTACGTTCCGCATTCGCGCCTCGGGAGGTCGCCATGACACGGCACGCCAGGATTCTCGCAGCGGAGCGCTCGCTCCTGCTGGTGATCGACATGCAGGAGAGCTACCGCGGCCACGTGCACGAAGAGGAGCGCACCGTCGCAGCGGTGGCGCGCCTGCTGCGGGCGGCGGGCGTACTGGGCGTGCCGGTGATGGTGACCGAGCAGTACCCCAAGGGCCTGGGCGGAACTCGCGCCGAGGTGGCGGAAGCGATCCCGACCGACGCCGCTCGCTTCGAGAAGACATCGTTCTCGTGCCTGGGCACCGAAGGGCTCGAGGACCACCTGCACCAAACCGGCCGCGACACCATCGTGGTGGCCGGCATCGAGACCCACGTCTGCGTCAGCCAGACCGTGCACGACCTGCTGGCCCGAGGCTACGCCGTGCAGCTTCCCCGTGATGCGGTGAGCGCCCGCTTCCCGCTGGAAGACGCCGCCGGCTGGGCCAAGATGACCAGCTCCGGCGCGGTTCCCACCTCGACGGAGGGCGTGCTCTTCGAGTGGCTCGGCGACGCCAAACACCCCGAGTTCAAGGCCATCCACAAGCTGGTGGTGTAGCGGGGCGAGCAAACGGCGGACTCCGCTACGCGGGTCTTGTCATCGCAGCGGCCCCAGGGCGCTCCGCTTCGCGTCGCCGAGTCTTACCCACCGCGCCCGCTTCGCATCCGCCGCCCCGGGCTACTCCAGCGCCTCCTGCCCGAGGGACTGCTCGTCGATATCGACCCACGCGCCGAGGACCGTGTAGCCCACCGCGAGGACGATGGGTCCGATGAAGAGCCCCAGCAGGCCGATGCTCGCGAAGCCTCCCAGCGCGCCGATCAGGACGACCAGCATCGGGACCTCGACGCCACGGGCCAGCAGCAGGGGCTTGAGGACGTTGTCCGACAGCGAGACCGAGACGCTCCAGATCAGGAAGAGCGTGGCGGGCAGCGCGTCGGCGTAGCTGAACACATAGATCGAGATCGGCACCATCAGCAGGACGGTCGGCAGCTGCATGATCGCCATCAACAACACCGCCAGCGTCCACAGCCCCGCGACGGGCACGTCCAGCGCCAACATGCCAAGGCCGGCCGCCAACGACTGAATGAGCGCCACTCCCAAGACACCCTTCACGACCCCTCGGATCGTCGACGAGGCCAGGCTCGTCAGCTCGGGACCGCGCTCGCCCGCGATGCGGCGCGCCAGGGACTGAGCGACCCGCTCGCCCCCCTCGGCCTGGGTGTGCATCACCGCCGCGATCGCGATCGAGAGCGCAAAGAGCAGCACGGCCCCGCCCACACCGGTCGCCAGTTCCAGCAGCCAGAGCGCGATCGCCCGGACCTGGGAGCTGAACCTCTCGACTGCGCTCTCCAGGTTGGTGGCGGCCAGGCTCCAGGTCCGGTGGATGCGCGAACCGACGAGCGGCCAATCGGCCACCTCGTCCGGCGGCGGCGGCACGCGCACCTCGCCCGCGTGGACGGCACCCGAAACCTGCTCGACTTCCACCACCAGCGTGCCGGTCAGCGCCACGGTCGGACCGATGACGAGGACCAGGCCGATCAGCGCGAAGATCGCAGCCGCCAGCGAGCTCCGGCCACCCACCGCCTGCCGCAGTCTGCCGTAGAGCGGCCGCGTGGAGATCGCGATCACCACTCCCCAGACCAGAGGCGCCAGGAAGGGCTTGGTGATCTGAATCGACACGTACGCAAGGAGGCCGACCAGCCCGATGCGAACGCTCGCCTCCAGGGCGTTCGTGACGAAGACCTCGCGGTCGGCGCGCGGGTCGGATGATGACATGGTGATCGGCCCCCCTCCGGGCGGCGCGGGCGGCGCGCCCTTTCTTGTGTGCGCGATGTCGCGATGCCGGCCTCGTCCGACACGTGCACCCCACGGATCGGGCCGCGGATGCGTCGAAGCCGCGCCCGGTGTATCGCAGATCTCGGGGCACCCTAGGCCATCGGCACCGGCTGAGCGCACAATTCCTCGAGCACCGCCGACGCTGGGCGGGGCAGGGCGGGGAATCAGGAACCCGTCGGGCCGCCCTTCCCGCCCGTCTCGGGAAACCGGCCCAGGATCCGCCGCCTACGGTCCTCGTAGCCTGAGATCCCCCCGGGAGTTGATGCTCCTATAGATCGTCAAGGTGTCATCCGGCCGTTTCGGGTAGGGGAACCGGGAGCAAGCGGTAGACCTCGCGAGCGACGTAGCGCTTCAGGCAGCGGATGATCTCCTTCTTCGAAAGCCCTTCGGCGGTGCGCCGCGCGACATAGGCTCGGGTTGGCTCGTGCCAGCGCATCCGGACGAGGACGACCCGGTAGAGCGCTG
>CAMYOO010000226.1:0-5695 GCA_947260035.1 uncultured delta proteobacterium
CCACGCCATCACCTGGCCGTAGAGCTGGCCCTCCGCAGCCGGGTCCTCCAGCGCGTACTCGATCCGGCCCTCCAGGCGCTGAACGCGGAGATCCCCGCGGCGTGCCAGCAGCGCGTCGGTGATTCCCCGCCAGCCGGTCCGGGCCAGGAGCCAGCGCGCGCCGCGCAGCGCGCGGGGCGCCGCGGCCTTCACCAGTCGCTGCCGCAGCCGGCCGTGCACCCGCGTCTCGCCCGAGATCGAGGAAGGCCTGGCGAGGACGTCCAGGGACGGGACGTGCAGCGACCCCGACGCGTGCACCAGCCGAATGCCCAGGAAGCGCAGCGTCAGCGCGAAGCGCGCAGCCTCGCCTTCCTCGCGTCCGGCCTCGAGGGCCAGGCGCAGTGGACGCAGGATCAGGATCGCAACGCCGATTGCAGCCAGGCCGGCGGCCGCAGCCGCCGCGAGGAGCAGCGGGTTCGCGGCCACCCTCAGGCCTCCGAATCCGGTTCCACCTCGCCCGACTTCTCAGCCGCAGCAGCGGGCTTGCCGAAGACGTCGGCGCCCGTTCTCACCACCTTCTCGAGCACCTCGGGAACCAGTTGGATCGCCTTCACGATCGGCGCCTCCGCGGACTCGCGCATGCTGAGCAGGTGGGCGATGCCGGCCGCGTCCACGAAGATGAAGGCCTGGGGCTCCACCGAGACGCCGCCGCCGGCGGCGCCGGAGCCCACGCTCCCCTTCTTGCCGCTCTGGTCGGCCGTGACGTCGCCCCCGCCCACGGCGAAGCCGAAACGCAGGCGGCTCACCGGAATCACCACGGCTTCGCCCACCTTGATCGGCTTGCCGACCACGGCCTCGGACGACGTGACCTTCTTGATCTCGGACAGGACAGCGGACACGGTCTCGTTGATCTCCATCGGGGATGCTCCTCCTGGGCTTCCGGCCGCGGGCCGGAACTCGACTCTAGCGGACCGGCTTCCCGGAGCGGTGCAGGCCGCCGTACACGAGCGACACGCCGAAGTACCAGGCGGGGAAGAGCAGCGAGATCCAGGTGAGCGCGTGCGAGGTGGGCGATTCGGGCCGCAGGCAAGCCAGTGCCAGCACGCTGATCCAGACCCCGGAGCCCGCGACCGTGCTCCGTTTCAGTACGGGACTCTGGCTGGGGTAGATGTACTTGAGCGGCACGAACACCAGCGCCGAGAACCCCAGCACCACCAGGGTTCCGGTCAGGGGCGACACGTCGAAGAGCCAGGCGTAGATGGCGATCACGTTCCAGTAGGACGGGAAGCCCAGGAAGAAGCCGTCCTCGGTCTTGGCGTCCACCTGGGAGAAGCCGTAGGCGCTGGCCAGCGCGGGCACGGCCGCCCACCACACGGATCCGAGCTGTCCCGCCGCCACCATGAAGACCAGGGCGACGATCACGTAGTTGAGGAAGTCCACCATGTCGTCCAGGCGGCGGCCGTCGATGTTCGGCAGGACCTCCTTGACGCGCACGGCGCGGGCCAGCGTGCCGTCCATCGAGTCGACGGCCAGGGCGGCCAGGATCCAGATCGCTGCGGCGGAGAATTCGCCGGCGCCGACCGCCACCAGGGCCAGCACGCCCATCACCGCGCCGCTGGCCGTGAACAGGTGCACGCTCCACGCCGCCAGGGTGGAGCGGGTCGGCGCCGCGTCGCTGTCGGGGCCGGTCATCGCGCGGCGCAGCATACCAGAGCTGCTATCCTGCCGGCCCGGAGACCCGATGCACTACGACTCTGCACCGTATCGCGACGCCCGGCGCCAGCTCGAGGTCCTGCGCCAGGGGAGCGACAGCTTCCAGACCACCCGCGTGGACGCGGTGCTGAACTGGGGCCGCAAGTACTCCATGTTCCTGTACCCGTTCGTGACGGCGTGCTGCGGGATGGAGTTCATGAGCGTGGCCGGTCCGCGCTACGACCTGGATCGGTTCGGCACCGCGCTGCCGCGCTTCTCGCCGCGGCAGGCGGACCTGCTCATGGTGGTGGGCACCATCACCCATCGGCAGGCGCCCATCCTGAAGAAGGTCTACGACCAGATGGCGGAGCCCAAGTGGGTGATGGCCTTCGGCGCCTGCACCTGCTCCGGCGGCCCCTACAACAACTACGCGGTGGTGCAGGGCATCGACACCATCATCCCCGTGGACATCTACGTCCCGGGCTGCCCGCCCCGGCCCGAGGCCGTGCTCGACGGCATCATCAAGCTCCAGGAGCGGGTCCAGGTAGAGAAGATTCCCAGCGACGGTCGCCACCGCGAGACCTCCGACCTCCAGCTCGAGATGGTGGAGAAGCCCGTCGCCTGACCCGGCTCTGGCGTCCTCCGCGCCGCTCCTTCCCCCCAAATGCGCAGGGACGTTGCCGCGCTAACCTAGCCGCGACGTTCGGCAAACCCATCCGGCAAAACCGGTCGGCCTGTCGATCGTGGCAAGCCTCGAGGGGAGGGCCCAGGTGAGCGCGGAACCGTTCGATCTCGCCGTCATCGGCGCGGGACCCGGGGGCTACGTCGCCGCGATTCGCGCCGCCCAGCTGGGCATGAACGTGGCCGTCATCGAGGAGGACCGCCCGGGCGGCGTCTGCCTCAACTGGGGCTGCATCCCGTCCAAGGCGCTGCTCACCGGGGCGGAGCTGGTGGAGACGCTGCGTAGCCACGGCGACACCTTCGGCGTGTCGGCCGAGGGCCTGACGCTGGACTACTCCAAAGTCCATGCCCACAGTCGCAAGGTCTCGGACCGCCTGTGCAAGGGCGTACAGGGGCTGCTCAAGAAGAACAAGATCACCCTGGTCGCGGGTCGCGGCCGCATCGCCGGGCCCGGCGTCGTGCACGTGGAAGGCGAGAAGGCCGTCGACCTGGCGGCGAAGCGTATCCTTCTGGCGACCGGCTCGGCGGAGCTGGTGCCCAAGGGTGTGGAGGTGGACGGCGAGCGCGTGGTGACCTCGCGTGAGGCGTTGGAGCTCACGACCGTGCCCCAGCGCGTGGTGATCATCGGCGCCGGGGCCGTGGGCGTGGAGTTCGCCTACGTCTGGAAGAACTACGGCGCCGAGGTGATCGTCGTCGAGATGGCCGACCAGATGCTCCCCGGTGCGGACAAGGACGTGGCCGCCGCATTGCAGCGCGAGTTCCGGCGCAAGAAGATCGACGTCAAGCTCGGCACCCGCTTCGAAGCGCTCAAGGTGAGCGGCGACAAGGTGCAGGTGGGCCTGGCGGGTGGCGACTCGGGCGGCGAGCTGGAGGCGGACCGGGTGCTGCTGGCCCTGGGGCGCCGGCCGCTTTCCGCGGATCTGGGCCTGGAGACGGCCGGCGTCGAAACCGATGAGAAGGGCTTCGTGAAGGTGGACGCCCAGCTGCGCACCAGCGGCGAGAACGTATGGGCCATCGGCGACCTGGCGGGTGCGCCGCTCCTGGCACACAAGGCGTCGGAAGAGGGCATCGCCGCGGCGGAGTGGATGGCCGGTGTGAAGCGTCCGCCCCTGGACCACGAGAAGATCCCCGGCTGCATCTACGCCCAGCCCCAGGTGGCCTGGATCGGCTTGACCGAGGCCCAGGCCCGCGAGCGTCACGGCGACGTGCGCGTGGGCAGCTTCCCCTTCACCGCTTCGGGCAAGGCCCTGGCGGCAGCCCACCCGGCCGGCTTCGTGAAGATCGTGGCGGAGCCCAAGTACGGCGAGATCGTGGGCGCCCACCTGGTGGGTGCCGGCGCCACGGAGCTGGTGGCGGAGATCGGCTTGGCCATGACCCTGGAGTGCACCACCTCGGAGATCGCCGGGACGACCCATGCCCATCCCACGCTCTCCGAGGCGATCCACGAGGCCGCCCTGCTGGCCGAGGATCGCGGCATCAACTTCTAGCGCGGACGCGCGGAGCGGAGATCCCATGGCGACGATCGGAGTCGAGCTGCCGGCCCTCGGCGAGAGTGTGGTGGAAGGCACCGTCTCCCGCTGGCTCGTGAAGGAAGGCGACGCGGTAACGCGCGATCAGCCGCTGGTGGAGGTCACCACCGACAAGGTGGACGCGGAGATCCCGTCGCCGTCGGCCGGCGTCGTCGTCAAGATCCTGGTGCCCGAGGGCGAAACCGTCGATGTGGGCGCGGTGCTGGCCCAGATCGACGGCGACGCCCAGGCTGCGGCCGCAGCGCCGGCGTCCGAGGCGAAGCCCGCGGCCGAAGCACCCGCGGCGGAAGCGCCGTCGGCCGAGCCGGCCCCCGCAAAGCCCGCTGCGGCTCCCGCCGAGGACGAGCCGCGCGCCACGCCGGTGGCTCGCAAGATGGCCGAGGAGCAGGACGTGGACCTGGCCGGTGTGCAGGGCACCGGCGTGGCCGGGCGCGTGACCCGGCGCGACGTGGAGCAGGCAGCGACTCCGGCGCCGGCCGCCCGCGCACCCCAGGCGCCCGCACCGGCGGCCGCTGCGCCGACGGCGCCCTCCGCGCTGCCGGCCTACATGAACTACGCGCTGCAAGAGGGCGACAAGGTCATTCCGCTCACGCCGCTGCGGCGCATCGTGGCCGAGCACATGGTGCTCTCCAAGCAGACCAGCCCCCACGTGGGAACCGTGGCCGAGATCGACATGGGCGAAGTGGTGGCCTTCCGCAACGCCCACAAGCGCCCCTTCCAGGAAGCTCAGGGCTTCGGCCTCACGTTCCTGCCCTTCATCGTGCACGCCACCGTGCGCGCCCTGCGTGAGAACCCGCGCCTGAACGCGTCCATGACCGAGGACGCCATCGTGGAGAAGCAGGCGGTGCACGTGGGCGTGGCGGTGGAGACGGAGAAGGGCCTGGTGGTGCCGGTGGTGCGCCACGCCGACCGGCTCTCGCTCTCGGGCCTGGCCGCGGCCATCGAGGATCTCTCCACCCGCGCGCGCAACAAGAAGATCTCGCCGGACGAGCTTCGCGGCGGAACCTTCACCATCTCCAACCCGGGCCGGCAGGGGAACCTCTACGGCTTCGCCATCATCAACCAGCCCCAGGTGGGCATCCTGCGCATGGGCGAGATGGTGAAGCGGCCCGTGGTGCGCAGCCTGGACGGCCAGGACGCCATCGTGATCCGGCCCATGATGCACCTGGCGCTGTCCTACGATCACCGGGTGGTGGACGGCGCGCCGGCCAATGCTTTCCTCTTCCGGGTGCGAGAGCTGCTGGAAGAGGGCGAGTTCTCGCTCTAAGGAGGGACCCCGTGATTCCCGCCGCCGATCAGACCCGCATGTACCGCCAGATGCTCCTCATCCGGCGCATCGAGGAGCGCATCGCCGAGTGCTACGGCGAGGGCCGGATCGGCGGCTTCACCCACCTCTACATCGGCCAGGAGGCCGTAGCGGTGGGCGCCATCGCCTCGCTCAACCGCGACGACTATGTCATCGACACCTACCGCGACCACGGCCACTTCCTGGCCCGCGGCGGTGCGCCCAAGGCGCTCATGGCAGAGCTCTTCGGACGCTCCACCGGGGTGTGCCAGGGCAAGGGCGGCTCGATGCACCTGGCCGACGCGCAGCACTACTTCTACGGCGGAACCGGAATCGTCGGCGGCTCGATTCCGATCGCCGCGGGCCTGGGCCTGGCCTCGGCGTACCGCGAAGACGATCGCATCACCATGGCGTTCTTCGGCGACGGCGCCACCAACCAGGGCGTCTGGCACGAGGGTCTCAACTTCGCCAAGGTCTGGAACCTTCCCGTCATCTTCGTCTGCGAGAACAACTTCTACGGCATCGGCAC
>CAMYOO010000226.1:5777-10890 GCA_947260035.1 uncultured delta proteobacterium
TGCGAGGAGGTCGTGCGCCTGGTGCGCGGCGGCAGCGGGCCCGCCCTGATCGAGGCCGTCTGTTACCGCTACCAGGGCCACTCCATGACCGACCCCGGCCGCTACCGCGCCCGCGCCGAGGAGGAGCTGTGGCGCAAGCGCGACCCGATCCCGCGCCTGGCCAAGGCGATGCTTGCCGACGACGTGGTGGACGAGGCGCGCCTCCAGGAGCTGGAACGCGAGATCGAGGTCGAGGTCGAGGACGCGGTGCGCTTCGCCGACGAGAGCCCCGAGCCGGGCCCCGAGGCGCTCTACGACGACATGTTCCACGACCGCTACCCGAGCGATCCCCATGCGTGAGATCCCCTACTACGAGGCGCTGATCGAGGCCCAGGCCGAGGAGATGCGCCGGGACGAGAGCGTGTTCCTGATGGGCGAGGACATCGGCCTGTTCGGCGGCACCTTCCGCGCCACCGAGGGCCTGATGGCGGAGTTCGGCGCCCGGCGCGTGCGGGACACGCCGATCGCCGAGGCGGGCATCGTCGGTCTGGCCATCGGCTCGGCGCTGGCCGGCCTGCGGCCCGTGCCCGAGCTCATGACCATCAACTTTGCCGTGGTGGCTATGGACCAGATCATCAACCACGCGGCCAAGCTTCGGTACATGTTCGGCGGCCAGTTCGAGCTGCCCATCACGATCCGGGCGCCCGGCGGCGGCGGCACCCAGAAGGGCGCCCAGCACTCCCACTCCATCGAGTCGTGGTTCGTCAACGCGCCGGGCATCCGCGTGGTGATCCCGTCCACGCCCCACGATGCCAAGGGCCTGCTCAAGACCTCGATTCGCAGCGATGACGTGGTGCTCTTCGTCGAGCACGAACGCCTCTACTCCATGAAGGGGCCCGTGCCCGAGGAGACCGAGGACGTCCTGATTCCCCTGGGTCGCGCCGATGTGAAGCGGGCGGGCCAGGACGTGACGATCGTGGCCTGGTCGATGATGGTTCACGAGGCGCTGAAGGCCGCCGAGGCCCTGGCGGCCGAGGGTATCGAGGCCGAGGTGCTGGACCCGCGCACGCTGGATCCCTTCGACTGGGACGCGTTGATGGCCTCCGTGTCGCGCACGCGGCGCCTGGTGGTGGCCGAGGAGGGCTGGCGCACGCTGGGCGTGGGTGCGGAGATCGCGGCCCGCGTGCAGGAAGCGCTCTTCCACGAGCTCGACGCGCCCGTGCAGCGCGTGGCCGCTGCCGACGTGCCGACACCGTACGCCCGCAACCTCGAGCAGCAGGCGCTGCCCCACGCCGACGACATCGTGCGGGCCGCCCTCAAGATCTGCACCTAAGGGGAAGCGATGCCTCGCGAGATCAAGATGCCGAAGCTCTCCGACACCATGGAGGAGGGCACGCTCAACGTCTGGCGCAAGCGGGAAGGCGACCGCATCGAGCGGGGCGAGGTGCTGCTGGAGGTGGAGACGGACAAGGCCGACATGGAGTACGAAGCCTACGTCGCGGGCACCCTGGTCAAGATCCTGGTGCGCGAGGGCCAGACCGTGAGCGTCGGTACCCCCATCGGCGTGGTCAAGCTGGATTCCGACAGCGACGCCGACGTGGCCGCGTTGCTGGAGAAGCTGGGCGGCGGCGCCGCCGCCCCGGCCGCCCCTGGGCAGGCGCCGGCTGCCGATTCACCCGCGCCGACCGAGCCCGCCCCGTCCGCAGCCCCGAGCCCGGCGCCCGCGGCTGCCGCACCCGCCGCGGCTCCGCCGCCGGCGGCCGCAGCTGCCGCCGCGTCGAGCCTGCCGACCCGGGAGACCCGGCTGGCCTTCTTCCTGCCCGATCCGGAGCGGGTGCGGGCCACGCCGCGCGCCCGCGCCGTGGCCGCAGAGCACGGCATCGACCTCTCCGAGATCGCGGGCAGCGGCCCCGACGGCGCCGTGCTGGTCGCCGACGTGGAGCTCTACCGCAGGGCGTTGGAGGAGAGTCGTGAGCCCGCCGCATCCGGCGATGTGCCGGTTACGCCGGTGGCCGCGCGCATGGCCGACGAACTGGGCATCGATCTGTCGCGGGTGACCGGCACCGGGCCGGGCGGGCGCGTCTCCAAGCGCGACCTGCGCGGCTTCCTGGACGGAGGCGACAAGGCTTCCGGGCACGACGCAGAGCTGCACGGCGACGAGATCCGCCTCTCCCAGAAGCGCAAGTTCCTGATCCGCCAGATGGTGGAGAGCAAGCAGCAGACGCCCCACTTCTACCTCTCGATGGACGTGGACGCGGCGCCCATGCGTGCCCTGCGCGAGCGGCTGAAAGCGGACGGCAGCACGATCACCTACACCCACATGATGGTGAAGGCGGCGGCGCTGGCGCTGGAGGCCTTCCCCGACGTCAATGCCACCTGGCAGGACGGCAAGATCGTGCGCTTCAACCCCATCAACGTGTCGGTGGCGGTGGCCGTGGGCGACGAGCTGGTGGCCCCGGTGGTGAAGCACTGCCGCGGCCGCACGCTGAGCGAGCTGGCCGAGGCCACCGATGCGCTGATCGAGCGCGCCCGCGAGAAGAAGCTCTCGCCCGAGGACTACAGCGATGGGACCTTCACCATCTCCAATCTGGGGATGTTTGGCGTCGACGGCTTCTACGCCATCATCACGCCGCCCCAGGCGACCGTGCTCTCGGTGGGCGCCATGCGCGACGTCCCGGTGGTGGACGCAGGCGAGCTCACCCTGGGCCGCCGCATCCTGCTGGGGCTGGGCGTCGATCACCGCGTGCTCGACGGCGCCAAGGCGGCCCAGTTCCTGGCTGAGCTGAAGCGCTTCCTGGAGTCGCCGGAGACGCTGCTGGAGCAGGGCGATGACGCGTAGCCTGCAGGTGGAGTGGCTCGGCCGGGTGCCGTACGCCGAGGCCCTGGCGCTGCAGGAGGCGCGCGTGGCCGAGGTGCGCGCGGGTCGTGCGGGCGATGCGCTGCTGCTGCTGGAGCATCCGCCGGTCGTCACGCTGGGCCGCAGCGCGCGGCCCGAGAACCTGCTCCAGAGCCCGGACGCACTGGCCGAGCGCGGCGTAGAGCTGCACGAGATCGCGCGCGGCGGCGACGTCACCTGGCACGGTCCCGGCCAGCTGGTGGGGTACGCCATCCTGGACCTGCAGGCGCGCGGGCGGGCCGACGTGCACCGCTTCCTGCGCGACCTCGAGTTTGGCCTCATCGATGCGCTGGAGAAGCTCGGACTTGCAGCGGAAATTCGTTCGGGCATGACGGGGGTCTTTGTCGCTGCCTCGGCGCCGCCGCGCAAGATCGCTTCCATCGGCGTGGGCCTGCGCGGCTGGGTCAGCTGGCACGGCTTCGCCCTGAACGTGGACCCGGACCTGGCCGGCTTCGACGCCATCGTTCCCTGTGGCTTGCAGGGGGTGGAGATGACCTCGATCGCCCGCGAGCTGGGTGACGCCGCCCCCGCCGACCTGCCGGCCCGCAGCCGCGAGGCCGTGAGCGACGCTTTCCTGCGGAGGTTCACGTGAGCGCCGCGCCCCAGAGCAGTCCGCCGCGCCCGCCGTGGCTGCGCGTTCGTCTGCGTGCCACGCCGGAGTTCCAGCGCGTGCAGCAGCTGGTGGGCGAGCAGCGCCTCAACACGGTCTGCTTCTCCGCCGCCTGCCCCAACCTGGGCGAGTGCTGGTCTCGCGGCACCGCCACGTTCATGATCGGCGGCAACACCTGCACGCGCGCCTGCGGCTTCTGCGATGTGCAGACCGGGCGGCCCGGCGCGCTGGACGCGGAGGAGCCGGCGCGCGTGGCCCGGGCGGTAGAGCGCCTGGGCCTGCGCTTTGCGGTGGTGACGGCGGTGGCGCGCGACGATCTCGCCGATGGCGGCGCTGCGCAGATGGCCGGCACGGTGCGGGCCATCCGCGAGCAATGTCCGGAGACGGGCATCGAGGTGCTGATTCCCGACTACAAGGGTCGCGAGCAGGATCTGCGCACGGTGCTGGATGCCGGACCGGACGTACTGAACCACAACATCGAGACGGTGGAGCGCCTGCAGCGCCGCGTGCGCAAGGCCGGTCGCTATGCGCGTTCGCTGGATCTGCTGCGCCGCGCCGCCGCGCTGGCCCCGGGCATCCCCACCAAGAGCGGCATCATGCTGGGGCTCGGGGAGGACGACGCCGAGGTGGACGCGACGCTTCGCGACCTGCGCGCCGCCGGCGTGCGGCTGCTGACGATCGGCCAGTACATGAGCCCCTCTGCGGAGCACCTGCCGGTCGAGCGCTGGGTGCCGCCCGAGGAGTTCGACGCCTGGGCCGCGCGCGCCCGGGCGCTGGGCTTCGACGACGCGGCGGCGGGTCCCCTGGTGCGAAGCTCCTACCACGCCGACGTGCTGGCGGAGCAGGCCGCCGCGGAGACGCCCTAGTCGATGCACGCGCCTCCCTGGTCCGTCGCCGAGCGTCGGGCGGCGCTGGGACTGGCCGCACTGCTGCTGGGAGCCGTCCTGGCCGTGGCATGGCGACGCCGCGAGGCCGCCGAGGTGTACGCGCTGCTCTACGCCGCCCTGGTGCTGGTGTACTTCGGCTACCACCCGCGTCTGGCCCTGCCGCTCTACGCAGTCGGGCTGGCGGCGCTGGGGGATCTGCTGCGCAGCGGTGCCGTTCGGGTCGTCCGCCCGCCGGGCGCCTCGGGGATCGCAGCGGTCGCGCTCCTCGCTCTGGCGGCGCTGGACTTCGAGCCGCGTCGCGGCTGGGACGGCATCGAGGAGGGGCACCAGCGGCGTCTGGAAAGGGCCCGCGTAGTGGGCGCGCGCCTGGCTCCCCAAGACCGGGTCGCGGCGGTCGCCGGACTGCACGACTCGGCGTATCTGGAGCGGTCCATCTGGGGGCTCCACTGGGCGATCCGCGATGCCGGCGACCCGGCTGCGGCGGAGCCCATCATCGACAAGTACGCCGTCGACACGGTGCTGGTCGGGGAGAGCAAGCGCGACCGAGAGATCGCCGGTTACCTGGAAGAACGCTACGGCCAGCCTGAGCGCGCAGGCGCCGCCCGCATCTGGCGGGTGAGGCCATGAGACGAAGGAGGGGTCGGATCCCATGCTGGAGCTGATGGATCGGGTGGCGGTGGTGACCGGGGCTGCAAGCGGAATCGGCGCAGCGCTGGCCCGAGCGCTGGCCGGCGAGGGCAT
>CAMYOO010000227.1 GCA_947260035.1 uncultured delta proteobacterium
GATCGGAGGTGTGGTTGGGAACCCAGTCCAGGATCAGGCGGATGCCGCGCTGGCGGGCCTCTTCCTGGAGGCGGTCGAAGTCGGCCAGGTCGCCGAAGAGCGGCTCCACGTCGCAGTAGTCGGCCACGTCGTAGCCGAAGTCCGCCATCGGCGAGGGAAACATAGGCGAGAGCCAGACCGCATCGATACCCAGCCAGGCCAGGTGATCCAGACGCCGGCGGATGCCCTCCAGGTCGCCCACGCCGTCGCCGTTCGAATCCATGAACGAGCGCGGATAGATCTGATAGACGACGCCGTCTTGCCACCACAACCGTTCGCTCACGCCGCTTCCTTCGTCTCGCCCAGAAGCCGCTGGGCGTTGCCGCGCAGCATCGCCCAGCGCGCACCCGGCCGGTCTTCGGTGACGATCAGCACCTTGGCCAGGGACATGGCCAGGCTGTAGAACGGCCAGTCGGTTCCGAAGAGCAGCCGGTGGGGCCCTACGCGTTCCAGGATCTCCGCCAGGGCGCTGACGCCCTGCCCGTGGATGCCCAGCCACACGTTGGGGTAGCGCTCGGCCAGTGGCACCATGCCGGCCATGTCGCGTGCGCCCGAATGCAGGAAGACGAAGTTCACGTCGGGGAAGCGGCTCAGCATGGGCTCGTAGTGACGGGGCAGCATGTAGCGGTGCACGCGCTCGGGCTCGATGCCGGCGCGGCCGCCGTGCAGGCAGACCGGAAGCCCGAGCCGGCCGCACTCTTCGTAGATCGGCATGGCTTCGGGCGCGTCCGGGTAGTAGCGCTGTGCGTTGGGGTGAAGCTTGACCGCGCGGGCGCCCTCGGCGGCGTAACGGCGCAGCTTCTCCACGGCCTCGGGGTCGCGCGGGAAAACCGACGCGCCTGGCAGCAGCCGCCGCTCGACCCCCGCTTGGCGGATCGCGGCGGTCCAGGTCTCGGTGAGGTCGTCTCCGAAGGGCAGTCCGAAGGCGATGGGCAGGATCATCGCCTGCTCCACGCGCATGGCGTCCATCTCCGCCAGCAGGTTCGGGATGGTGTGAGTGGCGGCGGCGCTGCTGCCGATGGTGAACTGGGCCACCGCCATGCGGCGCAGGGCGTTCAAGTCCGACGCTGAGAAGTTGGCGTTGGCATAGACGTCCAGGTCCAGCGGGCAGCCGGGGTCCTCGGCGTCGCAGTCCAGCATGTGGCGCACGCGGGGCGTGCGCGCCTGCAGGTCGACGTCCGGCGCGGTGAAGAGCGCCATGCCCAGGTGGGCGTGCATGTCGATGGCGCGCGGCACGTCCTTCGCCACGCAGCGCACGTTCCCGTCGCCATCCAGCTCGAACCAGGGCAGCTCCGCCAGGCCCCGGTACCCGCGGTAGACCTGCGGCCCGAACGGGCCGGTGCCCGAGCGCGCCTTCTCGGTGCGCTTTTGCTCGGCCAGGCGCGCCACGTCCTCTTCGGTGTAACGCTCGTCGAACTCGCCGCCGCCGCAGCCCGGCAGGGCGCCGGCCGCGGCGGCGGCGAGGCCCAGGCGAAGGAAGTCGCGGCGATCCAGCCGGGAGGTCATGCCGCCACCAGCTCGGGAACGGCCGCCGGGTCCACGACGATCCGCCACTCGCTGTTGTCGCGCCCTGCGTCGAGCAGCACCGGCATCCCGTGGCCCTCGACGAAGCGGGCCACCTCGCTCAGCTCGGCTCGGAAGGTGTCGGGCAGCAGCGTGGGGTCGATGGCGTACGGAGCCAGGTAGAGGGTCCAGCCGCCGGGCTCGAGGAAGCGCTCCAGCAGATGCCGCGCCGTCTCGTGGGGCGGCACCAGCCAGGTGTGGCGGGCCGCCTGGGGCCAGGCGCCCAGCTCCCAGTCGCGGGGATTCTCGGTGTAGCGAAGGAAGGCCTGCCAGGGCAGCGCGCGCACGGCCTCCATCACCGCCACCTGCCGCTCGTACAGGGCTTCGCTGCGCCCGAAGGGGGGCCACAGCGCCTTGCGCAGTCCGTAGACGGGGAGGCCGCGGGCCAGGCGGCGGGCTCCGCTTGCCTCGAGCACCCGATGCAGCGCTTCGAGGGACATTGGGCCCTCCAGCCTACCACGCGCAGCTCACGGTTCGACGACGACGATGCGCCCTTTGGCGCTCGGCTGTTCGCTCAGGTGGTAGTCGAAGCGGCCCGGCGTCTCGAACGTGTGGTGCCAGCCTTCGGCGCGGCCCAGGGTGGGGCTGCTGAAGGAGCCGTCGTCGGCCACGACCGTGCAGGGCGAGCCGGAGGAGTTGGCGTTGTGGAAGTGGACGGTGGTGCCCGCGCGCACCGTGAGGGTGGCCGGCTTGAGGCCCGACCAGGCCACGCGCACCGTCGGACCGTGCGCGGAGGCCGGACCCGCCCAGAGGAGCAGCAGCGCGGCACAGGCGAGGCGGAGCAGGGCGGGGGGCATGCGGCTTGAACGTTGCCCCGGATGTGGGACGTTTGCCAGCGTGATGCACGAGCTGGTGATCGAAGGGCTCGCCGCCGGCGGCGACGGAGTGGGGCACACGGCCGACGGCCGCGTGGTCTTCGTGCCTTTCAGCGCCCCGGGCGATCAGCTCTCGGTGCGGCTGGTGGAGGAGCGCAAGCGCTACGCGCGGGGCGCCATCGAGCGGATCCTCGAGCCCAGCCCGTTTCGCGTGCAACCCGTCTGCGGTGTCTACGGAACGTGCGGGGGCTGCACCTGGCAGCACCTGGACTACGAGACCCAGCTGCGCGCCAAGGCGGAGATCCTGGGCGATGCCCTGGAGCGCGTGGGCGGGCTTCGGGTGCCCGACGGTGTGCGCGTGGTCCCGAGCCCGGCGCCCTACGGCTGGCGCAGTCGCACTCGCGTGCTGGCCAAGGCCGGGGCCGTCGGCTACCGCAAACGCCGCTCCCATCAGGTGTGCGCCACCTCGCGCTGCCCGGTGCTGGTACCCGAGCTGGACGAGGCGCTGGCGCAGCTGGCGCGGCGCGCTCCCCAGGCCGCCGAGGAGTGGGAGCTGGTGGCCGGGGCGGACGGCGCCACCCGCACCACCGCTCTGCGCAGCCCGCTTCCCGAGGAGCCGCGACTCACGATCTCGGTATGTGGTGACAAGATGTCGTTCTCGCCGGGCGTCTTCGTGCAGGGCAACGCCCTGATGCGCGAGGCGCTGGCGCGCGCGGTGCACGAGGCCGCCGGAAGCGGGCACCTGGCCGTGGAGCTCTTCTGCGGAGCGGGCTTCTTCACCTTGGGGCTGGCCCGCGGCTTCGAGCGCGTGGTGGCGGTGGAGTCCGAGGGTCGCGCCGTGGCCGACCTGCACGCCAACGTGTTGAATGCGGGGCTGCGCAACGTGGAGATCCGCGGCGGCCACGCGGAGCACCTGCTGGCCGTGCTGGGCGGCGCCGACGCCATGGTCGTCGACCCACCGCGCACGGGGCTACCCGCCGAATGCATCGAGGGCGTGGCCGCCGCGCGCCCTAAACGCCTGGTCTACGTCTCCTGCGATCCCGCCACCCTGGCCCGCGACCTGGCGCGCCTGGCCGCGGCCGGCTTTGCGCTGGAGTTCGTGACCGGCTTCGACCTCTTCCCGCAGACGCCCCACGTGGAGGCGGTGGCGAGTCTGGTGAGCGGCCCGACCTAGGGCTCGATCAGGCCGTGCTTCAGGGCGTATCGCACCAGCTCGGTGGCCTTCCGCACGCCCACCTTGCGCATCAGGCTGGTGCGGTGGGCCTCCACCGTCTTGGTGCTGATGTCGAGCTCGCTGGCCACCTCCTTGGCGGAGAGGCCGTCGGCGATCAGATGCAGCACCTCGCGCTCGCGGCTCGAGAGCAGGCTGAACGGCTCGCTGGCGTCCTTCTTCGGGTCGCGCAGCTGCTCGACGATCTCCTTGGCCACGGGGGGGCTGAAGTAGTTGCCGCCGGACAGCACGGCGCGCACCGCGGCCAGAACCTCGGAAGCCCGGCCGTGCTTGAGCACGTAGCCGTCGGCGCCCAGGTTCACCGCGCTCTGGATGAAGGGCGGGTCGCCGTGTGCCGAGAGCAGCACCACCCGGGTGCGCTGGTGCTTGCTGCGGATCCGCTCCAGCGTCTCCAGCCCTCCGAGCTTGGGCATGGTGATGTCCAGCACAACGCAGTCCGGCTTGAGGCGCTCGACCAGCTCCAGCACTTCGCGGCCATCCGATGCCTCGCCGCAGACGGAGAGGTCCTCTTCCGCATCGATCAGGCGCCGCAGGCCTTCGCGCACGATGCCGTGGTCGTCCGCTACCAGGACGGAGTGCATCGATCCAGGGTACCCCCCATGCCCGCTCCGGCAAAACCAGCGGCGTCTTCTTCGGGCTTGGGTTGCGGGGCCCAAGGCAGCTACGATGGGGCGGGTCCGATGTTGGTCGTTTACGTCGAAGGACCGCGGGATCGAGACGTCCTCCGGGGCTGGGCGCAGCGCGTCGATCCCGGCTTGGGGCGCATCATGGGCGCGGGAACCGTGATCCTGGGCGGTCGCCAGCCCAACCGTGCCACGGCCCACTTCGAGGAGCTGCGGGGCGCCTCCTCCGGCGCCCGTGGCCTGTGCGTCCTGGATCGGGACGATGACCGCGAACGGGCTCCCGAGCCCGCGCCGGGCCTGGAGTTCCACGTCTGGAGCCGGCGCCACATCGAGAGCTACCTGCTGGTACCCGAGGCCATCCGGCGCAGCCTGCGCCTGCCCGGCTCGGACCGCCGGCTGGAGCGCGCCTGCCGGAAACTCCTGCCCGACCCGGAGGATCTGGGCGGCTGGAGGGCCCTGGACGCCAAGCGGCTGCTGGATCCCGCGGGTGCCCTGTCCCGGGCGGTGGGCCGCCCGCTGCGCGCCGGACGCATCGCCCGGGCCATGCACGAAGGCGAAATTCATCAAGAAGTACGGGGACTTCTGGCTCGGGCCCGGGCTGCATTCCACGCGGCCTGAGGCTTCTGTATCCTACGGGGGTCATGCCCCCTGAAGAGTTCGATGACCGAGTAGACGAGATCTACTTCCAGGAAGTCTCAGAGGCGAGCCGCGTGTTCGACTCTTTGCTGCTGCGAAGGCCGGCTTCGATCCTGGCCGCGCGCAAGCCCATCGTCCTGTCCCCGCAGTCGTCGGTCACCGACGCCATGCGAGCCATGCAGCGCGAGCACCGCGGCTGCGTGTTGATCTCCGAGGACGGCACCCCCAACACGCGCCTGGTGGGGATCTTCACCGAGCGCGACGTGTTGCTGAAGATCGTGGATCGCGGCCGCAACCCGGCCGTGTTGCCTCTGTCCGAGGTCATGAGCCCGGATCTGGAGTGCCTTCGCGAGGACTCCAGCGTAGCCTGGGTGCTCAACCGCATGAGCGCCGGCGGCTTCCGACACGTGCCGGTGGTGGACCGCAAGGGCCATCCGGTCACGGTGATCTCCGTGCGCGACGTGGTGGACTTCCTGGTGGACCACTTCCCGCGCGAGATCATGAACCTCCCCGCCGACCCCGGCGCCGCGCCCCCCCGCTCTCGCGAAGGCGCCTGACTCGGCCGGAGCGCCGTCCTGTGCGAGCGCCGAGATCGGGCGCTGGGCCGGGGTGGAGGTCCCGTGCTCAAACAGTCCTCGCCGGAGGCGGCTGCGAGGTTGGTGCGGATCTGCGAGGGCCGGCTGCGGAACTGCGCGCGGGACCCCCACCCCGACCCAGCGCCCGACGCAAGCCCGCAGATCAGCCCCGCCCGGCCTCGCGCCGCCACCCGAGCCTATGGCC
>CAMYOO010000228.1 GCA_947260035.1 uncultured delta proteobacterium
ACGCCCATCCCCACCACCGCGCCGGCCCACGCCTCGATCCTGACGGGAATGCATCCCTCGCGCCACGGCCGGCTGACCAATGGCTGGAAGCCGGGGCGCGAGGCGGTGACGCTCGCGGAAGTCCTCGCCGCGCACGGGTACACGACCCAGGCCTTCGTGAGCGTCAAGCACCTGGCGGCCAAGCGCGGCTTCGCCCAGGGCTTCCAGGGTTTCAACGACGAGCTCGAACGCCGCTACCTGCTGCCGGCGGCCGAGGCCACCCGGCGCGCCCTGGACTGGCTCGACGCCACCGAAACCCCCTTCTTTCTCTGGATCCACTACTGGGATCCCCACGCACCCTATGAGCCCCCGGAGGAGGCGGATCTCTTCGGCGACCCCGCCTACGCCGGCTCCCTGGCCAACTTCGCAGGCCCGCCCGAGGGCGAGGTATCTGCGGGGCTCGTTGCGGCGGACGAGGCCCGCGTCATCTCTCTCGACGACGGCGATATCCGGAACACCGACGCCATGATCGGCCGGCTCCTCGACCGCCTCGACGCACAAGGCCGGCTGGACGATTCGCTCGTCATCGTCACCGCCGACCACGGTGAAGTGCTGGAAGAGAAGATCGCGAGCCACCGCTATGGCTTCGACCACGGCCACTTCCTCTTCGAGGGCAACCTGCGCGTCCCTCTGATCGTGCGCATGCCGCACCCTTCCGGCGGACGCGAGATCGCAGCTCCGGTCTCGACTCTCGACGTGGCGCCGACGATCTTGGACGTGCTCGAGATTCCGCCGCCGCTTCCCATGGACGGCCGCTCGCTGCTGGGTGAGCTGGACCCGCAGCGCAGCCTGTTCGTGCGGCGCGAGAGCAAGGAGCTGCGCAGGCCGCTGGCGTTCCCCGAGCGGGCGGTGCGCGCCGGGCGTTGGAAGTACGTCTGGGATGTGGACACGGCCACGGCCGAGCTCTAAGACTTGGAGGAGGATCCCGACGAGACCACCAACCTCCTCGAGGCGCAGCCCGAAACGGCGGCGCGCCTGCATGCGGAGCTGGAGCGCTGGCAGCAGAGCGTTCGCGGCGCGCAGCTCCAGGAGATCCCCGAGGAGCAGCAGGAGGCCCTGAAGGCGCTGGGCTACCTGGACTAGGTCGAGAGCCACCCGCCGCGTGCGGCGGCTAGGGGGTCGGCTCGAGCTCGGGAAGCTCCAGCTCGGGCACGCCGGGCAGCTCGCTGCCCTCCGCTTCCGCGTCCCCTTCGCCGGGGCGCTCCGCCGAGAGGAAGCGGTTGCGGAACGCATCCAGACTCACCGGCAGGTGCTCCGCCAGCTCGTAGTTGAGCCGGTAGACGGGCTCGGTGGCTGGATTCCGCGCCAGGATGCCGCGGCTCGAATCGAAGGCGCCCAGCTCGAAGACGCCCAGCTCCTGGGCCTCGGCGCCCTCTTCCGCCGCCGCCAGCACCCGGAAGCGCGCCCGCGGCGGCGCCAGGCCCAAGGCGGCAAGCTCGCGCTCGCCCAGGGCATCCGCCTGCACGTCCTCGGCGCGCAGGCCCGACAGCTCGCTGACCAGGCGCGCGATCTTGCCCGGCGCCATCGCCTCCGGACTCGAGCTCCAGCCCGCCTCGCCGCGCTGCGCCACGATCCGCAGCGGCGCACCCGCTGCGTCGCGGAACTCCATCTCCACGGTCTCGGCGTCGGCGGGCGCAAACGCACCCAGGGTCCGGTAGCGGTACGCACCCACACGGCGCGGGAAGTCATCCAGGCGCTCTGCGGGAATCTCGTAGAGCGACGCCTCGGAGCCTCGCGCCAGGCGTCGACCTCCGGGCACCGAGCGGCCGATTTGCAGACGCAGCGGCGTCGCGGACGCATCCTCGCCGACGGAGCTCAGGCGCAGCGCCACCCCGAAGAGCGGTTCTGCGAAGTCCTGCTCCACGTCCTCGCCGGGCTCGTCCACGAAGCCCTCGGCGCGCAGGAATGACACGTCGGCGAGCAGATCGTCGACGGTCTCGCGATCGGCAGGCGCTTCCAGCGGCGCCGTCAGGACCCAGGCCTCATCCCGCTTCTCCAGCGCCACCGAGCCGCCCGGCCAGCTCACGTCAATCGCCTCGACGGCATCGCGGTCGAAGCGCAGCACCCGGCGCTCGCGAAGATCCAGCAGCGGCCGATCGAACGCGCTGGCCCGGTGACTGGGCACCGTGTAGACGGTCCCCGCGTCGTCGACCGTCACGTAGGTGTTGTACCCGACCGGGGTCTTGCGACCGAAGCGGACTACATGAGATTGCCCGCCGGCCTCGAAGGCAACCACGGCCGCGCCCTCTCCCAGCCCGTAGACGTCCAGCGCCTGAGCCTCTTCGAGCGTCCCCTCGCTGGAGAGCTGAGCCACTCCCGAGGCCAGGCCGGCGACGGTGGTCTCGTCGCCCGGGAAAGCCAGGGGCCGGGCCAGGGCCCAGCCCGCCTCGCCCCGCTCCAGACGGGCCTCCTGCCCGTCTTGGGTGGTGAACTCGATGGCCGTGACGTCGTCGGGCTCCAGCTGGGGAAAGAGCCGCTTGGCGCTCGCCTCGGCCTCCGCGCGCCGATCGGCGCCTTGCACCTGGTAGAACCACACGAACGCGCCCAGCAGGACGGCGACCAGGGCGAGGATGGCGGTGGTGCGGGGTTGCACGGCCGGGCTCTCCGAAAACGCTAGGAGTCTGACCCAAGATGGAGTGCGCCGGCCCGGGCGTCGAGACGCCGCGCTGGCAAGGCGCGCGACTGAGCCATAGCCGTAGCTACGGCGCAAGGAGCGCAACGCAGCCGTCCGGACGGTGTACTCCATCTTGGGTCAGCCTCCTAGCGGCCCGGTGCGCGGCGCCGCATCCACCAGGAAAGTGCGCCCAGCATGGCCAGGGCCTCGGGCAGAACGAACAGCGACAGGTAGCGGATGGTGGAGAACTGGTCCGCCGTGAGCTGGAAGCGCGAGGCCCGCGACGCGTTGGGACGGATCGCGATCTTCTCCACATCGCCCAGCAGCCAGTTGACGCTGTTGAGGAAGAGATCGCGGTTGCGGTAGGCGTCCAGCAGCTCGTTGGTGGCAAAGTCCGAGTCGCCGAACACCACCAGGCGCGGCGCCGTCTCCGGATCCGGCTGCGGCTGCTCTCCGTCCACGGTGGACACGAACGGGTGGCCCGCGCGCGCAATCGGCACCGGCCCCTTGCGGTCGTCCGCATCGAACTCGGGCTCGGCCTCCATGTTCGTCTCCGCCCAGGAATTCTCGCTGGTGTAGACGATGGCGGGGAAGCGGTCCCTCGCCTCTTCGGTGGTCTCCACGCTGCGGACCAGGTGGAAGATCGTCACCTCACGCAGATCCCGGGTGATGGGGTGGTCGGCGTACTGGTTGGCCACCGGCGTGGCGGCGCGGCCGAACAGGCCCTGCACCTGGTCGATCACGAAGTCGTCGCCCAGGCGGATGCCCCAACGACCCAGGTCGTCATAGAGATCCGTCTTGGCCATGGGGTCGATCATCACGAAGAGCGCGCCGCCGCCGTCCACGTAGCGCTGCAGCGCGCCCCGCTCCTGGGCAAGCAGGGGCCGCGTGGGGCCCGCGATCACCAGCACGTCCGCGTCGGCGGGGACATCGCCCACGGTGGCCAGGACCAGCGAGTCCACCAGGTAGTTCTCGTTGCGCAGCGCCGCCGCCGCGCGGCCGAAGCCGCCCTCGGCCTCGGCCTCCTCGCCCGTGGCGGGCCGTTCGTTGTGGCCGGTCAGGAAGTAGACCCGCTTCTCGGCACTGCGGGCCAGCTTGACCAGGGCGTTGGTCAGGCGCTCCTCGTCCATCTCGGTCAGGACCGTGGACTCATCACCCAGCGTGATGTGGAGCAGACCGCTGGCCAGCTGCTCGCGGGTGATTCCCAGCTCCTCCACCAGATCGGGCCGCGAGGTGGGGTCCGCCCAGGAGACGCGGAAGCGCTCGCTCTCGTAGGCATACTTGTCCAGGAGCGGGCGCACCACGGGCCGGTCCATCGGCGAGAAGAAGGCGGTCACCTCCACGTCGCGCTCCAGGGCGGCCAGCACCTTCTGGGTCTGATCGGCCAGGGAGTGGACGCCCCCCTCGGTCCAGTCGAAGCGCACGCTGTTCTGGGTGCCCAGGTATCCGAGCATGGCCAGGATGGCGATGCCCAACACCGTGGAGAGGACGGCGCTGGTGCCGTACTTGCCCACGCGACGGGCCTCGCCCGACTGCATGCGTTCGCGCAGGTCGTCCAGGCTGGAGAAGAAGGCGACGGCCAGCAGGACCAGGCCGAGGATCAGGTTGCCCCACAGGAAGGCCAGGTCCGAGGAGGACCCACCGCCGAAGATGAGCAGCAACACCGAGAGCAGCGCGAACAGCAGCGCCACGAAGCCCAGCGCTCCGATCAATGCGGGCCAGCCCTTCACGAGGCGTCTACCTCCACCGCACCGACTCCACAGCAGCCTTGGTCAAGAGCAGGAAGACCCCGGTGATCACGGTGAAGTAGACCAGGTCCCGGGTCTCCACCAGGCCCTCGCTCAAGCGCTGGAAGTGGTCTGCCGTGGCCAGCCAGCGCATCACCTCCGCCGGCCAGTTCTCGGCGCCCAGCAGACCCTGGGAGGCGCCCAGCTCCGCCACCACCGACAGGATCAGGAAGATCAACAGGATCACGAGGCCCACGAAGAAGGCGATGATCTGGTTGCTGGTGATGGAAGAGGCGAAGGCGCCGATGGCCGAGTAGGCCAGGGCCACCAGGAGGAGTCCCAGCAGCCCGGCAGCCGTCTTGCCCAGCTCGGGATCGCCGTATACGAAGAGCAGGGCGGGGAAGAAGCCCGTCAGCAGCACCAGCAGCACGGTGAAGAACGCCACCGCCAGGTACTTGCCGATCACGATCTCCCAGATGGTGATCGGGCTGGTGAGCAGCAGCTCGTCGGTGCGGTTCTGCTTGTCGGCCGTGAACAGGCTCATGGTCACGGCCGGGATCCCGAAGATGAGCATGATCCACATCGTCCCGAAGAACGGAGCCACCAACTCGTCGTTCAGGTTCATCTCCGCCAGGCGGTCGAACATCTGGAACTGCTGGAGCCGGACCAGGATCTCCTGGAACTGCACCAGGCTGGAGAGGAAGAAGAACGCGCCCAGCACGGCCCACAGCGTCAGCACCACGTAGGCCACGGGGGAGACGAAGAGCGAGCGCAGCTCGCGCCCGGCGATGGCGCCCACGTGCTTCACGGCTGGGCCTCCTCGGCGCGCTCTTCCGCCTCGGCCGCGTCCCGCGCGGTCTCCCGGGCGAACACCTCCTCCAGGCGCGTGCCACCGGCGGTCAGCTCCACCAGCGGCTGGTCGATCACCTTGCGTCCGCGGTGGATCAGGATCACGCGCTTACAGATGGCCTCCACCTCCGGGAGGATGTGGGTGGACAGGATGACCGTGTGCGCGGGCTCGCCGTCCCGCGGCGACGCCAGCTCGGCGATCAGGCCGCGGATCTCCCGGATCTGGATCGGGTCCAGGCCCACCGTCGGCTCGTCCAGCACCAGCACCGGCGGCGTGTGCACGATCGCCTGGGCGATCCCGACCCGCTGCCTGTAGCCCTTGGAGAGCGCGCCGATCACCCGGCGGCGCACGTCCACCAGACCGCAGCGCTCCAGGGCGCGCTCCACCGCCTGCTTGCGCTCGCGCCGGGGCACGTCGTGAAGCGAAGCCACGAAACGCAGGTAGTGCTCCACGTCCATCTCGGGGTAGAGCGGCGGCGTCTCGGGCAGGTAGCCGACCGCGCGCCGGGCCTCGAGCGGTTGTTCGAAGATGTCCGCGTCGCCGATCACCGCCGTGCCGTCGCTGGGCGGCAGGAAGCCCGTCAGCATGCGCATGGTGGTGGTCTTGCCGGCGCCGTTGGGGCCCAGGAAACCCACGACCTCGCCGCGCTGGATCTCGAACGAGACCGAATCCACCGCCAGCAGGTCGCCGTAGCGCTTGGTCAGCGAGCGGGCCTCGATCACGCCGGGCTCCCCGGGTTCGCCAGTCCGCGCAGGAAGATCTCGACCACGGTGCGCGCCACCTCCAGGTAGTGCGCGCGGCCCCCGTCTCCGACCTCGTCGATCTCCACCAGCCCCAGGACCACGCGGGTGATGGCCAGCTCCAGCGCCCCGATGAAGACGGTGCAGGCGATGGCCGGGTCCAGGTCCTCGCGCAGCTCCCCACGCGCCTGGCCGTCGCGGATGATGCGGCCAACCACCGAGAAGAGCTGGCCGAAGGCGTCGAGCTGGCCCGGCTCGGCAAAGCGGGCCGAGCGCTGGATCTCGATCACCAGCACCTTCACCCAGTCAGGCCGCACGCGGTAGGCGTTGAGGATCAGCGCAGCCACCGACAGCAGGCGATCCTGGGCGGGCTGGGGCTCGGCGGCAATGCCCTCCAATGCCTCCAGGAACCCGCTCCAGCGCTGCTCGAAGATCGAGCGGAGGATCTCTTCTTTGTTCTTGAAGTAGTGATAGACCAGTCCATAGGCGATACCGGCCTCGCGCGCGATGTCGGAAATGCGCGAGCCGTGGTATCCGCTGCGCGCGAATACCTTGATCGCGGCATCCAGGATGAGCTCGCGCTTGTCCGATCGCGCGGGCTTGCGGCTGTCGGTCGATTCAGAAACGGTCACCACCGAGGTCGAATGCATGGTAGAGGGACGATCCGAGCGCCGGAATATAGGAAGCGCCCGCCGGTCCCGTCAACGGGAGCGTGGCGCCCCGCTCGGCGATCCGAGGCTCCCTGCGGCGGCGAGCGGCAGGCCAGGATACCCTCCCGCCGTGCGGTCCCGCACCCCCGGACACCCTCCCACATCCCGTTGAAGATCGCACTGGTCATCGAACGCTTCGAATCCGGCGCCGGTGGCGTCGAGGGCGTGGCCTGGACCGTGGCCCACGGCCTGGCGGAGGCGGGCGAGGAGGTTCACGTGATCGCGCGGCGGGCGGCGCCCACCCAGCGGGTGGAGCTGCACCCGGTTCGCGTGCCGACGGCCTGGCAACCCCTGCGGGTGCTGGCGTTCTCCCGGGCGGCCCACGCCCAGGCCACGGCGCTGGGCTGCGATGTGGTGCACAGCTTCTCCCGCACTCGACACCAGGACGTTTATCGCGCCGGAGGGGGCAGCCACGCCGACTACCTGCGCCAGAACCACGGGCCTGCGGGCCGCGCCCTGAGGCAGCTGTCGCCGCGCCATCGCGTGCTGCTGGGCATGGAGCGCCGGATCTTCGCGGACCCGGACCAGACGATCCTGTGCGGCTCTCCCATGGTGAAGGCGCAGATCGCCGCCCGCTACCGAGTCGCCGACGAGCGCTTCGTGGTGATTCCCAACGGCGTGGACGTGGACCGCTTCCACCCCGGGCGCCGACGCGCCGAGGGCGCCCGGCTGCGCGTGGACCTGGGCGTTGGGAACGGACCCGTCTGGGTCCTGGTGGGCTCCGGCCTGCACCGCAAGGGCCTCGACACCGCGCTGCGAGCCCTGGCCGGGGGCGGCCCGCGCGATGCCGAGCTGTGGGTGGCGGGCAAGGACCGGCCCGACCGCTGGCGCAGCATGGCCGCGAACCTGGGCGTGGGCGCCCGCGTGCGTTTCCTGGGCCCGCGCAGCGACGTGGAATCGGTGTACGCCGCCGCCGACGCGCTGATCCTGCCCACGCGCTACGACGCCTTCGCCAACGCCACCCTGGAAGCGGCCGCCAGCGGGCTGCCCGTGCTGACCAGCGGCACCAACGGCGCCTCCGCCCTGCTTGCACCCGGAGCCATCGTGGTCGAGGACCCGGAGGACGTGGCGGGCTTCGCGGCGGGCCTCGACGAGCTGGGCGACCCGGCCCGGCGCAGCGAGCTGGCCCGGGCGGGCCGCGACGTCGCCCTGGGCCAGTCGTGGCTGGCCCATGTGGGGGCCCTGCGCCGGCTCTATCGGCGGATCGCCGCGTGACCGTCCCGGACGCGGAGGCTGCGGCGCGGCGCGGCGCCGTCGAGGGCTGGGAACGAGGCGAAGTCGCGGGGCACGACCTCGCCGACGACGGCCGCCGGCGCCTGGTGCGCATCGAGTCTCCCGCCGGGGCGCTGGTGGTCAAGCTCTTCCGGCCCGACCGGGCCCACCCGATCCTGGCCCGGCTCAAGCGGGGGGTCGGCCGCAGCCCGGCGCAGAAGGAGCGGCGGGCTCTCGGCGCGCTGCACAAGGCGGGCGTCCCCGTACCGCAGCCGGTGTCGCTTCCCGGCGCCGCCCGGAGCGGGGCGGAGCGGCTGGCCACCCTCTACCTGGAGGGCGCCTCGCTTCCGGAGGCCCTGCCCTCGGAGCCGGCCGAGCGCCGACGCCTGCTGGAAGACGTGGGCGCCGCCGTGCGGCGCCTGCACGAGGCGGGCTTCGCACACCGCGACCTGCACGCCGGCAACGTCG
>CAMYOO010000229.1 GCA_947260035.1 uncultured delta proteobacterium
ACTTCAGCTCGGGCGAATCGGAATCGGCGTGGGGCTCCTGGCCCTGGTGGCGACGGGATGCGGCGGAGGCAAGAACTCCTTCGTCGGCGTCGGCAACAGCGGGAACCGCATCTTCGGGGACGCGCTCGAAGAGGTTGCGGAGGATCTGCACGCCTGGCCCGGCGTGCCCCAGGTGAGCGAGCAGGACCTGGGACGCATCTACCAGGCGCTGGTGCAGCGCGCGCGTGAGGGAAATCCCCAGGCCGCGCGGATCGTGCTGGTGCTGGCGGAGCTGCAGCGCGAGGCGCGCGCCGCCGAGTAGCGCGTCAGCGAGGCAGCCGGGCGCGGGCGACGGCGCCGCAGACGAGTGCGACGATCTCCGCGCCGTGGAGTGCGATCCCCAGCGCGCCCGGGTTGCCGTCCAGCAGCAAGCTGGCGAAGCGCGCAGCCGCGAGGCCGCCGAACGTGAAGAGCTGCACGGCCAGCCCGCTGCGCAGCGCGTCCGGCCTCCGGGCGCTGTAGAGCAGGAAGGCCGCGATCCCCAGCTGGAGTCCGCCGTAGACCGCGCGCACGTCGTTGGCGGAGATGGCGCCGGCCAGCGAGACGCCGACCCGGGCCGCCATCGCCTGCGGCGCCACCAGGAAGGCGGCGCCGATGCCGGCGAAGGCCAGGGCCGACAGCCCCAGCACCAGGCGGGCGAAGCGCTCGGCGTTCACGCGCCCCTCCGGCGGGCCGCCCGGCGCAGGCGGAAGCCGCTCCAGGCCAGCAGCAGGCGGCGCACGCGGCGCTCCAGCCACGGAAGCCGCTGCTCGGCAACCACGCGGCCAGCGCGCAGCCGCTGGACCCGCTCGCCCGCGACGCGCTGCTCTTCACCGTCGGGCAGCAACACCCGGAACGGAGCGTCGGGATCCAACGGAGCCGCCAGATCGGTGATGCGCACCGGCATCGAGCCACGGTAGCGCTCCACAATCGCCTGCAGTCGCGGCGACGCGTCGAAGCCCCCCGGCTCCGCCAGCACCACCTCCAGGCGCAGCGCCTCGCCCACGGGCCGCAGGTCGAGCAGCGCGCCGAGCCGGTCGGGACGGTCCTGGTCCTCGAGGCTGCCCTGGAGCCACAAGCAGCGGTAGGCGCGGCAGATGGACGGGCGCGTGGCGTGGATGCCGCAGCCCGGCCCGTCGCTGCACTGGTGGACGCAGGACGTACCGCCGGGCTTGCCCAGCTCGTCCACGCGCAGCAGCGTGCAGCACAGGCTGCACGCGCCGCAGACGCGGGCGCCCCCCTCGCTCATGCGAACAGGCGCAGGGCCAGGAAGATGCCGATCATGGTGAAGACCAGCGCCAGCTTGGCCGCGGTGCCGAAGACCAGTCCGATCCAGGCGCCCACCCCGGCGCGCCCGGCCTGCTCCAGCGTGCTCTGGGCGGTCAGCTCGGCCAGCACGGCGCCCGCGAAGGGCCCGATGATGACTCCCGGAATTCCGAAGAAGAGGCCGACCAGCGCACCCAGGGCCGCGCCCACGCCCGCGCGCCGGCTGGCTCCCAGCTTCTTGGCGCCCAGCGCCGTCGCTGCGAAGTCCACCACGTAGGTCAGCACGGTAAGGGCGGCGAGTCCCGCCAGGGCGCCTGGGCCCACGTAGACGAAGCCCTCGACCCAGGCCGCCAGGGCCAGACCCGCCAGCACGATCACGGCGCCCGGCATGGCGGGCGCCACGGTCCCCACGATGCCGACGATCACCACGATTGCCGCGAGCGCGAGCCACGCTGCCGTCTGCCACTCCATGACTCAGCGCTCCGGCAGCCGGACGTCCCGGCGCCGGTAGTCGCCGCCGGCGATGACACGCCCCGGCGGCGGCGTGCGGGCGTACAGATAGACCCAGGCCGACACCGTCTCGCCGCTCTCCAGGCGCACCGAGGCCCGCTCGCGCCGGTACTCGGCGCCCTCGTAGGCGTCCAGCGCCGTCAGCAGCACTTCGCGCAGTCCCGGCTCGAGCCGATAGACGATGCCGCGCACCCGATGCTCGGGCTCGACGGAGCGCACGGCGGCCGGGTACGCGCCCAGGTCGTAGAGGCGCCCGCGCAGCAGCCCGAAGCCCACGGCCCGCGCGCGGCGCTCCAGTAGACCCGCCGCGGCATGCCCGGTGTCGTGGCGCAGCGTCCCGTAGACGAAGAGGTGGTCGGCCACTCGTGGAGTGTACCGCGCCGGGCTCAGCCGGCGTCCCAGTCGATCTTGACGGTCTTCGTCTGGGGCACCGACTGGCATGCGAGAACCCAGCCGTCCTCCAGGTCGCGCGGCGTGAGGCAGTCGTTCTTGCGCATCTTGACCTCGCCCTCGATCAGCTTGGCCATGCAGCAGGAGCAGTAGCCGTCCTCGCAGGAGAACGGCGGCTGCACGCCCGCATCGCGCGCGGTCTGCAGCACGGTCTTGCCCGCCTCGTAGGCCAGCTCGTGGAGGGTGCCGTCAACGGTCACCAGCAGGGTCTCGCAGCCCCCCGCGCCCGCGTCGGCCTCGGCGGTGCTGGCCAGCTCCTCGGCCGTCGGCACGTCGTCCTCGGGTGAGACGAAGAGCTCCTTGAAGATCGCCTCGCGCGGAATCGCCGCGGCCTCGAGCCCCTGCTCCACCGCTTCCATGAAGCCGCCGGGGCCGCACAGATAGAAGTGGGCGCCGGCGTGGCCCGCCAGCTGGGCCTGCACGCGCTCGGGGGTCAGGAATCCGTCGGAATCGTCCAGGCTGTGCACCACCTGGAGCCGGTCCGGGTGGCGCGCCTGCAGCTCGCCCAGCTCCGCCTCGAAGATGATCGAGGCGGCATCGCGGTTGGCGTAGACCAGCTTCAGGGTCCGAGAGGTTCGCGTCAGGGCGCTCTTGATCAGGGCGATGACCGGGGTGATGCCACTGCCCCCGGCGAAGAGCAGCAGCGGGCGGTCGGCCTCGCGCAGCACGAAGCGTCCCGCCGGCGGCAGCACCTGAACGACGTCCCCGGCGGAGACGTTGTCGTTCAGCCAGTTGGAGACGCGCCCGCCCCCGATGCGCTTGATCGTAACCTTGTGCTCGCTCTCGCACTCCGGCGGCTTCGTAGGCGAAAGCCTCGGCCAGCTCCGGCGGAATCTCCAGCACGAACGAGCGGGCATCCGGCGTCTCATCGATGACCCGCGCCACGCGCAACGCGTGGTAGTGGTGGTGCTGTTGTGTGAGCGTCTCCTCGCTCACGCCCCGATCCCGAGCCCGTCCACCAGCCGGCTCCGGTGGTGAACCGAGTCGCCGAAGAGCGTCTGCGACACCTTGGCGCGCCGGTAGTAGAGATGGGGCGCCGCCTCCCAGGTGAAGCCGATCCCGCCGTGGATCTGGATGTTCTCCGCCGCAGCCTGCAGGTACGCGTCTGCGCAGCAGGCCTTGGCCAGGTGCGCGGCCTCGCCGCGCTCCTCGTTGTCCTCGGCGGCGGTCCAGCAGGCCCACCACGCGGCGGAGCGGGCCAGCTCCACCTCGAGCAGCACTTCGGCGCACTTGTGCTTGATGGCCTGGAACGAGCCGATCGGGCGCGCGAACTGGCTGCGCTGCTTGGCGTACTCGACGGCCATCTGGAGGCAGCGGTCGGCGCCGCCGGCCATCTCGGCGGCCAGCCCGATCGCCGCGCGGTCCAGGGTCTGGTGAAGCGCGTCGCCTGCACCGCCGGGCTCGCCCAGGCAGCGCGCACGGGCGCCGCGCAGGTGAAGCCGCGCCTGCTTGCGGGTGGCGTCGAGCGTCGCCATCGGCTCGAGCGTGACGCCGGCGTCGTCGGCGCGAAGCGTGAGCAGGCACAGGCCTTCCTCGCCCGTGCTGCCCGGAAGCCGCGCCGCCACCACCAGCAGATCCGCCGTGGCCCCGTTCAGCACGCAGGTCTTCTCGCCCTCCAGCACGAAGGCATCTCCGTCGGGCCGCGCCTCCATGCGAAGCGAAGCCGGATCCCACTGGCCGCCGGCGTCGAGCAGGGCCAGGCTGGCCAGGGTCTCCCCCGAGGCGATCCCGGGCAGCAGCTCCGACTTCTGCGCGTCGTCGCCGGCCGCCAGGATTGCGTTGGCCGCCAGGCAGGCCGAGGCGTAGAAGGGCGAAGGCAGCAGCACCCGGCCCATCTCTTCCAGCGCGATTCCCAGCTCCAGGAAGCCGAAGCCCTGGCCGCCGTACTCCTCGGGAATCAACAGGCCCTGGAGGCCCAGCTCCTCGCCCATCTGCTTCCAGACGCCGGGGTCGTAGCCGGCGTCGGTCTCCATGAGACGAAACACCTCGGTCGTCGGGCACTTCTCCTCGAAGAAACGCCGCAGCGTCTCCCGGAATGCGTCCTGCTCGTCGGAAAAGGCGAAATCCACTGGAGTTCCTCGTCGGGCGGCCCGAGACTAGCGAATCCTCGGGGCCGCTCAGATGGCGCGATCGCGCCCCTCCCAGTAGGGATCTCGTAGCTTGCGCTTGTAGAGCTTCCCGTTGGGATCCCGCGGCATCTCATCGATGAAGTCGATGCTGCGCGGCGTCTTCATCTTGGCCAGGCGGGGCTCGAGGAACTCGAAGATCGCCTCCCGAATCTCTTCGCTCGCCTCCACCCCGTCCACCAGCTCCACGACCGCCTTGACCTCCTCGCCCCAGTCGTCGTGGGGGATGCCGAAGACGGCCACGTCGGCCACCTGGGGGCACTGGATCATCTCGGCTTCGATCTCGGCCGGATACAGGTTGGCGCCGCCGGAGATGATCATGTCGTTCTTGCGGTCGCAGAGGAAGAGATAGCCGCCGTCGTTCAGGTAGCCGATGTCGCCGACCGTGAAGTAGTTGCCGATGCGGTTGTCGCGGGTCTTCTTCTTGTCGTCCTTGTACTCGAAGTCGGCCTGGCCCAGCAGCATGTAGACGGTTCCGGTCTCACCGACCGGGAGCTCCTGCTCCGCTTCGTCGTAGATCTTGACGTCGGCGTTGGTCCAGGCCTTGCCCACCGTGCCCGGGTTCTTGCGCCACTCATCGGGCTTGGCCAGGGTTCCGCCACCCTCGGTGGCGGCGTAGTACTCGTAGATGGCGTCGCCCCACCAGTCGAGCATCTTCCACTTGGTCTCCACCGGGCACGGCGCCGCAGCGTGCACCATGGCGCGCAGCGACGACACGTCGTAGCCGGCCCGCACGTCATCGGGCAGGCTCAGCAGCCGATGGAACTGGGTGGGCACCATGTGGCTGTGGGTGACGTTGTACTGGTCGATCAGGCGCAGCATCTCCTCGGGCTGCCACCTCTCCATCAGCACCACCGCGTGGCCCATGTGCAGCGACGCGCCGGAGAAAACCAGCACGGCCGTGTGATAGAGCGGCGAGCCGCAGATGTGGACGTTGTCGTCCTCCGGCGTCAGGTCGAACATGGCCAGGAAGCCGGTCATCAGGGTGAAGACCAGATCCGGCGACAGCTCCGGCAGGCCGCGCTTCACGCCCTTGGGCTTGCCGGTGGTTCCGGAGGTGTAGTTCATGACGTTGCCGGCCTTGCGGTCGTCGGGCAGCGATTCCGGCTGGCCGTTGGTCAGCTCCGACAGCGGACGGAAGCCCTCCAGCTCGCCCACGGAGAAGGCGGCTTCGGCCGGGAAGCCCGCCTCCCGCAAAGCGACCTGGCAGGCTTCGGCGAACTTGGCGGAGCCGACGAAGACCTTGGCTCCGGAATCGCCCAGGATGTAGGCGATCTCCGGTCCGGTCAGATGGTTGTTGATCGGCGTCAGGTACATGCCCACCTGGGTCACCGCCAGGTAGATGGCCATGAACTCGGCGCAGTTGGGAAGCACCACGGCCACGCAGTCCCCGTGGCCCAGGCCCAGGGCGCGCAGGCCGTGGGCGATGCGGTTGGACTCGGCGAGCAGCTCACCACGGGTCCACTCGCGCCCGTCGGGCGCCACCAGAGCCAGCTTGTCGGGGTCCTGCTGGGCAAAGTTCCAGAATCCGAGTTCGGCCATCAGTGCGTCTCCGATGTGAATCGAACCGGCATCTCCTTGATGCCATCGAGGAAATTCGAGCGCAGGCGGCGCACTTCGCCCGCCGGCTGGATGTCGGGGAGCCGGGTCAGGATCTCCCGGAACACGATCTGCAGCTCCATGCGGGCCAGGTGCGAGCCCAGGCAGAAGTGCTCGCCGATCCCGAACGCCAGGTGCCGGTTGGGTGAGCGCGTGATGTCGAAGCGGAAGGGATCCTCGAAGACGCTCTCGTCCCGGTTCGCCGACGGATAGTACACGCAGACCTTGTCGCCCTTCTCGAGCGGCGTGCCGCCCAGCACCGTGTCCTGGGTGACCGTGCGGCGGAAGTAGATCACCGCCGGCGCCCAGCGCAGCATCTCCTCCACGGCCGTGTTGATCAACGAGAGGTCCCCCTTGAGCCTCGCGAACTCGTCCGGATGCTCGAAGAGGGCCAGCATGCCCTGGCTGGTGAGGTTCCGGGTCGTCTCGTTGCCGGCCACGGTCAGCAGCAGGAAGAAGGAGTCGAACTCCTCCTCCGTGAGCCGGTGCCCGTCCACCTCGCCGGTCATCAGCTTCGAGACCAGGTCGTCCCCCGGGTTGCGCATGCGGTCGTGGGCCAGCTCGTTGGCGTAGGCCCACATCTGGGCGGAGGCGATCCGTCCCGTCTCCTCGCTGGTCCCGAACTCCGGATCGTCGAAGCCGACCAGCTGGTTGCTCCAGTCGAAGACCTTGTGGCGGTCCGCCTGGGGCACGCCCATCAGCTCGGCGATGACCTGGAGCGGCAGCTCGCAGGCCAGGTCAGCCACGAAGTCACAGGTGCCCTTCTGCGCCGCCTTGTCGATGATGTGCCCGGCCAGGGTCTGCACGTCCGTGTGCAGTTGCTTGATCTTGCTGGGCGTGAATCCGCCGCGGACCAGGCGCCGGAACTTGACGTGCTGGGGCGGATCCATGGTCAGCATCAGCAGCCGCAGTCCGGCCAGGGTGTCCTCGGGCACGTCCGGGAAGTTGGTGCCGTACCACGAAGAGAACAGACGCGGGTTCTTGGAGACCTGGATCAGGTCCGCGTGACGGGTGACGGCGTAGAAGCCCTTGCCGGGCGTGGGCGAGCTCTTCTCGGTCTCCGGGTGCCACGCCACCGGATGCTCGCGGCGCAGGAACTCGAAGTAGTCGTGGGGAACGCCGTCGTTGAAGGCATCCGGATCGGACAGATCGACGTCGTGCAGCCTCATCTCCCTTCACCTCCGTCCGCAACCCGGTGTTCGCCGGCCTCCGCCAGCTTCTTGGCCCACGGGTAGTCCGCCTTGCCCGAGGGCGAGCGGCGCATCTCCCGCACCAGGTGAAGCTCACGGGGCGCCTTGTAGCCCGCGACCTTGGTGCGGCAGTGGGCATCCAGGTCGGCGAACGACGGAGTCCGCCCTGCGCGGGCCTGCACCACCGCCGCCACGCGCTGGCCCCAGCGCGGATCCGGCACGCCCACCACCACGGCGTCGAAGACGTCCGCGTGGGCCTTGAGCGCCGCCTCCACCTCTTCCGGGTAGACCTTCTCGCCACCCGTGTTGATGCAGACGGAGCCGCGGCCCAGGACCTGGATGATCCCGTCCTCCAGCACCGTGGCCATGTCCCCGGGCAGCACCCAGCGCACGCCGCCCTTCTCGACGAAGGTGCGCGCGGTCTTCTCCGGGTCGTTGTAGTAGCCCAGCGGGATGTTGCCCTTCTGCGCCAGCATGCCGACGACTCCGGAGCCCGGCTCGACGGGATCCAGGTTGTCGTCGAGCACTGCGTTGCGTTCGTTCATCTGGAAGCGCAGGCCCTTGTCCGGCGACGAGCCCTCCGCGGCGCTGCCCTGGTTCCCGGTCTCGGACGAGCCCCAGGAATCCAGGATGGCCAGGTTGGGGATCTTCGCCTTGAGTTGCGCGCGCACGGCGTCGGAGAGGATGGCGCCCGCCGAGGAGAGCACCAGCAACGACGAGGTGTCGTAGTCCTTCTCCTGAAGCGCCTCCACCAGCGGGCGAACCATGGCATCGCCGACCAGCGTGATGGTGAGCACCTTCTCCTTCTCGACCAGCCGCCAGACCTCGGGCCCTCGGTAGCGCGGGACCAGCACCACCCGGTAGCCGGACCAGAAGCCGATGAAGCTGGCCAGCTGCGCGGCGCCGTGGATGAGCGGCGCGGCCGGCATCATCGTGACCACGCCGCCGGCCGCGGCCCGCTCGGGCACCTCTTCGGGCGTCTTGGCCGGCGCGGCCGTCGGAAAGCCGCCGCCCATACCCGCGAAGAAGAGGTCCTCGTGGCGCCACATCACACCCTTGGGCATGCCGGTCGTTCCGCCCGTGTAGATGATGTAGACGTCGTCCGGCGACCGCTCGGGGAAGCCGCGCTCCTGCGACGAGCCGGCCAGGGCCTGCTCGTAGTCCTCGGAATCCGTCTCGGCGTCGGATCCGTCGTCCACGGCCAGGAAGACGCGCGGGTCCTTCATGGCGTCGCGCACCGCGGCCACCCGGGGCGCGAACTCGCGGTGATGCACCACGCCGACCAGGTCCGCGTCGGAGAACAGGTAGCGAAGCTCATCCTCGACGTAGCGGATAGCAGCCGACGTGGTCGCCGGGCCCGACGCCCTTGGCCGCCAGGTAGTGAGCCAGGCGGTTGGCTCGCTGATCGAGCTGGCGGTAGCTGAGCCGCCGCTCGCCGCAGATCACGGCTTCGCGGTCCGGAACCGCGTCGGCGATGCCCTCGAAGAGATCCGCCATGTTGAAGTGCATGCGAGCTCCTAGCGCTTGTGATCCGCGACGATCCACATGGAGAAGTACTGGGAGCCGCCGCCGTAGGCGTGGCCCAGGGCGCGGCGCGCGCCCTCCACCTGGTGCTCACCGGCCTGACCGCGAACCTGCAGCGCCGCCTCGGCGAAACGCAGCATCCCCGACGCACCGATGGGATTGGAAGACAGCACGCCGCCGGACATATTGACGGGCAGGTCGCCGTCCAGCGCCGTGGCGCCGTCGTAGGTCATCTTCCAGCCCTGCCCTTCCTCGGCGAAGCCCAGGTTCTCCATCCACATGGGCTCGAACCAGCTGAAGGGGACGTAGATTTCCGCGCAGTCGATCTCCTTGCGCGGGTCCGAGATGCCCGCCTTCTTGTAGAGCTCGGCGGCGCAGTCCTTGCCCGCCTGCGGGTTCACCTGGTCGCGCCCCGAGAACATGGTGGGCTCGCTGCGCATGGCCGTGGCGTGAACCCAGGCCGGCCGCTCGGCCCCGTGCGCCGCGTCTTCGCTGGCCAGCACCATGGCGCAGGCGCCGTCGGAGGACGGGCAGGTCTCCAGGAAACGGATCGGGTCCCAGAGCATGGGCGAGCCGGCCACCTGGTCGAAGTCGATGTCCGGGAACTTGAGGTGCGCGTAGGGATTCTTGAGCGCGTTCTTGCGATCCTTCAGGGCTACGCGGATGCCCGTATCCTCGGGCGCGCCGGAGCGGTGCATGTAGCCGCGGATCAGCGGCGCGAAGTAGCCGCCGGCGCCGGCCACCACCGTGGCGCTGAAGGGGATCTTGACGGAGAGCGCCCACATGGCGTTGCTCTCGGACTGCTTCTCGTAGGCCACCGTGAGCACGCGCTCGTGGATGCCCGCCTGCACCAGGCTGGCGGCGACCACGGCCGTGGAGCCGCCCACGCTGCC
>CAMYOO010000230.1 GCA_947260035.1 uncultured delta proteobacterium
CTGCTCAACACCGCCATGTGGGTGCTGGCGCCGGACATCGTGGCCAGCAAGCTGATCGCCGGGGGCGCCGGCTTCATCCCGAAGATGACGCGCAGCAGCGCGCCGAACCCGGTGGGCAACTCCTACAAGACCCAGGACGGGCGCTGGCTGCTGCTGATGATGCTTCAGCCCGACAAGCATTTCGCGGACTTCTGCCGCCACGTGGAACGCGAGGAGTGGATCGACGACGAACGCTTTCGCGATTCGGCCGCGCGCTTCAAGAACCGCGAGGAGCTGATCGCGATGCTGGACGAGATCTTCGCCCAGCGAACCCTGGCCGAGTGGTTCCAGGCGTTCGAAACCCTGGAGGGCCCCTGGGCGCCCATGCAGAATGCCGAGGAGCT
Source organism: uncultured delta proteobacterium (assembly GCA_947260035.1). GTDB lineage: Bacteria > Myxococcota_A > UBA9160 > UBA9160 > JAFDET01 > JAFDET01. The sequence goes on from CAMYOO010000230.1 coordinate 384, forward strand.
CCACGACGATCCGCAGTCGGTCGCCAACGGCTACCTGCCCGACGTGGACGGCGCCGACAAGGGCCACTTCAAGCTGGTGGCGAGCCCGGTGCAGTTCGACGAGCAGCCCATCGAGATCCGCAGCCCCAGCCCGGAGATGGGCCAGAACACCGAAGAGGTGCTGCTCGAAATGGGCGTAGACTGGGACGAGATCTCCCGACTCAAGGAGACGGGCGCCATCAACTGATCACGCGAAGGAGGCTGAAGATACGCAAGGGATTCCTGCTCGGGGTGTTGCTCGGCGCGCTCATCACCATCGCACTCGCGTTGCCCCTGGCTGCGGCCAGCAGCGACATCAGTGCCGATCTGAAGGTGGCGTCGAAGCTCGGCGTGCCGCTCGCCAGCACCGTGGCCCCGGCAGGCATCAAGCTAAAGCGCCTCTGCGTCTGCCTGGACTCGTCCGACGTGACTGCGAAGAACAAGCTGGGGATGCTGGCCTACACCCAGACCGGACACGCCGGTTTCGATCGCATCGCCGTCGAGTGCTACGTGGCAAAGTACGACCCGAACACCGGCGCACGCACCGAACCCACCTCCTGCACGGAATGGGTTCCGCTACCCAAGTAGGCTACGGGGCTACTCGGTCAGCTCGGCGATCGTCTCCACGGTGGCCTTGCGCACGTCCGGATCCGGGTGCTCGAGCAGCGGCTGCAGCTTGGGCGCCAGGGTTTCGTCGTCCAGGTAGGAAATCGCCTCGATCGTGCGCAGCACCACCCGGGCGTCGGGATCGTCCAGGGTCATGATGACGGCGTTGAGCGCGGCCCAGGTCTCCTCGCCCTCCAGCTCCTCGATCGCCGCCAGGCGGACCTCCACGGCCGGGTCCTCGCGGGAGAAAACGATCAGGCGACGCAGTTGCTCGCCGTCGGTGCTCAGCTCGCTGACGGCTTCGGCCCGCTCCTCCACGTTGCGGCTCTCCAGGCGCTGCGCCAGATCCTCCTCGTAGGCATCGGGATCCCAGGCGGGCAGGGGCTTCCGCATCGGGGTGGGCTCGTCTCGCGAATCGGCCCGACGGCGCAGCCCCGGCTGCTGCCGCGCCAGCGTCCGCTCGCGCAGGCGAACCACCGGCTTCGGGGCGCTGCCGCCGACGTGCAGGCGAACCAGCCGGTGACTCCCTTCGGGCTGCGGCGCGTACTCCAGGCTCCAGAGCTCGTCGCCCAGCAACGTCGAGAGCGCGTCCACCAGCGGAACGTCCTCCAGCCGCACCTCCACCGTGCGGCCGGGCAGGGCGCCCAGAAGTGCAAAGTCCGCCTGCCGCCCCAGCTTCTCCAGCACTGCGGCGAGCAACGCACCGCGGCTGATCAGCGTGACGCGTCCGTTCTCGTAGAGGACGCTGGATCCACCCTCGGCCACGGCAGGCAGCGCGCGGCTCGCGCCGGACTCGGACTTGGCTGCGGGCGCCGGCGTCTCGCTCTCGGGACTGCAGGCCGGCAGCGAGAGCCCGGCCGCCAACAGGAGGGTGCGCGCGGTGCGGCTCATCGGATCTCGTCCACCAGGCCCCACTCCAGGGCGGTGGGCGCATCGATGCGCTCGCCGGACAGGGCCAGCCAGGCGGTGCGCCGGCGGCCGATGCGGCGCGGCAGGCTGGCGGTGCCGCCGGCGCCGGGCACCAGCCCCATGGACAGCTCGGGAAGCATGAACCAGGCGTCGGCGCGCGCGCTCACCTTGGCCGCGAAGGCCGGCAGCTCGACGCCGGCCCCCACGCAGGCGCCGTGCACGTTCACTTCCACGCGCGGCGCCAGCCGCGCCAGGAGCCGCCCGGCATTGCGCACGCTGCGCACGGCGTGGGCGGTGGCCGGATCCGCCAGGGTGCCGAACTCGACCAGGTCGCCCCCGCTGGAGAAGCTACTGCCCGCGCCGTCGAGCTGGATGTGCTCGATGCTCGGATCCGCATCGGCCACGGTCAGCGACTCGCACAGCGCGTCGCGCATCTCGGCCGAGTACGCGTTGTGGCGCTCGGGCCGATTCAAGGTGAGGTGCAAGAGCGGTCCCTCCCGTCGAGCCAGCACGGCGCGCTCCGCATTCTCCGGCGCCGGCTCTCCCGCCGTCCGCGCCGCCAGCCAGGTGCCGAACTCGGGACCGGACTGAAGCGTGGAGTAGGCCCAGGACTCGGCCAGCAAAGCGTCGTGAAGCGGCAGGCTCTCCGAGTGGCGCAGCAGCTGTACCAGCGCCGAGGCCGCCAGGGGGTTGCGCTTGGCGGCATCGATCACCGGGCCGAGCTGCGCCTCGCCGTCGGCGTGCACGTCGAACGCGTCGAGCAGGCGGGCGCCGGCGGAGGACGCTTTGCCGGCGCGCCAGGCCACGGTGGGACAGGGCAGCTCGGCCAGGCGCGCGGCCGGCGACAGATCTTCGGCCGAGGTGGCGACGTCGATCACCAGGATGCGCTCCGAGCCGAAGGGCGACCAGGTTTCCAGAGCAGCCGGGTCGCGCAAGCGGTCCAGAGCAGCGGTCAACGAGAGCGGTGCGCTCACCGGGTGCGGCTCAGTCCGAGGAGGGCAGGGGCTTGGCGCCCTTCACGGCAAGGGCCTGACCGCCCGAACCCAGCGACCCCTCGCCGGGCTTGGTGCACAGCAGCTCGAGGGTGCCCGCTTCGTTCACGTAGCGCTTGCCGAGCAGCGAGCCGTCCGCAGCATCCGCCGCTGGGGTGCCGCCGGAAGGCTCGGCATCCATGGGCAGCATGGCGGCCCCGCCGCAGCGGATGTCGACCTCTTCGGGCGGCGCGGCCACCACCATCACCTCGGTGGTACACACAGCGCTGCGCAGTCGCGTTCCGGGTTTGATCGACACGTTCCAAGACTCCGTCGGTGCTAGTGTCACGGATTCCGGCGGAGGACGAAAGTGGACACTGCCGCGCTGGATGCCCAGCTCGCATGGGCGCGCTCGGGGGCCATGTCTCTCACCGGCCCCGCCGACGGCGCGCCCCGGCCCGCGCCCGGCCCCCTGGCGGCTTTCGCGGCACGCCAGGTCCGGGCCCTGGCCACGGCCTCGGGCAGCGATGCGCTGCACTCCGTGGACGGCGCGCTCCTGCTGGGCGAACGCGCCGCCCTGGCGGGGCTCTCCCGACGCGGCCGGGTGTCGCCGGGCGGAAGCTGCCGCCTGCTGCGCGGCGCCGACGGCTGGCTGGCCGTGAACCTGGCGCGGCCCGACGATCGCTCGCTGCTGCCGGCCTGGCTCGAGTCTGACCCGACTCGCTTCGGCCACGATCCCTGGCCGGGAGTCGCAGCCCACTGCGCAGAGCGCCCGGTGGATGTGCTGGTCGAACGGGCGCGGCTCTGCGGGATCCCCGTCGCGCCGGCCGCGCAGCGCGTGACACCCGCGCCGGCCCCGCACCGCGTGGCGTCCCGCGGGCCCGAGCGGGCGCCGCCGCGCCGCCTGCGCGTGGTGGACCTCTCGTGCCTCTGGGCCGGGCCGCTTTGCGGCCAGCTTCTGGGGCTGGCCGGGGCCGAGGTGATCAAGGTCGAATCGCGCGCTCGGCCCGACGGGGCGCGCTTCGGACCGCAGGCCTTCTTTGCGTTGATGAACGGACGCAAGCGCGAACGGACCCTGGAGCTGCACACGCGGGAAGGCGTGGTGGAGCTGGACGCGCTGCTCCGCGAAGCCGACGTGGTGGTGGAGAGCGCGCGGCCACGCGCGCTTCGGCAGCTCGGAATCGACGCCGAAGCCATCGTCGCCGAGACGCCGGGCCTCGTCTGGGTCTCGATCACCGGCTACGGACGGGAGAGCGAGGCAGTGGCGTTCGGCGACGATGCGGCCTGTGCGGCGGGTCTGGCCGCCGCAAGCGGAGAACCGGACGCACCGCTCTTCTGCGCCGACGCCATCGCCGACCCGCTGGCCGGAGTCCACGCGGCCCGGATCGCATGGGAGACGCGACAGCGCGGCGGCGGTGCGCTGCTCGACGTGGCGCTACACGACGTGGCGGCCCACGCCGCCGACGGTCCCGTCGAGGACGCGCGGGTCCTGCGCTGGGGCGAGAGCTGGGCGCTGGAGACGGCCCACGGCCGCACACCTGTGGCGGCGCCGCGGGCGAGGCCGCCGGCGTGCTGATCCGCAATGCCGAGGTCGCGGGCCGCAGCGCGCTGGACGTGCGCATCGGCAACGCGCTGATCGCCGAGCTGGCGCCCGGCCTGACACCCGAGCCCGGGGAGGAGGTTCTCGACGCCGCGGGCGGCGCGCTGCTTCCCGGGCTTCACGACCACCACCTGCATCTGCTCTCCCTGGCGGCCGCGCTGGAGTCCGTGCCCTGCGGGCCGCCGCAGGTGCACGACCGCACGGGGCTCGAGGCCGCTCTCGGCGGCGTGCCGGGCCAGGGCTGGATCCGCGGCGTGGGCTACCACGAGTCGGTGGCCGGCGAGCTGGATCGGCGCGCCTTGGACGCCTTGGTGGGCGAGCGGCCGGTGCGCATCCAGCAGCGCACGGGGCGGCTCTGGATGCTGTCGTCGGCGGCGTGCCGGCGCCTTGGCCTCGACAGCGACGACGGGCGCATCTTCGACGCGGACACCGAGCTGCGCGCACGGTTGGGTCGCGAAGAGCCGCCGGACCTGGAGCCGGTGGGCAGCCTCCTTGCCAGCCGGGGCCTCACCGGCGTCACGGACGCAACCGCAACCAACGGACCTGGGGAGGCGGCGATCCTGGCGGACGCGGCCGCTCGCGGAGCGCTGCCCCAGCGGCTGCGACTTATGGGCGGCGCGCAGCTGCCCGCTGCGACGGGATACACGCGCGGCGAGCGGAAGCTGGTGCTGCACGAGGCCGCACCGCCCGACTTCGCCGCGCTTGTGGCCAACGTGGACGCCGCCCACCGTGAAGGACGCCGGGTGGCGTTCCACTGCGTGACCCGCGCCGAGCTGGTGCTGGCGCTGGCAGCCCTGGAGTCCGCCGGCGTGGCGCGCGGCGATCGCATCGAGCACGCCTCCGTGGCGCCACCGGAGCTGGTGAAGCAGCTCGCCGAACGCCGCATCGGCGTGGTGACCCAGCCGGGCTTCATCCACGAACGAGGCGACGCATATCTGGCCGACGTCGAGCCCGCCGACGTGCGCTGGCTCTACCGCGGCCGGGGCTTCCTCGACGCCGGCGTACCTCTTGGCGGCGGCAGCGACGCGCCCTTCGGCGAAGCCGATCCCTGGATCGCCATGCGCGCAGCCGTGGACCGACGCAGCGCGGGCGGCGACACGCTGTGCGCC
>CAMYOO010000231.1 GCA_947260035.1 uncultured delta proteobacterium
TCGCAAGTCTGCAACGTCCTGCAACCTCCTGCGACGTCCTGCGACATCCCGCCTGGAACGCGAAGTGCCGAAAGTGGACTAAGAGCAATGACTTAAGCGATTCCGAGTCTTGGTTTCCCAAGCCGAGGGCCGCGGGTTCGACCCCCGTCTCCCGCTCCAGGAATCGCGAGGCTCGGCGGGTGGTTGTGAGCCTGACCCCTTGGTTGGTCCAGCCTGGCGTTCCTCTTCTCAGCCTTGTGAACACAGCTCCGGGGCAACGCCCTGGATCTGCGCCGCAAACGCCGCCGGCATCCAGCTCAGCTACGTCTCGAAGCAGCCCGGCCACAGCGACATAGCGATCACCGCGAAACACTACGGTCGGTGGGCCGACGGTGACTCGTACAGGGAGCCCCTTCTGCCTGAGGAGAGCGAGGTCCCCGCTGATCTACTCGCTCGCTTGCCGAACTCCCCCCAAAGTCCCCCCACCTGCGACGAGGCGGATGGAGGCGTTGCGCCAACAATCCGCCGCGTGGAGAGTTCTTGGGGTGGACGAGGGGATTCGAACCCCCGACTTCCAGGACCACAACCTGGCGCTCTAACCAACTGAGCTACGCCCACCGCAGGGCCAATCAAGCTAAGGCGGGCTCCCGAAGGTGTCAAATCGGCTAGCAGGGCTGCGCAGGCGCCCTGCTAGCCTTCCGGAATGCCCCCCACCCACGAGGTCCTGAACCAGCCTCCGCCCCTCGAGGGGCTGAACCTGTTCAAGCAGGACACGGCCCTGCAGGAGGCCGTGGCCCTGGAAGGCGGCGCCTGGGGCGAGGAGCGGCTGCAGGCCTACGGCGCCCTGGCCGGGGGGGAGCTCTGGGAGCTGGGCTTCCAGGCCAACGAGCACCGGCCGGTGCTACGCAGCCACGACCGCTTCGGCCACCGTGTCGACGAAGTCGACTTCCACCCCGCCTGGCATCGCGTGATGGGGACCGCCATCGGCCACGGCCTGCACGCCCTGCCCTGGACCAGCGACCGCGCCGGGCGCCAGGTGGTACGAGCGGGGCTCTGCTACCTGCACGGCCAGGTGGAGGCGGGCAGCTACTGCCCCATCTCCATGACCTTCGCGGCGGTGCCCGCGCTGCGTCACGAGCCCGCGCTGGCCGACGTGTGGCTGCCGCGCATCTTCTCGGACCGCTACGACCCGCGCTCCCTGCCCGCCGATCAGAAGAACGGCTGCATCGTGGGCATGGGCATGACCGAGAAGCAGGGCGGCTCCGACGTGCGCGCCAACACCACGCGCGCCGTGGCGGCCGGCGGCGAGGGCGAGTACACGCTCACCGGTCACAAGTGGTTCCTGTCGGCGCCCCAGTGCGATGCCTTCCTGGTGCTGGCCCAGGCCGAGCGCGGCCTCACCTGCTTCCTGCTGCCGCGCTTTCGGCCCGACGGTGCGAGAAACGCGCTGCGCCTGCAACGCTGGGCAACCACTCCAACGCCAGCAGCGAGGTGGAGTTCGAAGACGCCTGGGCGCTGCGCGTGGGCGACGAGGGCCGCGGCGTCGCCACCATCATCGAGATGGTGGCCCTCACCCGGCTCGACTGCATGATCGAGTCCTCGGCCCTGATGCGTCAAGCGCTGGCCCAGGCCACCCACCACGCCGCCCACCGCGAGGCCTTCGGCCACAAGCTGGGCGACCAGCCGCTGATGCAGAACGTGCTGGCCGACCTGGCCGTAGAGTCCGAAGCGGCGCTGCGGCTCACGATGCGCGTGGCCCGCGCCGTGGAGGAAGGCGAGAGCGATCCCGTGGCGGCGGGCGTGGCGCGCATCGCCACCGCCGTGGGCAAGTACTGGATCTGCAAGCGCGCCGCGGCCATGGTGACCGAGGCCCAGGAATGCCTGGGCGGCGCCGGCTACGTGGAGGAGAGCATCCTCCCCCGCCTCTACCGCGAGGCGCCGGTGCTGGCCATCTGGGAGGGCTGCGGAAACATCCAGTGCCTGGACGTGCTGCGCGCGGCCGTCCGCGAGCCGGAGTCCCTGGAGGCCTTCGTGGCCGAGGTCCGCACCGCGTCCGGCGCCGACCCGCGCCTGGACAGCGCCATCGCCCGCATGGAGGCGGCACTGGGCAACGCGGAGGAAGCCGAGCGCCGCGCCCGCAGCACCGTCGAGTGCATGGCGCTGGCGCTACAGGGCGCGCTCTTGGTACGCGAAGGCGACCCCCGCGTGGCCGAAGCCTACTGCGCGCGCCTCGAAGAGGGCGCCGGCCGCATGTTCGGCACGCTGCCCCCGAGCATCGATGCCGCCGCCCTGGCCGAGCGCGCGCGGCCGCGGCTGTCAGCCTAGGCCAGCTTGCGCACCAGGTTCTCGCCGGCATCCTCGACGAAATGCACCAGCTCGTCGGCGGAGCGCGCGATCGGCAGCAGCACCAGGCGCTGCACGCCCAGCTCCGCGTAGGCGGCGACACCGGCGGCGTCCAGACCCGGCGGGGGCGTCACGCTGATCTCCAGCGCGCCGCGCGCCGCCTCTCGATCCACCTCGCCGGCCGCGCGCTCCAGACCGGCGAGATCCTGCTGCAACATCTCCGGCGTGCGCAGGAAGCCGTACCAGCCCTCGCCGAAGCGCTGGGCGCGGCGCAGCGCCGGCGCGCTGTAGCCGCCCACCACGATGGGCGGATGCGGCCGTTGCACGGGTCGCGGATGCGCGTCGATCCCGTCGAAGCGGACGGTCTCTCCGGCATACGACGGAGGCTCGCCCGTCCACAGCTGGAGGATGGCCTCCAGGTACTCGTCGGACAGCGCACCGCGCCGCTCGAAGTCGGCGCCGATGGCGCGGAACTCGGGCTGCAGGTAGCCGGCGCCGATCCCGAACGTCAGACGCCCCGCCGACAGCACGTCCACGCTGGCCAGCTCCTTGGCCAGCACCACGGGGTTGCGCTGGGGCAGGATGATGATCCCGGTGGCCAGTCTCACCTGGGACGTGTGGCCGGCGAGAAACGCGAGGCTCGCCAATGGATCCAGCAACTTCTCTCGCGGTCCCACCGGTGACGGCGGCACCTGCGGGTCGGGCAGCACCACGTGCTCGGCCGTCCACAGCGAGTCGAAGCCCGCGTCCTCGGCGGCGCGGGCCACCCGCGCGCTGACCTCGGGATCCGCGCACGGCCCCACATTGATCCCGTAGAGCCCGAACTTCATCGCTTCACTCCTCGTCCTGGGAAGGCCCCGACTTCAGCCTGCCAGCACCGGTTCCGGCGCACGGTCCCGCACGAAGGCGGCGAACGCATCCAGCCAACCGGACTGCAGCACGGAGGGACGCTCCTTGCACGCCTCCACGTACGCACCCAGCGCGGGGGTGCGCTTCGCGTACTCGAAGCCGAGCGCTTCGAAGTGCATCAGCAGCGGGAAGACCGCGATGTCGGCCAGGGTGAACTGATCGCCGGCCAGGTAGCGCCGGCCAACCGCGTAGGACTCCCAGTGTGCGAGCTCGGCCTCCAGTGCGTCGATTCGCGGCCGAAGCTCCTCCCTGCTCTTCCGCCCGAAGATCACGGAGCCGAAGAGGTTGCTGGGGTCGAGCTTGGCCTGGAACTGCTCGATGCGCATGATCGCCTGGGCGCGTCGCCGGGGCTCGCCGACCGGAGGCATCAGCGGGGGCTCGGGGTGCATGTCGTCCAGGAAGCGGATCGTGGCGATGCTCTCGCAGACCGCGATCGGATCACCGCCCGCATCGTACACCAGCGTCGGCACCTGGCCGCGCGGGTTCAGATCGACCAGCGGGGGCTTCCTGTGCTCGCCCTTCAGGAAGTCGACCGTGACCTTCTCGAAGGGCAGCCCCTTCTCCAGCAACGCCAGCTCGGGGCGCACTGCGTTCTGGGAGGGAGGAAACGTGTAGAGGGTGATCGACGGGGCCATGCGCGGAGTCCCTTCAAGCTGGGCGGACGAAGAGCCTACTCGACGCCCGAGCGCGGTGCCCCCGCTCAGCCCGCGCCGTGCTCCAGCACGACCACCGCCACGGAGGTTGCGAACCCGAGGACGGTGAAGACCCCCGCCAGCTTGCCGCCGTGCTCGTACGCCTCGGGAATCATGGTGTTGGCCAGCATCATCAAGATGGCCCCGCCCGCGAAGGTCTGCGTGAAGGCCAGGCCACCGTCCGAGATCCCGCCGAACAAGCCGTACCCCGCCACGCTGGCCAGGGCGCAGACGACGGCGATGCTCGCCCAGAGCAGCAGGATGCGTCCGCGGCTCCATCCCGCCGAGAGCATCCCGGAGGTTCCCGCGATGGCCTCGGGCAGGTTGGAGATGAACACGGCCACCAGCATCGCCAGGCTGACGCCGCCGCCGCCCAGCATGCCCAGCCCGATCACCAGCGACTCCGGGACACCGTCGAGAATGATCGCCAGGACCATGGGGACGACCAGCGTCGACGGCTGGGCCGGGCCGACGGCCTTCCGCTCGCCACCCCCGATGCGGCCGATCAACGCGTCGCTCGCGAAGAACACGAACGCCCCGCAGAAGAAGCCCAGGCTGGGGAAACCGCTGCCCTTGGCGATCTGGATGGCTTCGTAGACCAGCTCGTACGCAACCGCCGAGATCAGCACGCCGGCTCCGAACGCCATGATCACGCCGAGCGTGCGCCGGCCCAGCTGGAACCACGACCCGATGAGCCCCCCGAGAACGAGGGACGAGGTAGCGACCAGGCCCCAGAAGAGCGCCTCCCACATGGGCCCCATGGTGGACTTCCGCCTCCCACACAGCAACGAGATCTCCGGGGTTCGTGGCCCGGAGGCCTCCTCGCCAGGTAGCTTGCCCCCCAGCGCCCCGCTAGCTCAACTGGAAAGCGCAGCGTTCCCAAGAGCTGCGTCCGTCGGCCACGCCGCGTCATCCCGGGGCTCGGCGAACTCGACCTCTTCCACCTCGGAGGGACCGTGAACTTCTCCAAGCACGGCGGCCCGGATCTTCCTGATCAGGCCTCCTGCGGCTGCGCGATCGGAGCCACCGCCCGGCTCGACCATCCGATCGCGCACTCGCGCTCGCGAAGCTGGGGCTCGATCGCCTCGAAGACCTCCTGGTAGCGGTACCAGGGGATCGTGGTCCAGAGATGGTGGATCAGGTGGTAGTTCTGGCCGAGTAGTACGAGGTTGGCGATGCGGCCCGGGAAGATGCGCGTGTCGTAGTAGCGTCCCTGCTGCGAGTGCGGATGGTGCGGCAGGTAGTCGAACGCGAAGGCGAGCCACACGACGGCGATCATCAGCGGCGCGATCCAGAGCAGCAGCACCCAGGAACCGAGACCCGAGGCGAACGCCCAGACGAGCAGCCCGGCGAGCGCAACGTCGCTCAGCAACGCCTCGCGCAGGCTCGCGCGATCCCGCCAGAGCTGCTGCCGGTAGAACGCCCAGCGATAGGCGGGGATCGTGGCCGCCAGGGCGAACGGCCGCAGCCAGGCCGGTCCCATCGCCACGATCAGGTCCGGGTCGCGATCGGGATCGTTCGTGTGCCCGTGGTGGGCGTGGTGTACGCCTCGGAAGAGCGGCAGCGGCCCCAGGAGCAACAGCCCGCAGACCCGACCCATCGCGTTGCCCACCGCCTTCGAGCGGTGGGCGGTGCCGTGCATGGCATCGTGGAGCACCGTGAAGCTCAAGTAGAGGCACAGTGCCTGCCACGGCACCCCGAGGAGTGGCGGGATCCATCCGGCCAGCAGGGCGGCGGCCCCCAGCGCGAAGCCACCCACGGCGGCAACGAAGAGGGTGCAGGTGGGGTTCCAGGCGCGGTCCGGGGCGCCGATCCAGCGGCGCTCGATCTTCACGGCCTTGGCCTTCATGGAGTTCCTCCCGTGGGGTTGCGATCCACGGGCAGGATCTCCTTTGAGAGGGCCTCCCAGAAGCGTAGGATGGGCCAATGACTGGTCATTTTGCGCCACCATGGCAGGCCGAGCGGTCGAAGCGCTGCCCATGCCGGCGGCCTACTTCCGCCTGGTCCTGCGCCGGTTTGGGACGACGCCCGAGCGCGCCCGCCGGATCCTGAAGGGGACCGGCATCGAGCCTGCGGCGGCGATGGCGGCCGGGCCCGACGACGTCATCGAGCTCGGCCAGCAGCTGCACCAGGCCCGGAACCTCTCGGAGCTCGTCGCGCCCGGCTGGGGGCTCGAGCTCGGCCGCTCGCTGGAGGGCGCCGCCCACGGCGTGCTCGGGGTCGCCGCAGCGAGCGCGCCCGACCTGGCCCGTGCGCTCGCGGTGATCGAGCGCTTCGGCTATGTGCGCGCTCCATACTTCCGGCTGTCCAGCGACGTGGATCGCCGCTTCCGGCTGCGCATCGAGCCCCAGCTCCGCGTCGCGCCGGAGATCTGGTCGGCCTTGCTGGAGGCCCTGCTGCTGAGCATCCAGGCGCTGGTCGAGTCGGCCCTCGGGCGCTCCATGGACGAGGGCGGCTTCCACGTGGACTACGCCGCCCCCCCGTACGCCGACCGCTACGCCGAGCTCCTCCACGCGCCGGTCTCCTTCGGCGAGCCGACTGCCGGGGTCTCCCTTCCCGCCGCGTGGCTACCGCTCCCCTGTCCCTTCAGCGACGCCGCCCTTCACCGGGGCGCCGTCGAGCGTCTGGAGAGCGCGGAGCGCGGCCTTCAGGGACCCGAGTTCATCGTTGCCCAGGTCGAGCGCATCCTGGAAGGCTCCGGCGAGCGTGCCCCGGGCGTCGACGACGTCGCCGCCCAGCTGCGGCTCTCGCGCCGAACCCTGGTTCGCCGGCTCACGCAGTGCGACACCTCGTTCCGCGAGCT
>CAMYOO010000232.1 GCA_947260035.1 uncultured delta proteobacterium
CAATCGCAACGCGCTGGGCAAGGCCTTCACCTGGCTGGACGCCGAGCTGGCCGAGCGCGAGTTCGTGGCCGGCGATCGCTACACGGTGGCCGACATCACCGCCCAGTGCGCCTTCGACTTCTTCGGCAAGATCCTCAAGCTGCTGCCCGGGGACGACCACAAGAACCTGAACCGCTGGTACGAAGCGGTGTCGGCGCGGCCCAGCGCGCATTCTTAGGCGGCCGAGCCCCTCCGCTCGCCTACGGCTCGCTGCGCGCGCTCCCCGGTCTCCGGCGGCTGCGCGAGCTCAGCCGGGTCGCGCTTGCGGGCCATAGGCGCGGAGCCGCATCCAGCTCTGCAGGGCTGCCGTCCTGCCTCCAACCGCAAGCGCCCCGGCAACGCAACGCCGAGCTGCATAAGCCGCGATGCACCGCCCCCAACGCAGCCCTGGCGGGGTCGAAGCTCCATCCGAGCCGATGGCCCGCAAGCCCGATCCGACGGACTACGCGCGAGCGCCGGAGATGGACGAGGGCGCGCAGTGAGCCGAAGGCGAGCGGAGGGGCTCGGCCGCCTAAGGCCGTACGTCGAACTCGTAGACGATGGGTTCGAAGCGGCCGAAGGAGATGGCGCCTCGGCGCTCGTGGCGGATGCCGTCGGCCCAGATCTCCAGGATGAACGGCGCGGGGTTGTCCGTCCGCCGGCAGCGGATGGGGTGGTCGATCCCCACGCGGTAGCGGCCGGCCGGCGCGGTCTCCCACTCGACCACCTCGATGCGCGGGCCCTCGCTGTCACAGCGCACGTCGTCCAGCAGGCGCCCGCCGGACTTGGAGGGGCTGTTGGCGAAGTAGACCGTCTCGTGGAGGGGGTCGGTCACGTGCAGGTCCAGGTCCGCGTCCTCGCTGAACAGCAGCCGTACACGGACGCCGAGCGCCGGCTCGTCGGCGGGAAGTCGATCCGGCGCCGGCGCGCTCGAGGCGCAGGCGATCAGCCCCAGGAGAAGCAGCGCTGCGGTAGCATCGCGGGCCATGCAGATCCTCACCCCGTCCCTGTGGCTCGATCGCTTCGGCCTGGTCGGGCTGGCGATTCTACCCGTTCTGGCCGTTCTATCGGGCCCTGTGCGCGTCGCGACGGCGGCCGAGCTCTCCGGGGTGGTGCGCGATCCGCAGGGGGCGCCCGTACCGGGCGTGATGGTGAGCGTGGCGACCGGTCAGCCCAGTTGGACCCGCACCGTGTTCAGCGGCGAGGGCGGCGCCTATCGGGTTCGCGAGCTTCCGGAAGCCACGGCATTCGAGCTGCGCCTGCGCCGCATCGGTTGGAAGGACCAGAGTCGCGCCGAGGTGGCGCCCGGGCGCCGCGACTGGGTGATCGAGCCCGAGACCGATGCCACGGCGGTGGCCGCCCAGCTTCCGGCCAACCGCTGGTATCACCTGCTCCTCCAACGCATCCAGGATCCGCAGCAGCGCGAGGTCTTCGTGCGCCAGTGCACCTACTGCCATCAACAGGGCAGCTGGGCCACCCGCCGGCAGCGTTCGCCGGAGGAGTGGCAGAAGATCTTCCTGCTCATGGGCCGCATGGGAGCCTTCCTCCCCAACGAGCTCAAGGCGGAGCTGCCGGAGCACTTCAACGCGGCCTACGCGTCGGAGACGGCGGTGCCCGCGTTGACCCAGGGGCTGGGCTCGCCGGGCTTCGAGCCCCCGCCTCCCGCCGAGGTGCGCCGCGCCGTGGTGGACGAATGGCAGCTCGGACACCAGGCTTCGATGCAGCACGACATCGTGATGCATCCCGACGGGCGCGTGTACTCGGTGGACATGGCCCAGGACCAGCTCTACCGCCTCGACGTCCGTGACGGAAAGGCCGTGCGCGAGTCCTGGAAGCTTCCCGACGCCGGGCTGCCGCTCGGCGGCATGTTCGGCGGCGGCCGCGACGCCAAGACGCCGTCGAACGCGGGCTCCCACGTCGGGCCGCACTCGCTCCAGGTGGCGCCCGACGGCACGCTCTGGATCACCCTGGCCCTCGGCAACCGGCTGGCGCGCTTCGATCCGGCGAGCGAGCAGTTCACCCTGGTGGAGACCCACGAGGGCTGGTACCCGCACACCCTGCGCTTCGATCCGCGCGGGCGCATCTGGTACACGCTGGCCGCGTCCAACCACGTGGGGATGTACGACCCGGCCACGGGTCAGCACGAGCGCATCCGGCTGCCGGCGCGGAGCTTCGGCCAGGCCGTCGCGCTGCGCATGCTGCCGTTCTGGATCTGGCTCTCCAAGCACGTGGACCTGCGCGGCAACGCGGCCGGGGCGGGGGAGGGCATGACGCTGCCGGTCCCCTACGGCATCGACGTGGGGCCCGACGGAGTGATCTGGCTGACCCAGCTGAACGAGCACCGCCTGGGGCGCGTGGATCCCGACACCTTCGAGGTGGAGATGATCGACACGCCCTTCACGGGACCGCGCCGCCTGCGCTTCGACTCCCAGGGCCAGCTCTGGATCCCGGGCTTCTCGGCGGGGCTCATCGCGCGCTTCGATCCCGAGACGCGCGCGTTCCAGAGCTGGGAGCTGCCCATCGAGCCTCAGGGCTCCGACGTTCCGTATGCGCTGAATGTGGATCGCCGCACCGACACGGTCTGGATCTGCGGCACCAACAGCGACACGCTGATCCGCTTCGAGCCCGCCAGCGAGACGTTCACGGTCTACCCGCTGCCCACGCGGGTCACCTACACCCGCGAGCTGGACTTCGATGCCCAGGGCCGCGTCTGGACCTCGAACTCGAACGCTCCCACCTGGCAAATCGAGGGCGGCTTCCCGCGCGTGCTGCGCCTCGACCCCCACGGCGGCGACCCCGCCGCCCGCATCGCGCGCAAGGAGTCCTCCGAATGAAGCAGCGCCACCTGGGTCGCACCGGCCTCAGCGTCTCCGAGATCGGCATGGGGACCATGACCTTCGGGACCATGGCCGACGAGGCCGAGGGCATTCGCATCATGGACCGGGCTTTCGACGCCGGCGTCGACTTCATCGACGTGGCCGAGATCTACCCGGTGCCGCCGGACCCGCGCTGGGCCGGGCGCACCGAGGAGATCTGCGGAAAGTGGCTGGCCTCCAAGCCGCGCGATGCCGTGGTGGTGGCCACCAAGGTGTCCGGGCCCCTGGGCGGCTGGTTCGTCGGGCCGGTGCGCGCCGGCAAGACCGCCCTCGACCGTCACCACATCGAGCGCGCCTGCGAGGACTCGCTGCGGCGGCTGGGGATCGAGCACATCGACCTCTACCAGACCCACTGGCCCGATCCCGCCGTGCCCATCGAGGAGACCCTGGAGGCGCTGGACCGGCTCATCGAGGCGGGCAAGATCCGCTACGCGGGCTGCAGCAACGAGACCGCGTACGGACTCACCAAGAGCCTCTGGGCTTCGGACAAGCACGGTCTGCCCCGCTACGAGACGATCCAGAACAACTTCAGCCTGATGAACCGTCGCTTCGAGGACGAGCTCTCGACAGTGTGCCGGCGCGAGGGCGTGAGCCTGCTGCCGTACAGCCCGATCGGCGCAGGCGTGCTCTCGCTCAAGTACAACGATGGCGCCTGGCCCGAAGGGGCGCGCTTCAGCCGCTACAGCCAGGACAGCGAGCGCGGCAAGGCCATGACGAAGCGCTTCGTCAATCCGCGCACCCTGGAGTCGGCGGCGCGCTTCGCCGAGGTGGCGCAGGAGTGCGGCCTGTCTCCCGTCACCTTCGCGGTGGCCTGGACCCTGAGCAAGGACTTCGTCGGCTCGACCCTGATCGGCGCAACCCGGGTGGAGCAGATGGACGAGCTGCTGGCGGCCGACGGGGTCACGCTGCCGCCGGAGGCCCTGGCCAGGTGCAATGCCATCAGCAGCGAAATCCGCTATCCGATGGGGCTGTGAAGCTCCGGATCGCAACCCTGCTGGTTCTGCTGGCCACCGCCGCGGCGGGGCTCGTGCCGTGTCCGACGCCGCTCGAGGCAGTGGCCTCGCTCAGCGCCGCTTCGGAGCAGGCGCCGGCGTCGCTGCTGCCCGCGTGCTACTGCGGCTGCAAGGAGCGGCCGTCGGTCGCCGGCACGCCCACCGCGCCGGGCTTCGCGCTGCGCAGCGCCCCGATCCTGCTCGAGGCGCCCCCCGGCAGCGTGGAGCACCCGGAGTTCAGTCCGCGCCTCGCGAGCGTCCATCCGGACGCCCCCGAGCCCGTTCCGCTCGTCGTCTAGATCCATTCCACGACCTTCTTCTTCGACCCGACGACGACGGGAGGATTCCATGTCGCGTTCGATCTGCATTCCGCTTCTGGCTCTGACCCTGTTCTTGCCCGGCACCGCGCCGGCCGACGACCTGGACGATGCCGATGGCTCCGCGCCGCCGGCCGCTCGCCGCCAACAGCCCGCCGCACCGGCCACGCCGGCGGCCGATCCCCACGCCCACCACCACGGCGGAGACGACGGCGGGGTGGCTCGGCCCGACAGTCATGCGCCCATCGGTGTCATGGGGGATCACATGCACGCGGCCGGCGAGTTCATGCTCTCCTACCGCTACATGTTCATGAACATGGACGGAAGCCGGGACGGCGACGACAGCATCAGCGACGGCCGCGTGCTGCGGGACTACCCGGTGACGCCCACGTCCATGGACACCCAGATGCACATGTTCGGCCTGATGTACGCGCCGCTGGACCAGGTCACGCTGACCGCGATGCTGCCTCTGGTGCAGAAGGACATGGACCACATCACCCGCCTCGGGGGCAAGTTTTCGGTCGACACGTTCGGGGTGGGGGACTTCAAGCTCGGCGCACTGGTGCGCCTGTGGGAGAACGAGACGCACCACTTCCACCTCAACGCCGCCCTGTCCTTCCCCACCGGCTCGACCACGGAGAAGGACGACACGCCCGTGGGGAACGTGCGGCTCCCGTATCCGATGCAGCTCGGCTCGGGCACCTACGACATCCTGCCCGGCGTCACCTACACGGGGCAGACCGATGCCTGGTCCTGGGGCGCCCAGGCCAGCGGGGTGATCCGCACCGGCCGCAACGACGAGAACTACCGCCTCGGCAACGGCTACGAACTCACCGCCTGGGGCGCAAAGCCCTGGACCGAGTGGGTCTCATCGTCCCTGCGCCTGAAGTGGAAGGACTTCGGCAACATCACGGGCGCCGACGGACGCTTCAATCCGCAGATGGTGCCCACCGCCGACCCGGATCTGCGCGCCTTCCGGCGCCTGGACATAGGCGTCGGTCTCAACTTCATCATTCCCCGCGGCTTCCTCAAGGGAAACCGCCTCGCCGTGGAGGCCGAGTTCCCCCTCTACCAGCACGTGGATGGGCCTCAGCTCGAGCAGGACTGGATGGTGACGGCGGGCTGGCAGTACGCCTTCTAGGGGGTTTACCATGTTGGGCTTCGTGACGCGCGTGCTGGTCCTGCTGACGCTCGTCGTCACCGCATGCGGCGGCGACGACGGACGGGAGTGGGACGTCGAGGGCGTCGTTCTCGACGTGAATCTCGAGTACCAGCAGGTCCTGATCGACCACAAGGAGATCGAGGGCTTCATGCCCGCCATGGACGTGAATCTCGAGTACCAGCAGGTCCTGATCGACCACAAGGAGATCGAGGGCTTCATGCCCGCCATGACGATGAATTTCGACGTGGCGGACGTGGCGCTGCTGGACGGGGTGGAGAGAGGCCAGGGCGTTTCGTTCCGTCTGCACTACGACGGCAAGCGCTACACGGTCACGCAGATCCGGGTGTTGACCCAGGGAGAGGCCGCCGAGTCGGGCCTCTCCCTGGGCGGCGTTCCGCTGGGCGCGGCGCCGGCGTTCACGCTCACGGACCAGGACGGAGCGACGGTGTCCCTGGCCGATCTGCGCGGGAAGGCGGTGGTGCTCGACTTCATCTACACCCACTGCCCCGGCCCGTGTCCCATCATGACCGGAATCCTGCGCGACGCACAGCAGCTGCTTCCCGAAGAGCTGCACGACCGCACGCAGTTCGTGTCGGTCACCCTCGACCCGGATCGGGACACGCCGGACGTGCTGCGCGCCTATGCCGGCCATCGGGGCCTGGATACCAGCAACTGGTCGCTACTCACCGGATCGCCGCAGCAGGTGGCGGACGTGCTGGGCCGCTACGGCGTGGCCACCGAGCC
>CAMYOO010000233.1 GCA_947260035.1 uncultured delta proteobacterium
ATTGGCGACGAAGTGCTTGGCCATGGAGACCTCGCTCTTGAAGTCCTCCTTGCGATCGATCTTGTAGGCGGCGTGCAGCACCATCAGCTTGCACTGGTAAAGCTCCATGGTGCTGTCGGCGATCATCCACTGGATGCCCTGCTTCTCCGCCAGTAGCGATCCGTGGGCGAAGCGGTTGAGCGCGCGTTCCACCGTCATGTTCAGGGCGATCTCCGCCTGCCCGATCCAACGCATGCAGTGCGCCAGGCGCGCGGGGCCCAGCCGAGCCTGGCCCAGCAGATGGCCCTGGCCGCGCCCACCCAGGATGTTGTCCTTGGGCACGCGGAGATCCGCGATGCGGATCTCGCAGTGGTTGTGGCTCCCGCTCATGGTGTGGACGTCGCGGACGATCTCCCAGCCCGCCGACGGGATGTCCACCAGGAACGCCGAATTGGCCGCCTGGGGCACGTCGGGATCGTCCTCGGTGCGCGCGATCAGGATGGCGAACTGCGCGCCCTCGGCCCCCGAGATGAACCACTTGTGACCGTTGATCAGCCAGTGGTCGCCCCGGTCCACGGCCTTCGTCTGGATCAGCGTCGGGTCGGAGCCCGCCACTTCCGGCTCGGTCATGGCGAAGCAGGAGCGTGCGCGACCCTCGCAGAGCGGGCGCAGGTACTTCTCCTTCTGGGCGTCGCTGGCCCAGTGGAGCAGCGTGTGCATGTTGCCCTCGTCGGGCGCCTGGGCGTTCAGCGCGAACGGTCCGAATCGCGTCTTCGCGGCCTCCGCCGATACCGACGCCATGGCCACGTGGCCGAGCCCCATGCCGCCGAACTCCTCGGGCATGTGCGGCAGCCACAGGCCCCACTCCTGGGCGGTGACACGCATGTGTATCACCTGCTTCACCAGCACGCCCCGGTCGCCCTCGTGGGCGGCGATCTCCGCCTCCGCCGGCCGCACGATCTCTTCGCAGAACTGGCGCACGCGCTGGCGGACCTGTTCGATCTCTTCAGGAAAGCGGAAGTCGATGGCCATGGAATCTCCTCGGCTCGCGATGCTACCGCCCACGATCCCACAGAGCGAACACCAACAGCCCGCACAACACGAGTGCGGCCGAAACGGCAAACATGGGCGGGTAGCCCAGGCCGCGCGCCACGCCGCCCAGCACCGGACCTCCGATCAGCGCCCCGGCGTCGAAGACCGCGGTGTAGAGCGCCATGGCTGCGCCCAGCTCTGCGGGGCGGGCGCGGGTCACCACCAGCCCGTTGAGGATCGGGTTGACCATGCCGTGTCCCAGTCCGCACAACACGCCCGCCGCCGCGAGGCCGGCATCGCTGCTCACGGCGGGGATCAGGGCCAGCCCCGCGGCGAGCACCACGAACGACGGCACCAGCACGCGCTTGGCCCCGGCCCGATCCGGAAGCCAGCCCAGGCCCACACGCACTCCGATGGCGGCGAAGGAGTAGGCGCCGAAGAAGAGACCCATGCTGCCGAAGTCCAACTCCGCCAGGTACGTCTTCAGGAACGTGAAGGGGCCGGCGATGGCCGTGGCGAAGACGGTGCCCATGAACCACAACGGAAGCAGATTGCGCTGCAGCGCAGCCGCCGTGAAGCCCCGGGACGCCTGGCCGGGCTCGACCACCGGCTTCGCCTCGCGCAGCGGCAGCGCGACCAGCAGCGAGGCCACCGCCAACACCACCGAGACGCCGAAGAGATCGCCGTAGTCGCCGCGCGCCAGGATCGCATCCCCCAGCAGCGGCCCCAGGGCGACGGGCAGCATTCCCGACACACTGAAGAGGGCCAGGCCCTGGGTGCGCCGGGAAGCCGGAACCACATCGGCCGCGTAGGTGAAGAAGCCCGCGAAGAGCATCGACTCGGCCAACCCGTGAACCACACGAATCAGCCAGACCCAGGGTCCGATCTCGCTGACCGTGAGATAGAGCGAC
This sequence comes from uncultured delta proteobacterium, assembly GCA_947260035.1. GTDB lineage: Bacteria > Myxococcota_A > UBA9160 > UBA9160 > JAFDET01 > JAFDET01. The sequence goes on from CAMYOO010000233.1 coordinate 1,923, forward strand.
AGGGTAAGCACGTTGAGCGCGTTGCCCGCCAGGATCACCGGGCGTCGGCCCCAGTCGTCCATGGCCCGGCCCACCCAGGGCCGCACCAGCAGCGCCGCCCCGGCGGTGAGGCTCCAGATGAAGCCGATGGCCACCTCATCCGCGCCCAGGTCCTTGAGGTAGCCCGGAAGGTGCAGGTACAGGTTGAAGGCCATGCCCTGTACGAAGGTTCCCGCGAAGCAGAGCAGGAAGGCCGAGGTCAGCAGGCGCTCGCGCGGCACCGCGCGCGGCTCAGGGACGGCGATCGGCGGCGATCCCGAAGAGTTGGGCGGCGGCGTCTCCCATGCTGGCGAAGCGTTCGTCCTTGGTCTGACCTCGGTGGTAGCGCAGGAAGATCTGCTGGAGCACGACGGCCATCTTGAAGGTCCCGAACACCAGGTAGTAGGCGAAGCCCTCGAGCGAGCGGCCGCTCTTCTCCGCGTAACGGGCGGCCGCCTCATCGCGGGTCATGAAGCCGGACACCATCGAGGGCATGGGCGCAAACGCGGCCCCGGTATCGCCCGGACCGGCCCATTGGGACAGCAGGGTGCCGACGTCGCACAGGGGATCGCCCAGGGTGCACATGTCCCAGTCGTAGACCGCCACGCAGCGCCCGGGGTCGTCCTCCGCCACGGACATGTTGTCCAGGCGCCAGTCGTTGTGCAGCAGTGTGGGCTGCCCCGACTTGGGGAGATTGTCCCGCAGCCAACCCGCGACCTCGTCGGCGATGGGAACCGGATCGACTCGCGAACGTTCCCAGCGATCGGACCAGCCCCGCACCTGCCGCTCGAGGAATTGCTCGGGGTGGCGTCCCAGGGTGTCGAGTCCGATCGGCGCCGGGTCCACCGCATGCAGCTCGGCCAATACGTCGATCACCACACAAGAGAGCTTGCGGTTCGCGACCTCATCGCTTCCGCCGCCGAAGCACTCGGGGATCGGATTGCGCACCACGACGCCGTGGCGTCGCTCCATGACCAGGAACGGGGCGCCGATCACGGCTTCGTCTTCGCAGAACAGGAAGGCGCGGGGCGCGTACGGAAAGGCCTGCCACAGCGCCGAGAGCGCCCGGTACTCGCGGGACATGTCGTGGGAGCCGGGCGCCACCGGCCCCAGGGGCGGCCGGCGCAGCACGTACTCCACCGCGTCGGCGCCTGCGCCGAAGCGCAGGCAGTAGGTCAGGTTGGCGTGACCGCCCCCGAACTGGCTGATCTCCAGGGGTCCCTCGGAGCCGGGGAGCCGTCCTGCCAGCCAGGCGACGACGGCCTCGCGGTCGAGTTCCTCCCCCTTTCGCGGCGGGATCGTGTCCATGGGCGCCGCATCCTAGCATCGCTCCCGGCGGGCGTGACAGCGGGCGTCTGGCGCGCGGCGCCCTGCCCCCGTAGGTTCGCCGCGTGTCTCCCAGCGAACTCGCCCTGCTGGCCGGCGCCGGTCTCGTCGCCGGAGTGGTCAACAGCCTGGCCGGCGGCGGCTCGCTGCTGACCGTCTCGCTGCTGGTGCTGCTGGGGCTGCCGGGAACGCTCGCCAACGGAACCAACCGGGTCGGCATCCTGGTCCAGAATGCCGTTGCCGCCTGGCGCTTCCGCGCGGAGGGCGTCTCGGGCCTGCGCGACGCGGTTCCGCTCTTGATCCCGGTGCTGATCGGCTCGGTGTTGGGCGCCCTGGCCATCGCCCAGGTCGCCGACGACACCTTCGAGCGCGCCTTCGGCGTGCTGATGCTCGTGTTGCTGGTGCCGATCCTGCGCCGACCGTCTCGGGCAGCCGAGGACCGGCCGCGCCGGCCTTGGCCAGGCTGGCTTCGCTTCACGGTCTTCCTGGGAATCGGGCTCTACGGGGGCGCGTTCCAGGCGGGTGTCGGCATCCCCCTGCTCTTCGCGCTCTCCTACTCGGGCCGAGACCTGGTGCATGCCAACGCCATCAAGGTCGTGGTGATCCTGGCGGTCACCGCGGTCGCGGTTCCGATCTTCATCGTGGCGCACCAGGTAGCGTGGGTTCCGGCCGCGGCCCTGGCGGTCGGGTTCTTCGCGGGCGGCGAGCTGGGCGCGCGCCTGGCCGTACGGGGAGGCGAACGAGTGATCCGCCCGGTCCTGGTCGCCGCCGTGATCGCCCTGGCCGGTCGCATGCTCGGCTTCTGGTAGTTCGCTACACCCGCCGGGTGCCGGAGCCGATGCCGTTCGCGCGCCGCGCGCTCTACGCGCTCGGGTCCACCGGCTGGCAGCTCACCGATCGCATCGTCGTCACCATCGCGATCTTCTTCTACCTGCCGCCCGAGGGCCAGGGGCTGGAAGCCCAGGTTTCCGAGGAGCTCTTCCTCGGCGTGCTGACCGCGTATGGGATTGCCAGCCTGGTGGGCCGGGTCTTCGACGCCGCCGCAGATCCGCTGGTGGGGCACGGCTCGGACCGCTCGCGCTCGCGCCTGGGCCGGCGGCGCATCTACATGATCTGGGGCCTGCTCCCCATGGTGGCACTCCCCGCCCTGCTCTTCTGGCCGCCCGGGCCGCCCGGCAGCACCCTCAACGCCGTCTGGCTCACCGCGATCATGTCGCTCTACTTCATCGTCTTCACCGTGTACGTGGCGCCCTACCTGGCGTTGATGCCGGAGATCGCCTGGAGCTCGCGCGAGCGCGTAGACCTCTCGACCTTGATGGCGGTGGTGGGCGTGCCGATCTCGATCTTCGGCTTCGTCTGGGGTGTCGGCATCGACTGGGGCGTCGGCGCGGGGCTGAGTGCGCCGGACGCCATCCGCGCGATCGTGGTCGTATCCTCCGTGCTCGCGCTGGTGTTGTGCCTGCTGCCGATCTTCGCCGTGGACGAGCAACGCTTCTGTCACTCGACACCCTCGGACCTGCCCCTGGGCCGCGCCGTCCGCGAGACCTTCGCCAACCGCCCCTTTCGCCGTTACCTGATCGCCCAGCTTCCCTTCATCGTCGGCGTCAACATGATCAGCCCGGCGTTGATCTACTACTCGACGGTGATCCTGGGCCGAAGCCCCGGCTACATCGCCAAGCTGGGCGGCGCGCTGTTCGTCACCACGGTGCTGGCTTTCATGCCCGTAAACCTCTACGCACGCCGCGTCGGCGCGAAGCGCACCATCATGATCTGCGTCGGCATGCTCACCTTCTCAACAGCCATCCTGGGCGCGTTGCGCCCGGACATACCGGGCGGCCCCGAGGACGCACGCAACCTGCTCCTCGCCTACACCTCGATGGTCGTCGCGGGCGTCGCCCTGGCGGGCTTCATCACCATGCCCAACGTGCTGATCGGGCAAGTCGTCGACTTCGACACATCGCGCACCGGCGCCAATCGAGCCGCCATGTACTTCGGTGTGCAGGGACTGACCACGAAGATGCTCTACGGAGTGTCGAACGCCATCCTGGCCTGGCTCTTCTCCGCCTACGGCAAGAGCCCGGACGAGCCTCTGGGCGTGCTGCTGGTGGGCCCGGTGGCGGCCGGTTTCTGCCTGGCTTCGACCCTGCTCTTCCTGCGCTACCCGGAGCGCGAAGCGCTCGCCGCACGCCTCGA
>CAMYOO010000234.1 GCA_947260035.1 uncultured delta proteobacterium
GACGCGTACGGCGACACCGCCGGCCGTGACAGGGCCGCCATCAAAGCCGTGGTGCTCCAGTACTTCATGGGCCACGAGGCGATCCACATCCTCTACCGGGTGCGGCGCCTGGAGCTGGCGGAGCCTCCGGAAGCCGCCCACGTGACCCTGGCCGCCGCGGTGACCGGCGCTCCCGTCAGCGAGGTGGGCGAGCTCGAGAACCTGAATGCGGACGTCTTCAGGTTCGATCTCAAAATGGCTCGGGAGGACGACGAGCGCTGGCGTATTCGCAGCGTCCAGTGGAAGCGGGCCAGCATCGCGGACCTCTTCTGATGGCCGAGGCCCGGGGGCGCCGCGATGTATCCACCCTGGGCGAGGACGTGCCCCTGCTCGAGGGCATCCGGACCACCCGAGCCATCCGGCGCCTGCGCCCGGACCCCGTACCGCCGGAGCTGATCCGGAAGGTCTGCGAGGCGGGGAGCTTCGCCCCCAGCGGCGGAAATCGGCAGCCCTGGATCTTCGTCGCGGTCACCGAGCCGGAGCGACGCGCCTTCGTGGCCGAGCGCTACCGGCGTGCCTTACCTGCGCGCGGCGCTGCACCTGGCGGACCACCTGGCCGAGGTGCCCGTGCATCTGTTCGTCGCGGGCTGGACGCGGCGGGGCACGCCGCAGAATCAGGCGCTGTTTCCCGCGATCCAGAACGTCTTGCTGGCCTGCCGCGCCGTCGGGCTGGGCGCATCCCTGACTACGGTGCACCGCGCCTACGGCGAGGAGATCGACGCCTACCTCGGTCTGTCACCGCGAACGCCGAGCTGCGCGCTGCTGCCCATCGGCTGGCCGGCAGGCCGCTACGGACGCCCGCCGCGGCGCTCCGTGGACGAGTGCCTACACTGGGAACGCTACGCCGAGGAGCCCTCGCGGACGTAGCGGGTCGCCAGGGCGTCCACGTACTCGCTCCAGCGCAAGACGTCGTGGGTGCGGATCCAGTGCAGGGTGACGTCGGGCCGCACCTGGGCCGGGGCGTACGGAGCTCGCCGATGTGAAAACCGCGCCGCCTACGCGCTGCTACTGGCTGCTACTGGCTGCTACTGGCAAAGAGGCTCTTCACGAGTTCGATGGTCTCGGGCGGCGCCTCATCGGGGCTGCCCGCATCAAAGGGCGGACTGGGGGAATACTCGAGAGCGAGCTGCGCCGCGCGGGCTACGTCCTCCCCAGCAATCCTCGCCATCAACGCGAGCCCGAAGTCGATGCCGGCCGTCACGCCACCTCCGGTCGCGCGATTGCGATCGATCACCCAGCGCTCCTTCACGGCCTCCGCGCCGAAGCCGACGAGCGCATCGAGCGCCATCCAATGGGTAGTCGCCTTGTAGCCATCGAGTAGCTGCGATGCCCCGAGGATCAGGGCACCGGTGCAGACGCTCGTGACCCACTCCGCTTTCGCTCCGCGCGCCGACATGAATTCCACAATCTCGGGATCACTTATCGCACGCGCAGTCCCCTCGATTCCACCTGGCGCGAAAAGGATTGCCGGCGAGCCCTCTGCGGCCGAGAACGAATGCGTCGGCACGACGGCTAGACCACTGTCGGTCATGAGCGGGCACGTATCCTTCCAGACAAACTGGATCTCGGCGTCAGGCCAGAGCGACCAGACCTGGGCCGGTCCGACGAGGTCGAGCAGCGTCATGTAGGGGTAGACGAGCATCTGGATGAGCATGGGATCTCTTGTCCTTCGAGTGCCTTGGTCGCGTGTCCGGGACTGTGACTCTAGACGAGGTGTCGACCCGAAGTAGAGATGTCGGGCGGGCCCCTCTTCAGCCGCGCTTCTGGGCGTCGAGCGCGGCCTGGGTGCGAAGGGCCAGGGCTTCGACGTCGGTCAATGCACTCTCGATGCGCGCACGGTCCAGCGCACCGACCCGGTCGCCCCCTCCCGCGCGCTCGAGCATCGACGGCAGGCCCGTACGAAGCTTCGCGAGGGTCCACGCCAACATGTCGCCCATCGCGACCGGATCGAGCTCGACGATGGTCTGCTTTTCGCCCGAGCGATCGATGTAGTGATAGTGGGGCGCGTTCTCGAAGCAGTCGAAGCGCAGGTACTCGTGGCCATCCGAGCTGGCCTCGACGTGGATCGACACGCCGTTGCCCTGGACCGCGGCGCCGTCCAGCGCCGCCCGGATCTCCTCCATGTCGGCGCCCTCGTAGTTTGCAGCCCGCTCGGCGTCGTCGAGCAGGCGCCACTCGACGCCGAACCGAAGCGCGCCCGCATCGACGTACGTCGTGTGCTCGGGGTCGGGCGGAATGGGCGCGACGGTATAGACCGTTCCTGCCATCGTCGATTCTCCCCCGCGCCCTACCCGGCGCCTTCGAAGCTGGCTGGAATCAACGCATCGGAAAATCGGTGGAAATCGATCGCGTTGTCCCAAAGGATGCGCCGTTTGCTCGCGTCCTCGACGCCGTCCAGTGCCAAGAACGTTTCGACCGCGCGGGGGTACTTGGAATCGGGATGCGGGAAGTCCGTCTCGAACAGGATTCGCGCGTCGCCCAGCTCGGCGATCGAGTGATGGAGCAGGTGCTCCACGCACTCGGTCGTCACCCAGCAGTTGCGCTCGAAGCACTCCACCGGGGACTTCGTACATTCGGGATTGCCTCCCCGGAATACGATGCGTCCATTCTCTCTCGTTCTACCTCACGCGCTCGACATCTCGGCCCAGCCCTCGTCGAGCGGCACCAGGAAACGCAGCTCCAGTCCCCGCGACTGGATCCTCCAGCCCTCGCCCGTGCGCACGTAGCGGTCGTGATAGACACCGGAACCAATCATGCTGCGCCCTTCCTGGGTGGCGCGCAGGTCGACGTAGCAGGTTCCCGATGCGGTATCGCCGTTCAGATCGATCACGTGGTTGTGGACGAAGGGCTGGAAGTCGGCATTGCCGACCAGGCGCTGGAAGGCCTCGAGCAGTGCGGCGCGGCCGCGGATCGGCGCTTCCAGGCTGGTGTCCATCTCGCCGTCTTCGGCGAACAGGTCGACCACCGCCGCGATGTCCCGCTCCCAGACGTGATGGGCGTAGAGCCGGGCCAGGTCGCGGATGGCTTCCTTGTCCGAAAGCATGCGCACGGTGGCTGCGAGTTCGTCCTGGCTCAATGGGGCGCCTCCCGGGTGCGAACCCCGATCCTATGCGATTTTCGGCTGATTCGCGGGGAGAATCCGAGCCCTTGCAGAAGGAGGCCGGCGGCCCGAGCGCTCGCTGGGCGAGTGCCTGCACTGGAGGTGCTAGGCGGACGAGCCCTCGCGCAGGTAGGTGGTGGCCAGGGCATCCACGTACTCGTTCCAGCGCGATCCGTCGTGAGCACGGATCCACTGCAAGCGGACGCCCGGGCGCGCCTGGGCCAGCGCATAGAGCTCCTGCACCAGCTCCAGGTTCTTGATGGGGCCGCCCTTGCGCCGCCAGCCTCGGGCTTCCCAGCCCTTGGCCCACTCGTTGACGGTGTTGACGCAGAGCTGGCTGTCGGAGTAGACGTCGGCCGTCGCGTCCTCGGGCAGCGAACGAAGCGCCTCGATCAGCGCGCGCAGCTCCATGCGGTTGTTGGTGGTGTCGGGGTCGAAGCCGTGTTGCTCGGCCACCACGCGATCGTCCTCCACCTGGACGAAGCCCCAGCCCCCCGGGCCGGGGTTCCCCTCGCAGGAGCCGTCGGTGAACACGCCCGTGCGCGGTCCCCCCTGGTAGCGTTGCAGCGCCTGCTGGGGCGTGAGCAAGTCGCGCCGCGGCCGCGGGCTCACGCGCTCACCCGGAAGTGCGCCACGTCCCCGTCCTGGAACACGTAGTCCTTGCCCTCGACCCGCATCTTGCCGGCGGCCTTGGCGGCGCTCTCGCCCCCGGCCGCGATGAAGTCGTCGTACCCGATCACCTCGACACGGATGAAGTGCTTCTCGAAATCCGAGTGGATCTCGGCCGCCGCCTGGGGAGCGCGCGCGCCGGCGCGCACCGTCCAGGCCCGCGTCTCCTTGGGTCCCACCGTGAAGAAGGTGATGAGCCCCAGCAGGTGGTAGACAGCGCGGGCCATGCGGTCGAGGCCGGGCTCCTCGAGCCCCAGGTCCTCGAGAAAGTCGCGCTTGTCCTCCGCCGAAAGCTGCGCCAGCTCGGATTCGATCTTGCCGCAGACCCGCACGATGCCCGAGCCGGTCCGCTGCGCGTGGGCCTCCACCGCCTGGGTGTGCGTGTTGCCGTCGACCAGGCCGCTCTCGTCCACGTTGGCCACGTAGAGCACCGGCTTGGCCGTCAGCAGATGGACGTCGCGAAACGCCACGGCCTGCGCGTCGGGAACCGGGAAGCTCCGTGCAGGCTCACCGGCGGAGAGGTGCGCCTCCAGCCCTGCGAAGAAGGCGACCTCGGCCTGGGCGTCCTTGTCTCCGCTCTTGGCCGCCCTGCGCGCGCGATCCAGCCGTTTGGCCAGGGTCTCCAGGTCCGCCAGACCGAGCTCGGACTCGACGGTCTCGATATCGGACAGGGGCTCCACCTTGCCGTCCACATGCACCACTTCCGCATCCTCGAAGCAGCGCACCACGTGGCAGACGGCGTTGACCTCGCGGATGTGGGCCAGGAACTGGTTGCCCAGCCCCTCGCCCTGGGAAGCGCCGCGCACCAGGCCCGCGATGTCCACCAGCTCGACCGTGGTCGGCAGCACCTGGGCCGCGTGCACGAAGGCGTCCAGCGCCTGCAGCCGCGGGTCCGGCACCGGCACCACGCCCGTATTGGGATCGACGGTGCAGAACGGGTAGTTCTCCGCCGCGATCTCCGCCGCCGTGAGGGCGTTGAAGAGCGTGCTCTTGCCCACGTTGGGCAGGCCGACGATTCCGCAGCGGAGAGCCATGGCGGGGGGCAGCCTAGCGGCCGCGTCCGTATTCCTCCAGGAACTCGCGGCGAAACTCGGCGAAACGGCCCGCCAGGACCGCTTCGCGCGAGCGCAGCATGAGCCGCTGGTAGAAGCGCAGGTTGTGCACCGTGGCCAGCACCGCCGAAAGCACCTCGTTGGCCTGGAAGAGGTGGTGCAGATAGGCGCGGCTGAACCCTCCGGCGCAGGTGTCACAGTCGCAAGACGGGTCGATGGGATAGGCGTCGCGACGGTAGCGCCGATGGGTGAGGCGGATGCGCCCACGCGCCGTGAACACGCTGGCGGAGCGGGCGTAGCGCGTGGGGATCACGCAGTCGAAGAGGTCCATTCCGTAGCCCACCGCCGCCAGCAGATCCTCGGGCAGGCCCACGCCCATCAGGTAGCGGGGACGATCCTCCGGAAGGAAGGGCGCCGTACACTCGGTGATCTGGCACATCAGCTCGTGCCCCTCGCCCACCGAGACCCCGCCGATGGCGTAGCCGGGCAGGTCCAGCGCGACCAGCTCCCGCGCGCACTGTTCGCGCAGCTTCGGGTAGGTGCTGCCCTGCACGATGCCGAACAGGGCCTGATCCGGACGCGCGTGGGCGCGCAGGCAGCGTTCGATCCAGAGCAGCGTGCGTCGCACGCCCGTGCGCGCCAGCGTCTCGTCGGCCGGGTACGGCGTGCATTCGTCGAAGGCCATGATCACGTCGGCCCCGAGTGCATTCTGGATCTCGATGGAGCGCTCCGGCGTCAGCTCCATCTCGCTTCCGTCCAGCTCGTTCTTGAAGCGCACGCCGCGGTCGCGGATCTCCTTGTTCGGCAGCGAGAAGACCTGGAAGCCGCCGCTGTCGGTCAGGATCGGGCCGTCCCAGCCCATGAAGGCGTGCAGGCCACCCAGCTTGGCGACCAGGCCCTCGCCGGGCCGCAGCGCCAGGTGGTAGGTGTTGGCCAGCACCATGCGGGCGCCGGTGCGCCGAACCTGCTCCGGCGTGACCGCGCGCAC
>CAMYOO010000235.1 GCA_947260035.1 uncultured delta proteobacterium
GATCCGCGTTAGAATGCGGCGCCTCGGATCCCTCTCAACGCGGAGACTGACCCATGCGATCCCATGCCCCCCGTCTCGCCGCGGCCTTCGGCGCCGCCCTCGTGCTGTTCGCCGGAAGCGCCGGCGCCGAGCCCGCAGCAACCGGCAAGGTTCTGAAGCAGCTCGGCTTCCCCGACGGCGCCCTGGCCCAGGCCAAGGCCGGCCAGATAGTGAAGACCGACCTGAAGTCCTCGGAGGAGCGCGAGCTGGCGGTGGGGCTGGTCTTCCTGGTGAAGGAGAGCCCGAAGGAGCTGGCCGACGAGCTGCGCGGGGGCCTTCTGGAGAAGGTGGACGCGAACGTGATGGCCCACGGGACCCTGAGCGGAGAGGGAAGCCTGAGCCAGTTCTCCGGGCTGAAGCTCGGAAGCCTGACGGACAAGTACAAGAACGCGAAGGCCGGCGACGACCTCAACCTGTCTACCGCCGAGATCAAGGCGCTGCAGGCCCTGAAGGGCAAGCCCGATTCGGCGATCGAGCAGGAGGTGCACAAGCAGCTCCTGGCCCGCTACCAGGCCTACCGGAGTGGCGGCCTGGGCGGGATCGCGGCCTACGACCGCGGAGGGAAGCAGCGCTCGGGCGCGGCCGACCTGAAGAGCGCCTCGCAGGCCGCTGCCGCGGTGAAGGGGACCGCGCCCGGCTACTACGACACGGTGATGAACTACCCCAAGAAGCCGGCCACGGGCTTCGACGAGACCTACAACTGGCAGCTCTACAAGGCCCACGGCGAGCCCACCATCATCCTGACCCACGGCTTCACCCTCGAGGAGGGCGACGCCTTCCACGGCATACAGCGGCAGTTCTACGTGAGCGGCGGCTACAACGTGGAGCAGGCGATGGCGGGGTTCCTGAAGGTGCCCGAGGGCACGCTGGTGGTGTACGTGAACCGCACCTCCACCGATCAGGTGGCGGGCTTCGGCGGCGGCACCAAGCGCTCGGTGGGCGCGAAGCTGATGGCCACGCAGGTCGAGGGCCTGTACGCGAAGGTGCAGAAGGAAGCCGTGAAGTAGCGCTTCCTCCGGCGGCGGCTCAGGGGGCCTTCCAGCTCCCCGACATGCGCACGGTCTGGGCCCGGAACGCGCCCGGCTCCCCGGTCGGACGCACCACCCAGTCCAGCTCGTAGCTTCCGGAGATCTGCTGGAAGCGGCCGGTTCCGCCGACGAAGTTGCCGCGCACGGTTCCCGACTCGGGGCCCGGCGCGAGCTGACCGCTCAGCTCGCTGAAGATCCGGTCGCCACCCTCCAGCACCCAGACGCAGCGTCCCACGTCGCCCTTGGCGGTGTCGCCCAGGCCCAGGCAGCTGGCCAGGGCCGTACCCACCAGGCCCTCGGCGTTGCGGAAGGTGATGGTGCCGGTGTGACGGAAGGTGCTCGTCTTGCGGCCTGCTCCGAGCTCCAGCTCCTGGGCCGTGCCCTTGAGCGACCAAAGGGCTTCGAAGGTTCCCGAGCGAGGCGCGTCCTGCGCGGCGGCCGGACCCGCGATCGAGATCAGGGCAAGCCCGAGAAACACCTCGGCGGCGCGAAGCGCACGCTTCCCCATCACACTCATGAGCATGTCCCCCCGAATCCTCGAGAGTCTAGAACAGCGTGAGGTGGCCGGCGTCGACCGCCTCCACGAGCTTCTGGATCCGCTCCCACAGGTCGTCGATCTCGCCCGTGGTCAGCCCGAACTGCACCTCGCTGCCTTGCAGGCGCCCGCCGCGATCCGGGTCCCAGGGCGGCTCGGGCCGCACCAGCTGCAGCCGGCCCGACGGGTCGGGCTCCATCTGGGTGACGGTCGCCAGGTAGTCCAGGTCGCTGCGCTTCACGGCGCGCAGCCGCGCCACGCTCTGCTTCGGCAGGGCCGGCACCAGGATGCGGCTCCACTGGAAGCTCGACGGCACGAAGAAGTTGAAGACCGGCGGCCCGAAGGTGATGCCGTTGTCGATGGCGTAGATGTGCCGGTCGTCTTCGTGGATCGAGGCCAGGATGTTGCCGCTGCGCTGATCGTGGTGGTCGCTCAGGTAGGTGAGGATGTTCAGGTTGGCCAGGTGCCAGGCGTAGTTGGCGTCGTCGAGGAAGCGCTCGCGGTCGTAGACCGGGTCCGCCACCGTGACGTCGTCGAGCCAGAACGACAGGTTCACCAGGATGCAGTCCGTGCCGGGAATGGTGGGCGGCTCGGGATCGACGTGCTTCTCCCACTGCTCCATGGGCACGCAGTAGAGGTTGCTGGTGGGCACCACGTAGTCCTCGGGCTCGAGGAATGCCCACTGCAACTTGTAGGCGGCGATCTCCTTGCGCGGCGAGTTGTTCCAGCCGTCCAGGTCGCCGGGCACCTGCTTCACCTTGACGCGGTACTCGTCGTTGCGCCGGGGCAGGTGCAGCACCACCTTGCGTGCCCCGGTCGTTCCCGCGCCGGCCCCCTTCATCTCCCGGACCTCGACGTAGGCGCCGTCCAGGTCCTGGAAGTCCTCGAATGTGGTGATGGGCTTGTGGTGCCAGTTGACCCAGGGGTCCACGTCCGTGTTCACCGGCGCCTTTTCAAAGCGCACCGAGACGGGGTCGCCACTGGGCAGCCGCGCGCAGCCGATGCTGGTACCGAGAAGCACGCAGGCAATCAAGGGTGAGACGAGGGCGCGCATGGCTTGGATCCTGCGGATCAGTCGCTCCAGGCGGTCTTCTTCCAATTGAAGACCACCGTGAAGAAGTAGAGATCGTTGCGGTCGAAGTCACCGCGCAGGGTCGAGCTGGAGATCGCGGCCTTTCCGTAGTTGGCATAGGTGAAGCACGGGTCGCCAGTGGACGCCCAGCCCGAAGTAGTAGGTATCGTCGAGGTTGCGCGGGATGTTCCCGGACCCGGGTCCGATGCTCACATACTGTCTGGGGAAGTCGCTCCACTGCTCCCAGCCCACGGTCGCCATGAGCGCCCATGCGTCGTTCAGCTCGTGGTATACGCTGCCCCGCACGGCCCGGGGCAACACCATCTTGGTGTTGACGTTCGCCTCGATCGGCGTGGGGCGGAACTTCACGTCCCCCGAGAGGTCGGGCTCGCTCTTCCCGAAGAAGAGGAAGCCGATCCGGGTGCGCTCGCTCGGCTCGAAGAGCAGTCCCGCTTTCCAGGTCACCAGGAAGTCGTCGATCTGGTCAAAGTTGATCTGGATGCCCCGGGGTGAGGAGACGGTGAAGTCCAGCTGCGAGTACTGGAATCGCGGGCCGGCGCCGATGGAGAACCAGTCGTTCACCCGGAACGCGACCTCGAGCCCGAGCTCCATGATCAGGATGGCGGTCTCCTGGTTCTGTAGCCGTCCGGTCCAGTTGTTGTCCGGGTCGAGGACGGCTCCGGAGATGGCGTTCAGGTCCGCGCCCAGCTTCCAGCGCTCGCTGAGGCTGTGTACGTAGTAGGCGCCCATGACCGGCGCGAAGCCGCCCTGCTGGCCGCCGTCGTTGCTGGGCACGGGAGTGTCGGAATTGGGGTCGAACTGGATGTCCGACACCGCCCCACCGAAGCCGCCCAGCAGCGCGTGGCCCTGGATGCGGGTCATCCCGGCCGGGTTGTACCAGGCGGTGGCGGCGGTGTCGGCCAAGGCCTGGGCGCCCGCCCCGGCCGTGCCCATGGCCAGCGTGGGGAACTCGTTGATGTACAGGCCACCGGCCCGAGCCGGCCCCGCGGCGACCGCCAGCCAGATTCCCAACCCCGTGAAGATGCCGGCAAGACGTCGCATTTCTTCCTACCCCCCCCCGAAGGCGCAAGGTACCCCGGGATGCCGCCACGTTCACGCCCGCGGGGAAGGCCGAAGGGCGTGGCCGATGCCCCACAGGACAGTGTGTCCGATTCCCGATATCGGCAGCTTTGGCCCTCGCCCTTACCTGCACGGATTGGTAGAAACGTCACGCGACGACGGTTTCCGTGGCTCCGGCCACGGCTCGCCGTTCCTGCACAAGGAGGTTCTCCATGAAGAAGACTGCCCTGGTACTGGTCGTCGGGCTGCTGCCCCTGACCCTGGCCTGCAACCCCGTCTCGAAGCAGGCGAGGATCGATATCGCCAAGCCGGTCGACTGCGCGACGGCTGAGAGGGATCTCCGCATGCTCCGCTCGGAGAAGGCCTCGGTGGAGAAGCAGTTCGCGAACGGCGTGATGGCGGTGACTCCGGCCGGCGCGGCCATAGGCATTCTCACCATGACCGAAGACGACAAGCTCGAGGTCGCCATCGGTGAGTACAACCACAAGATCAATCGCAAGATCGAGGAGATCCAGCACACCTGCGGGGTCAAGTAGCCGCGCGGCGCCGGTCGCCCTGCATCCAGGGACGTTCCTGCATAACTGCACGGAGGGTCAGTCCTGCACTGCGTACCACTCCTGGGGCCCAGGAGTGGTACCGGATGCAGTTATGCAGGAACGTCCCTGAACGCAGGAGTGGTACTGCGTGCAGTTATGCAGGAACGTCCCCGAATGCAGGCTAGAAGTGCAGGGCCATCCCGAAGCGCGGGCCGTGGGCGATGGTGTCCAGCTTGAACTTGCCGGTTCCGCTGCCGCTGTCGTAGTCGACGCCCTGGGCGCCGTAGCCCAGGCGCAGCTCCAGCGGCTCGAGGATCTTGTAGCCGATCTCGGCCACCGCGTTCCAGGAGAAGTCCGAGCCGGCGCCGAAGCCGCCCACGTCGCCGCCGACGCGCAGCGGGATCTTGTCGGTCAGGTCCCAGCCGAAGCGCGTGCCGAGGAAGGGCTCCCAGTAGTCCTCGCGGTCGCTGGCGCGGAACCCGCGGCCGAAGCCGGCCGAGGCGCGCTGCCGGATCTGCGCCCAGCGGCCGCCGACCATCAGGTCCAGGGTGAAGAGGCGGCCGTCGCCCAGCTCCTCGCGCACTCCCTGGTAGGCGAAGCCGAAGTCCACGTTGAGCCGCTCGACGTCCATGTCCAGGTCGAGGCCGTTGCTCTTCAGCGAGCCGAAGCTGCCGCCGTCGAGGTCCATCCAGCCCACCTCGACGAAGCTGCCCCAACGCTTGCGCCAGCCCTCGAAGCGGCCGGCTACGCCGTACCCGTCGAAGTCTCCGAAGGTGTCGCCGAAGTCCAGGTCGATGTCGATGCCGGTGCCCTGGAGGGTGGAGTCGCCGTTCGCGGCGGGCATCCACAGCCAGGTGGCCAGCTCGAAGCGCCACACGTCCGCGGCCATGGGAGCCGGTGCAGGAGCCGGTGTGGGCTTGGCGGCCGGCGGCGGCGGGGGCGGCGGCACCGGGCGCTCACGGCGGGCCGGAGTGCTGGGCGCGGTCTCCTCCATATCGTCGATCGGATCCGCCATGGAAACGGGTGCAGCCAGGAGCGCCACGGCGGCTACGAGGACGAGCAAACGAACTGATCTCACAGGTAAACCCTCCGAACCCGGGATCTAAGCAGGACCCCTGCGCACGTCAATGAACGAGGGGAAGGTGCCTCTGCCCCCGGGGGAAGTCAAGGATGGGGGCCGATTTTGATTTGCGATACGCTACGTATCGTATATATTTCCCCGGTCATCCAGGAGGCGCCCGTGGAGTTCGATCTCAGCCCCGAGCAGCAGGCCTTTTCCGACGAGGTCGAGGCCTTCCTCGACGAGCACGTCACCGCGGAAGTGGGCGACGTGTGCCGCGAGAACATGGCCCAGATCGTGGACACCCCCCCGCGCCGCGCCTTCATGCGCAAGCTGGCCGAGCGCGGCTGGCTGGGCATGACCTGGCCCAAGGAGCTGGGCGGCCAGGACAAGGAAGGCGTCTACGAGTACATCCTCAACGAGGCCCTGGCGCGGCGCGGCTGCCCCCAGATCGGCAAGGGCGTGGGCATCATCGGCAAGACCCTGATCCGCCACGGCAGCGAGAAGCTCCAGAAGGAGTTCCTGCCCCAGATCCTCAACGCCCAGGTCGAGTTCGCCGTGGGCTACAGCGAGCCCCAGGCCGGCTCCGACGCCGCCAACATGCAGCTCAAGGCCGAAAAAGTGGACGGCGGCTGGAAGCTGAACGGCCAGAAGACCTGGACCACGTCGGCCCACTTCGCGGACTGGTACTGGGTCGGCGCGCGCAGCGACCCGGACAAGAGCAAGCACGACGGCATCAGCCTGTTCCTGATCCCCATGGATCACGAGGGGCTCGAGGTGCGCGGCATGCCCACCATCGGCGACGAGCTCACCAACGAGGTGTTCTTCAACGACGTGTTCGTGCCCGACGACTACCTGGTGGGCAAGCGCGGCAGCGGCTTCCGCTACATCGCCGAGGCGCTGGACCTGGAGCGCTTCACCATGTTCACCTACTCGCCCACCGAGCAGCGCCTGGAGGAGCTGGTGGACTACGTGAAGGGTGCAAAGCGTGACGGCCGGCCGCTGCGCGAGGATCCCGGCGTGCGCCGGCAGATCGCCCAGCTCTCCACCGACGCCGAGGTGGCGCGGGTCATGGGGCTCAAGTTCGTCCACGCCGCCGGGCAGGTGGGCAAGAAGCCCCCGACGGTGGAGGCGTCCAAGTACAAGCTCTTCGCCACCCAGCTCTCCCAGCGGGTGGGCAACGCCATGGTCGATTTTGCCGGCGCGGACGGGCAGTGCCGCGTGCACACCGAGGACGCGCCCATGCGCGGCCGTCCGGAGATGAGCTACCGCTACTCGGTCATCGACACCATCGGCGGCGGCGCTTCGGAGATCCAGAAGAACATCATCGCCCGCCGTGGCCTCGGGCTGCCCAAGAACTTCTAGACGATGACCACCCCGCAAGCGCTCGACGATGTGCGCGTGCTCGACTTCTCGACGGTCGGGCCGGCGGCGCGCTGTGCGCGCGTGCTGGCGGACTACGGCGCCGAGGTGATCAAGGTGGGGGCGCCTCCGCGCAAGGCCGCCGTGCAGATCGAGCCGGTGTTTCACGCCTACGCCGGACACCGGGGCATGAAGCGCGTGCGCCTGGACCTGAAGGCGCCGGAGGGGCGCGAGGCCTTCCTCAAGCTGGCGGAGAACGCCGACGTGGTGATGGAGAGCTTCAGGCCCGGTGTCGTGGATCGGCTGGGCATCGGGTACGCGGACGTTCGCGCGCTGAACCCGCGCATCGTCTACTGCTCCACCAGCGGCTTCGGTCAGGACGGGCCGGCGGCGCGCCATGCGGGGCACGACCTGAACTACCTGGCCGTGGCCGGCTATCTGGCCTGCAGCGAGCCGGGCGAGGGCGGCAAGCCGCCGATCCCGGGCGCCACTGTGGCGGATAGTGCGGCCGGCGGCATGCACGCGGTGATCGCCATCCTGGCGGCGCTGCTGCGCCGGGCTCAGACGGGGCAGGGCGAGCGGCTGGACGTCTCGGTGGCCGACGGCGTGCTCTCGCTGATGTCCCTGGCGGTGGACGAGCACCTGGCTACGGGCGCCGAGATCGGGCCCGCCAGCGGAATCCTCACCGGCCGCTACGCCTTCTACGACACCTACTGCGCGGGCGATGGGAAGTGGCTCTCGCTGGGCGCCATCGAGCCGCACTTCTGGGCCAACCTGTGCCGCGCGCTGGACCTGGAGAAGTGGATTTCCCACCAGCTGGACGACGCGGTCCAGGATGAGATTCGCGCCGACCTGCGGGCGGCGTTCGCGAAGCGCGACCGCGACGCGTGGGTGGCCGAGCTGGCGCCCGCCGACACCTGCGTCGCGCCCGTGTACGGCGTGTCCGAGCTGGTGGACGACGCGCAGTTCGCGGCGCGCGGCGCCTTCTGCGAGGCCGAGCATCCCGAGCACGGCCGGTTCCGCCAGGTGGCGCCGGTGCTGGCGGGGATGCACAAGCCGGAGGCGCCCGTGGCGCTGCGCCCGGCGGGCGAGACCGACACCGTGGCGTTGCTGCGCGAGGCGGGCCTCGACGCGGAGAGCATCGAACGAATGCAGCAAGAAGGAGTGGTGGCATGAGCGAGCTGCCGGCCGAGGTCCAGGGCTGGATCGGCGAGAAGCGCTACGAGGAGCAGGGCGAGTTCGACGTGGAGCGTGGCTACATCTTCACCAGCTGCGCATCCGTGGAGAACGGCAACCCGATCTTCTGGAGCGACAAGGCGGCCAACGAGATCACCGACGGCCCGATCGCGCCGCCCAC
>CAMYOO010000236.1:0-6547 GCA_947260035.1 uncultured delta proteobacterium
GCGCTCCAGGTGGGAGCGCACCAGGGCCACGTCCGGCGGCATGGCGCCCGGCAACGCGGCCAGGGGCGGCGCGGGCGGTGCGGGCCGCGCTGCGGCGGGCACGTGCAGCGAGAGCATCGATGCGCCGGCCAGGGCCAGCGCGGCCAGGCGGAGACGGGCGCCCATCTAGCTGATCCCCCCCGGCCACAGGCCCAGGGCCTGAACCGCCTGCAGGTTGTTGACCACCGCGTAGCCCGTGGTCGTCATCAGGAGAACCAGGCTGGCCGTCTTGGCGCGCCTGGAGAGCAGGTCCGTGCGCACCAGCATCACCAGCAGCGCCAGGGTCACGGCGCTGTCCAGCGCGAGGCCCTCCAGCAGGCCGAGCCGGCTGAAGAGGAAGTCCGAGAGCGGATTCGCTTCGGTGACGCTCCAGCCTTGGACGGGCTGCGTCAGGCAGAGCCAGGTCGTGAAGTGATCCAGACTCGTAAGGACGATGACGATGACGGCTAGAGGGCCCAGCATGCTCCGCTCCCGAGACAAGATCCATGCCTCGGGATCCCGATGCGCGGAGTTCCACCGCACTCACCCCCGGCTCCGCTGCCAGTTGCCTGCGCTCGAACGCGCAGACCCGGCATCGGTTCCTGGGTGGTGGGTAGTTGGTTTCCTCTTTTGTCCGGCGTTCGATCAGCGGCCGCGACGCATCTTGCCCTTGCCCAGGAGCAGCCAGTCGATGGAAATGCCCTCCTTCATGGCAAGGGTGATCAAGAAGTCGGTGTGCGGCGTGGTGCCGTTCTCGTAGCGGTTGACGTTCTGTTGAAACACTCCCAGGTCACGCGCGAACTTCCGCTGGGAGCGATCCCCGCGAATCTGCGCCAGCCGTTCCTTCAACTTCCGCTTCTGTCGCTCAACTTGTGCTGTGGCCATGACTGCAGTTTCCTCTGACGACGAGTCGCGGAGATGGCGTACGAGATTGCGTTCGCCCCTCTGCGACGCGGTGTCACACTACGGTAGCAGCCGCACCGTCGCGTCACACGCGACCGGTTCACGTACGCTTTATGTGTAAACGCTCATGAGGGTCATCGCCGGGCGGTTCGGGGGCAGGCGTCTCGCCGATGCGCCGGGTGTGGGGGTTCGACCCACGGCCGATCGTGTTCGCGAGGCCGTCTTCTCCGCTCTCGACGCCTTGAGCGCGGCCGGCCGGGAGCCCACCTCGAACCTCGTCTTCCTCTTCTCCGATGAGCACAACGCCGAGCTGGAGCTGAGCGATCGGTCGGGCCCTGCCCGGGTGATCGGCGGCGAAGCGAGCGCCGTGCTGCGCCGCCTGAGCCGCGCCCGCGAGCGCTTCGATCTGGTTCTGCTCGATCCCCCCTATGCGTCCGACGAGGCTCCGCGCGCCCTGGAGGGCCTGCTGGTGGGCGAGTTGCTGGCGCCCGAGGCGGAGGTGGTGCTGGAGGGCTCCCGGCGTCATCCTGTGACGCCCGTGGACGGGCTGGTCCTGCGCGACCAACGGCGCTACGGAAACACGCTGATTACGCGCTTCGGGCCTGCGCTGCCCGATCGCGCCGCCAGGGAGGCCGACGACCGATGACGTCCCGATCCGGAGGAACGCCGCTTGCGGTCTTTCCGGCGAGCTTCGATCCGGTAACCAACGGCCATCTGGACATCATCGAGCGCGCTCGCTCGGTCTTCGACGAGCTGATCGTGGCGGTGGCCACCAACGTCACCAAGAGCGGCCTGTTCGACACCGAGGAGCGTGTGGGGATCCTCAAGGAAGTCATGCGCGACGTGCCGGGCATCCGCATCGATGTCGTGGACGGCCTGCTCGTGGACTACGCGCGGCACGTCGGGGCGCGCGTGGTGATTCGCGGGCTGCGGGCCATGTCCGACTTCGAGTACGAGTTCGAGATGGCGCTGATGAACAAGCACCTGTATCCGGATCTCGAGACGGTCTTCATGATGACGAGCCAGAAGTACTTCTACGTCAGCTCGTCGAGGCTGAAGGAGCTGATCCGCTTCGGCAGCGACGTCAGCGAGTTCGTCCCGCCGATCGTCGACCGCAAGCTCCGCGAGAAGCTCGCGGCGACGTGAGCGTGGCGACACGCCCCGGGCCGATCCGCTTCGGAACCAGCGGATGGCGGGGCATCCTGGGCGACGAGTTGCATGACCGGCGCGTGGCCGCCGCAGTGATGGGGGTCGCCGCCTGGCTGGGTGCCACCCGGGCGCCGGGGCCCGTGCTGGTGTCCCACGACCGTCGCTTTGGCGGGGCTCGCTGGGCTTCTCTGGCCGCTGCCGTGCTGCGCGGGCGCGGCAGGGTGGTGCGGGTGACGCGCGGGCCGGCTCCCACGCCGGCCCTGGCGCGGGCCGTGCGCCGCGAGGGCGCCGCGGCCGCCCTGATCTTCACGGCCAGCCACAACGCCGGCTCGGACCATGGGCTGAAGGTGCTGGATGGGCGCGGCGCGAGCGCTCCGCCGGCGGTCACCGGGGTCATCGAGCGAGCCGCCGCCGAGGCGCTCGCTGCTTCGCTGGAGGCTCCCAGCGGGCGCCTCGAGCGTGGCGTCGATCTGTTGGGTCCGTACCGTGCGGACCTGCTGCGTGCGCTGTCCGTGCGGTTGGACGGGCTTGGCGTGGCCTACGACGCCATGCATGGGGCGGCCGCGGGCGTGCTGGATGCGGTGCTGCGCGAGTCCGGGGCTCGGCTGCGGCTGCTGCGGGCCGAGCCCGACCTGCGCTTCGGAGGCTCGGCGCCCGACCCCACACCCGCGCGCCTGACGGCGCTGCGGAGGTTGGTGGCCTCGGACCGGCGCTGCGCCCTCGGTCTCGCCAGCGATGGCGACGGGGATCGCTACGCCGTGGTGGACGAGGCCGGGCGCTGCATCTCCGAGAGCCAGGCGCTGGCGCTGCTGGTCGACCATCTGGCGCGCAGCGGCCGGGTGAGCGCGGGCGTGGCGATTTCCCTGGCCACGGGCTCTCTGGTGGAGCGGGTGGCGCGGCACCACGGGATGTCGGTCGAACGGCATCCGATCGGCTTCAAGCACATGGCCGACGCGCTGGCCGCCGGCAGGGTCGACGTGGCAGGTGAGGAATCCGGCGGTTTTGCCCTGGGTGCGTTCTCGTTGGACAAAGACGGCATGCTCGCCGGCGCGCTGTTGGCGGAGATGGCGGCGCGCGAGCCCTTGGGGCGGACCCTGCGGCGCCTGGAGCGGCGCTTCGGGAAGCTGGCCAGCGGGCGCCGAGCGCTGCCGGCGGACCCCGCCGCCGCCGAAGCCCTCGAGGGGCTGCGCGAGCATCCGCCGCAGCGGCTGGCGAGTGGCGTCGTACGCGGGGTGGATGCGCGCGACGGGCTGCGCCTGGAGCTGGAGGACGGCTTCCTCATGCTGCGGCGTTCCGGCACCGAGGGCGTGCTCCGGGTCTATGCCGAGGCGCCGTCCGCCCGCGGCCTCGCGCGTCGCCTGGGGGAGGGCGAAGCGCTCCTGCGCGCGCGTGGACACGGCTGCTGAGGGAGGATACTCTCCACGGCTAAAGCTTGATTTTTCAAGGGTTTTCGGGGGCGCAACGGATGTCGCAGGGGCGTGTATTGCTCGCCGTGAGCGGCGGGATCGCAGCCTACAAGATCCCGGACCTGGTCCGGACCCTGAAGCGCGCCGGCCACTCGGTGCGCTGCGCCCTGACCCCCGCGGCCGGCCGCTTCATCACGCCGCTTACGCTCCAGACCCTCTCGGGCGAGGCGGTGCGCAGCGAGCTGTTCGATCCGGCCGAGGAGGGCCAGATCGATCACGTGGCCCTGGCCGATTGGGCCGACGTGGTCGTGGTGGCGCCGGCCACGGCGCACCTGCTGGCCCGCATGGCCCACGGGCTCGCCGACGAGCTGGTGACCACGTTGCTGCTGGCGACGCGCGCACCGGTCCTCGTGGCGCCCGCCATGAACGTGAACATGTGGGAGCATCCGGCCACCCGGGAGAACTGCGAACGGCTGCGCGCGCGCGGCGTCTCCTTCGTGGGGCCCGAGTCCGGCTTCCTCGCCTGTGGCTGGGAGGGTGAGGGCCGCATGGCCGAGCCCGCCGCCATCGCCGATGCGGTGGAGCGGGTTCTGGCGCCGCCCAGCTTGCGGGGAGAGACGCTCCTGGTCACGGCCGGCGGCACCCGCGAGCCCGTGGATGCGGTGCGGGCGCTCAGCAACCGTTCATCGGGCAAGATGGGTTTCGCCGTGGCTCGTGAAGCGGCGCGGCGCGGCGCCGAGGTCGTCCTGGTGGCGGGCCCGTCGGCGCTGGAGACGCCGCCCGGTGTCGAGCGCATCGACGTGGAGACGGCTCTCGAGATGCACGACGCCGTCTTCCGCGAGCTGCCTCGGGCGGGGGTCGTGGTGATGACCGCTGCGGTGGCGGACTTCCGTCCCGCGCAGCGGGAGCAGCACAAGATCAAGAAGGAGGACCTCGCGGAGGGCGCCGGCCTCACTCTGGAGCTGGTCCGCAATCCGGACATCCTCGCGGAGGTCTGCCGCACGCCCGGCACGCGCACCGTGGTGGGTTTCGCGGCCGAGAGCCGGGACGTGATCGAGGCGGCGCGGCGCAAGCTGCGCCGCAAGGGCTGCGACCTACTGGTGGCCAACGACGTCTCGCGGACCGATGCCGGCTTCGACAAAGACACCAACGCCGTCTCGTTCGTCTGGCCGGGAGGCGACGTGGAGGAGCTGCCGCTGCTTTCCAAGGCGCAGGTGGCTGCGCACCTGCTGGATCGCGTCGACAAGCTCCGCGAGGAGCGCGCATGAGGTCCATCCGGATGGCGGCTCTCGTCGCCGTCCTCCTGCTGGCTGCCGCCCCGGTGCGGGCGGCGCACGTCAACGTGGTCGTGGTGGACGGGTCCATCAATCCGGCGGTCTCGGACTACCTGGTCCGGGCGATCGAGCGCAGCGGCGACGAGGGAGCCGAGGCGCTGCTGCTGGAGCTCGACACCCCGGGCGGACTGGTGGCGTCCACCAAGGACATCGTCCAGGCCATGCTCAACGCCCGGGTGCCGGTGATCGTCTACGTCTCTCCCCACGGCGCCTGGGCCGGATCCGCAGGCGCCTTCATCACCCTGGCGGGCCACGTGGCCGCCATGGCGCCCGGAACCAGCATCGGGGCGGCGCATCCGGTGTCCATTGGTGCGCCAGGCGGAGGCGACAAGAAGGAAGAGGGCGCTCGCGACTACGCGGCCGAGAAGGCCGAGAACTTCATGGCCGCCTTCATCGAGTCGATCGCCAAGCAGCGAGACCGGAATGTGGAGTGGGCTGAGAAGGCGGTCCGCGAGTCGGTGGCGATCCCTCAGGACGAGGCCTTGGAGCTGAACGTGATCGATCTGGTGGCGACCAGCCGCGCCGAGCTCTTCGAGGCGATCGAAGGGCGCGAGGTGAAGCTGGCATCCGGAGAGGTGCGCACGCTGCAGCTCAAGGATGCGCCCGTGGTCGAGATCCCCATGAGCGCCCTGAACAGCTTCCTGGACATCCTGTCCACGCCGGACATCGCCATGCTCTTGATCTTCGCGGGCATGCTGGGCCTCTACGTCGAGTTCACCCAGCCGGGTGTGATCGTCCCGGGGGTGGCCGGGGCCGTCTGCCTGGTCCTGGGCTTCGTCTCGCTCCAGATCATCCCGTTCTCCTGGTTCGGTCTCCTGCTCATGGCCAGTGGGCTGGGAATGCTGGCACTGGAGATCTTCATCACCTCCTACGGCCTGCTCTTTGCCGGCGGCGTGGCCTGCCTGCTGCTAGGGGGCTCCATGCTCTTCGACCTGCCCGAATCCAACGACCTGAATGTGTCCTTCTGGTCGGTGCTGGTTCCGGCAGTGTCGTCGCTGGCGCTCTTCGCGGGAATCGTCATCGTACTGGTGGGCCGCAGCCTGGGTCGTCCGCAGGTGGCGGGGACGCACGAGCTGGTGGGCATGGTGGGGCGAGCCCAATCCGCGCTAGACCCCGAAGGGACAGTCTTCGTGCGCGGCGAGTTCTGGAATGCCCGCGCCGCGGAGCCGATCGCGAAAGGGGAGCGCGTCGAGGTGACGGCGGTCCAGGGGCTCGAGCTGCGGGTACGGCGGGCGCCGGACCCGGTCTGAACACGCCGGGCTCCGGCCCGGGAGGAGGGTAGATGGTTTCTGCACCGATTCTGGTCTTCGCGGTCTTCGCGATCGTGTTGCTGTTTGCGTGTATTCGCATCATCGCCGAGTACGAGCGCGGCGTGGTGTTCCGGCTGGGGCGCTTCAACCGCGTCATGGAAGCCGGCTTGAACCTGATGATCCCGGGCGTCGAGCGCATGGTGAAGATCAGTCTGCGCGAGGTGGTGATGGATGTGCCCGCCCAGGAGGTCATCACCCGGGACAACGTGTCGGTGAAGGTGAACGCGGTGCTCTACTTCCGCGTGCTGCACCCGGAGAAGGCCGTGATCCAGGTGGAGAACTACCTGTACGGCACCTCCCAGCTGGCCCAGACCACCCTGCGCAGCGTCTGCGGCCAGGCCGAGCTGGATGAGCTGCTGGCCGAGCGCGACGACATCAACCGCAAGCTCCAGGAGATCATCGACCTGCAGACCGAGCCGTGGGGCGT
>CAMYOO010000236.1:6593-11592 GCA_947260035.1 uncultured delta proteobacterium
GAGGCCGAGCGCGAGAAGCGCTCCAAGATCATCCACGCCGAGGGCGAGTTCCAGGCGTCGCAGCGCCTGGCCGAGGCGGCGGGTGTCCTGGCGGAGGAGCCGGCCGCGATCCAGCTGCGCTACCTGCAGACGCTCTCCGAGATCGCCACGGAGAACAACTCGACGATCGCCTTCCCGATTCCCATAGACTTGTTCCGCTCTTTCACACGGGACAGCGAGAAGAGCGGGAGCTAGCCGATGGCGCGCGAGCCGGAGAGCCTCCCGCCCGACAAGGTCGTGCGCAGCCAGGTCGGCCGTACGGTGGCCAACACCTTCGCCGTGCTGGTCTCGCTGGGCGTGCTGGGCGCCTGGGCCTACTTCGGGCTCTACCAGATCGACCCGGGCGAGAACGCCGTGATCCTGCGGTTGGGGCGCTTCAACCGGACGGTCACATCCCCCGGTCTCAAGTGGCACTGGCCGCCCCCGTTGGAGAGCCACGACATCGTCAGCGTGGAGTCCATCGAGAAGCAGGAGTTCGGCTACCGCGGCGAGGGCGAGGCCTCGAAGCAGCAGGCGCTGGAGGGCACCGTCCAGACCCGAGACAACAACATCGTGTACATCGGCTTCGTAGTCCAGTATCGGGTCAAGGACGCGTTCTTCTCGCGCTACCGGGTAGCGGACCCGCGCAGCTCCCTGCGCGATTCGGCCCAGGCCGCCATCCGGGAGGTCATCGGGCGCACGCCCATCGACGGCGTGCTCTCGGAGCTGCGCGGAGAGGTGGAGCGCGAGACCGGGGCCCTGCTTCAAGACATGCTGGACCGCTACGACTCGGGCCTGCTGGTCAAGGGCGTCCAGCTCCTGGATGCCCAGCCGCCCGGCGAGGTTCGCGACGCCTTCGACGACGTGATCGCGGCATCCCAGGACCGCAGCCGCAAGATCAACGAGTCCGAAGGCTACGCCAACGAGGTGCTGCCCAAGGCCCGCGCCGAGGCCACGGAGCTTCGCCAGGCGGCCGAGGCCTTCCGGGACACGAAGGTCGCGGACGCGACGGGCGAGGCGACGCGCTTCACGGCGCTGCTGGTCGAGTACCGCAAGGCGCCGGAGGTGACGCGCAAGCGGCTCTACCTGGAGACCATGGAGCAGGTGCTTCCCGACGTGGAGATGGTGATCATCGAGCCCGGCACGGCCAACGTGTTGCCCTACCTGCCCCTGGGACGTTCATCCGGCAGCGCGGGGGAAGCGCGATGAGGCGCCTGCTCCTGATACTGCTCGTTACGCTCGCGACGCTGGCGGCGCTGGTCTGGGCCGGGAGCCTTGGCATCGGTCCGGTTCTCTACACGCCGGAGGGCCGCCAGAAGGTCGTGCTGCTGTTTGGCAACCCGGTCAACGTCCAGGTCGAGCCCGGCCTGTCGTGGCGGGTTCCGCTGCTGGACAACGTGCTGTCCTTCGATGCGCGTTACCTCTACCTGAACACCGCGCCCAGCAAGATTCAGACCCGGGATCAGGAACGGCTCCTCGTGGACAGCTACGTGATCTGGCGAATCGAGGATCCGCTGCGCTTCTTTGCGTCGTTCCCGGGGGGCATGAAGCAGGCCGAGTCGCGAATCGACGAGGTGGTTCGCGCGGACGTTCGCGACGTGATCGGCCGGCGCACGATTCCCGAGGTGTTGACCGATGCCCGCATCGAGATCATGAGCCAAATCAGCAAGGAGGTGAGCGAGGAGCTGGCCGGCAACGGCATCGCCATCCGCGACGTGCGAATCAACCGCACCGAGCTTCCGGCCGCAACGACCCAGAACGTGTACGCCCGGATGCGGACCGAGCGCGAGCGCCTGGCGCGCAAGTACCGCGCCGAAGGCGACGAGCAGGGCCGGACGATCCGCGCCGCGGCCGACCGCGAGGCATTGGTCACGGTGGCCGACGCGCGCAAGGACGCCGAGGTCCTACGCGGTGAAGGCGATGCGCGCGCCGCCGGAATTTACGCCGACGCCTACAACGAGGATGTCGAGTTCTACAGCTTCGTGCGCAGCCTGGAGGCCTACCGCAAGACCATCGGCAAGGGCACCACCATGGTGTTGCCCCCCAGCAGCGAGTTCTTCCGGGTCATGCAGGCGCCCAGCGCCGAGGCGCCGGCGCCCGCGCCGGTAGGGGTCGCCCCCAGTGCGCCCCCGGATCCGCAGCCCTAGGCGGGAACGCGCGCGTAGCGCCAGGCGCCCAGGCCCAGGAAGGCCAGCAGCACCAGCCACGGCGTCAAGACGGCGCTGCCCGGGTCCGAGACGCCCAGCAGGGCGGCGCCGCTGCGGAACGACCAGTAGACCAGCAGGACGCCCACTCCTTGCAGGGCGGGCACGGCCAGGCTTCGCGTCTGTTCGACCTTCAGCGCGAAGGGGATCGCGAGCAGCGCCAGCAGAAACACCGCGAAGGGATCGCTGAGCCGCGAGTGGAACAGCGAGACGAAGCGGGACACGTCCCCGCCGGCGGCGGCGCGCTGGGCGATGAATTCGCGCAGGCTGGGTAGCGCCAGGGTGGTGGCGTCGGCCTCCAGGAGCGTGGGGTTGGAGCTCGCCGAGTTCGTATCCAGCAGGAGCTGGCTGCTCCAGGTCTTCTCGGGGACGGAGCGCGGATCCTCGGGATGGAAGCGGATCTCGGTGGCGTCGAAGAGCTCGAGGTCGCCGTCCTTGGCCCGCGCCAGGCCCGCATAGATGCGCCGAAGGAGCCGGCCGTTGTCGTCTTTCTCGAAGATCCGCAGATTGTGCAGGACCTGCTTATCCGGGTCGGCGTTGCCCACGTTGTAGATGAGGTTGCCGGTGGCGTACCAGAAGGATCCGCGGCGGAACTCGATGTCGTCCTCGGCCCCCGACAGGTGCTGCCTCCAGGCTCGCTCTGCCTGGAGAACCACGGTTTCGTTGACCAGGAGGGCCACTCCCGAGAGGCCCGCGGCGGCCAGCAGGACGGGCGCGGTAACGCGGAGCGGTGATATCCCGCCTGCCTTGGTCGCGGTGATCTCCAGCCAGCGTGCCGAGATCCCCAGCGAGAGATAGGTGGCCATGAAGGACGCAATGGGAATCAGGATCGGGAGGTAGTAGGCGCACACGCGTATCGCCAGGAAGCGCATGGCTCCGCCGAGGCCTTCGGCGTCGTCGGCCAGGTCGTCCAGGTGGAGGAGCATCTCCGCGATCGTGATGCCCGCAGCGAGCACCACGAGCGTCAGGCCGAACCAGCTGAGGAAGCGGACGAGCACGTACCGCGATAGGATTCGCACGCGGCGGAGTCTAGCATTGCAGGTTTTCTCGGGAAGCGGAGCGCTGGATCGCAAGCTGGCGCGCCCGGTCCTTACGATCGGGAACTTCGATGGTCTTCACCTCGGGCATCGCGCCATCATGCAGACCGTCATCGGTCGCGCGCGTACGCTGAATGGTGAAGCCGTGGTATACACGTTCGACCCGCATCCTCGGAAGGTCCTGCGCCCGCACGACGCCCCGGCGCTGCTGACCACCCGGGATCAGAAGCTCGAGGGTCTGGCGTCGTTTGGTGTGGATGTGACGATCGTGGAGCCCTTCGATCGCGGCTTTGCGTCCATCTCCCCCGAGCAGTTCGTGCGGGAGCATCTGCACCAACGGATCGGGCCGCTGGAGGTCTACGTCGGCTACGACTTCCATTTCGGAAAGGACCGCGAAGGCTCGATGCGCTCGTTGACGGAGCTGGGTCCCCATCTGGGCTTCTCGGTCACGATCATCCCGGAAGTCACGGTCGCGGGACAGGACGTCAACTCCACGCGGATCCGGGAGCTGATCTTTGCCGGGGACGTAGCCGACGCGGCGCGGCTGCTGGGTCGGCCCTATACGATTCGGGGCCGGGTGATCAAGGGCGACCAGCGGGGTCGCACGATCGGCTTTCCCACAGCCAACCTGGAGCCCGAGAACGAGGTGCTTCCGCGCTCCGGCGTCTACGCGGGCCGCGTTCGGATGGTGTATGCCGATCCGTCCAAGGCGCCGGAAGTGCACGATGCCGTGGTGAACGTGGGCAGGCGCCCCACCTTCGATGCCGGCGACCGCGTGCTGGCGGAGGCGCACCTGTTGGACTTCGAGGGCGACCTCTACGGAAAGCGCGTCGAGCTATCGTTCGAGGCGCGTCTGCGCGACGAACGGAAGTTCTCGGACGCGGAGGCGCTGCGGACACAGATCGCGCGGGACGCCGACGAAGCACGTCGGCGCCGCGAGAGCTCTCCGTGAAGCGCGCTCGAGATCCGCGCGTCTGGCTGGGGCTGGCCATCACGGCGCTCTTCTTGTGGCTGGCGCTGCGCGACGTCTCCTTCTCCGAGGTGGGCAAGGCCATCGCCCAGGCGAACTGGCCCCTCCTGCTGGGCATCTCGATCCCGGCCCACCTGGGCGCCCTGTGGATCCGCGCGGTGCGCTGGCGTTACCTGACCGACCCCATCCACCCGGTTCCCGTCGGGCCGCTCTTCCGCGCGACGGCCGTGGGCTTCATGGCCAACAACCTGATCCCGCTGCGGGTGGGCGAGGTGATCCGCGCCTGGTACCTGGCCCGCGAAGTCGGGGTCTCGAGCTCTGCGGTGTTCGGAACCGTCATCCTCGAGCGGGTCATCGACAGCGCGGTCTTCCTGCTGCTGGTGGGCACGATCGTCGGCGTCTACGGGCTTCGTCTGGGTGCCGAGGGCGTTGCGATCGGCGTGCCGCTGCTGTTCGTGCTCTCCGCTCCGATGGCCTTCGTGGCCGCCCTGCGTTTCTGGCCCGATGCGTTGGTCCGGCTGAGCGGTGCGGTGGTCGGCCGCTTCTCGGAGCCCCTGGCCCTGCGCGTGCAGGAGATGGTGGGCAGCTTCGCCGAGGGCTTGGGCGCCATTTCCCGCGGGGGCCACCTGTTCTGGATCTTCGTCCACTCGATCCTCCTCTGGCTGGTGCTTTCGGTCGTGCCGTTCTGGGCCGCCATCGTGGCGTTCGATCTCGATCTCGGCTCGCTCGGGCGCACGCTGGCGGCCAGCTACGTGACCCTGACCGCGGTC
>CAMYOO010000237.1 GCA_947260035.1 uncultured delta proteobacterium
GTCGTCAACTAACGGGACAGTCCCTTTAGTTGACGCGGAGAACTGTCAACTAAAGGGACTGTCCCGTTAGTTGACTCGTACCATTGTGCAGGCGCCGTCGCCTTCGGGGCGGGGCTCGTCGTTGGACTCGTTGCGCGGGTCGCCTCTCGGCCGGCCACGGCCGCCTCGCCGCCCGCGTCGGCGGCCGCCCCTTCGACCGCGTCGGCGGCGCGCGCCGTCGACGCTTGCGCCGTCGGCGCCGGCCTCGTGGGTCTGCGTCTTGGCTTCGTCGCTGCCTTGCGCCGACGCGGCGCGGCCACCCCGTCGTCGGCGTCCGCCGCGCCGGCTTTCACCGCTCCGGCCCTCTGCCCGTTGGCCCTCGCCGCGTTGGCCCTCGCCGCGTTGGCCCTGGCCGCGGCCACGACCGCGTCCGCGGCCCTTGCCGCTTCGCGGCTTCTTTCGCTTGGGGGGATTCGGGTTGAAGATCGGTGCGAAGAAGCTGGAGGGTCGTTCGGACTTCTGGAGGCAGGCGTCGCACAGCCCGCAGGGCTCGCCCTCGTCCTCGCCGAAGTAGTCCTGCAGGAACTGGGCACGGCAGCGCCCCGCGTCGGCGTAGGCCGCCACCGCGTCCAGCCGGCGCGAGTCCTCGCGCTTGAGCCGCTCGAACTGCGATGCCAGGGTGCGCGCCTCCTGCTCGATGGAGTCCGGGGGGCACAGGATCTCGATTTCCTCGACGCCCCGCTGGCGACGCACCAGGCCGGCTTCCTCCAGCGTGGCCAGCAACGCGGCTGTGATGCGGGGTCCCATGTCGGCCGACAGGGCCAGCGCTTCCAGCGACGGTGCGCGGCCTTCGTCGGCCCATGCCGACAGGGCGCTGCCCAGGCGGTAGAGCTGGTCGGGGCGCACGCGGCTGCGCGCGAGCAGGAGCTCGTGCACCGCGCGGTTGGCCTCGTCGAAGAGCAGGATGGCGTTGGCGCGCCGGCCATCGCGGCCGCCGCGGCCCGCCTCCTGCACGTACTGCTCCAGCGAGGCCGGACCCTGGGCATGCAACACGTAGCGGATGTCGCTCTTGTCGATACCCAGGCCGAAGGCATTCGTCGCGATCATCACGCTGCGCCGGCCCCGACGCATGAAGCTGGCCTGCTCCTTGTTGCGCTCGGCGGCCGTCATCTTCCCGTGGTAGCGGGTGGCGGGCACCTTGAAGCGTCGCAGGATGGTGTAGACCTCGTCCACCTCGCGGGTGGTGGTGCAGTAGACGATTCCCGGCCGGCGCAGCCGGCGGACCAGGCGCACCAGGGCGCGCAGTCGCGCGTCGCCCTCGCACCACAGCACCTCGAAGGCCAGGTTGTCCCGGTGCGGCGAGTCGGCCACCACGACGGGGTCTCGCATGCGCAGCGTCTTGACGATGGACTCGCGCACGTGGGGCGTCGCCGTGGCGGTCAGCGCCAGCACCGGGGGGCCGCCCAGCTCGCGCAGCCGGGGTCCCAGGCGCCGGTAGGCAGGGCGGAAGTCGTGGCCCCACTCGGAGATGCAGTGGGCCTCGTCCACCGCTACGAGGGAGATGCCGGACTTCTCGAGGGCCTCGCCCAGCTCCGGCGCGTCGGCGGTCTCCGGCGTGGTCATCACCAGCAGCGGTCCGCCGGAAGCGATGCGCTCGAAGGCCGCGACCCGCTTCTTGCCGCGCACGGTGCCGTCCAGGCGCACCACCGGGATGTCCCGGGCCAGGAGCTTCTCCTCCTGGTCGCGCATCAGGGCCAGCAGCGGCGAAATCACCAGCACCGGCTGGGGCAGAACCATGCTGGGAATCTGGTAGCAGGCCGATTTCCCGAATCCGGTCGGAAGCACCATGAGGACGTCGCGCCCGGCGAATACACCGCCGAGCACGTCTTCCTGCTCCGCATGGAGCTGCTCGATGCCGAGGCGCTGCGCAGCGGCTTCTAGGTCGGCCGGGTCGATCAGTTCCCGGCGAGAGCCGCCCTCTTCGCGCGCCCCGGTCCGCGAGGACCGGGCTGCCATCACCCGGGACCATACGCAAGATGGGGGCTATCGCCACTACCCCCTTCCTCCGGCAGCCCGCGGGGCCCGCTCCGGGGCCCCTGGGGGCGCCTAGCGCTTCGAGGTGTGCATGGGGCCCAGGACCTTGCCGCCCTTGCGCTGGCAGGTGAACTTGCGCGTGAACTCCA
Organism: uncultured delta proteobacterium; assembly: GCA_947260035.1. Classification (GTDB taxonomy): domain Bacteria; phylum Myxococcota_A; class UBA9160; order UBA9160; family JAFDET01; genus JAFDET01. Next base: position 2,163 of record CAMYOO010000237.1, read on the forward strand.
GGCGGCCCTGGACGTCACAGCGGACCAGGGTGTTGTCCGGGTGGGGCGGCGGCGAATCGTTCGCCCGGCCACCCGTGCGCCCCTGCTTGTCGCTTCTCAGCCCGGCCCAGAAGCGCTTGGCGCGATCCAGGAAGCCGGGCGAGTCCTTCCCGGAGGGATCCTCCTCGGCCTCCGCCGCGTCCTTGGGGGCGTGCTGCTTGAGGATCTCCTGACCCGCGTCGATTTCGTCCAGGACGAAGCAGCCCCCCAGCAGGAAGGCGACGCTGCACAGTGCGATCCAACGGCGCATCTTCGACCCATCGGCGCTCCGGACAGGCCAGTTGAGGCGGCAGCCGGCGGCCCGAGCGTCTATGGTTCGCCCGCATGGAAGCGCTCCCGGATCTCCGGATCCTCGATGCGGTGGACGTGGGGCTGGTGGCTTTCCTGCTCTGGCTAGCCATCGTCGTGCTGCGCCGCTCCGGCGCGACCCTGGCCCTGGTGGGCTTCGCGTTCCTGGGCTTGATCTACCTGGCGGCCCTGCGCTTCCAGTTCCCGCTGACCGCCAGCCTGCTGCGCGCCTTCTTCGCCGTCTTCGTCATCGTGCTGGTGGTGGTGTTCCAGGACGACCTGCGTCGCCTGGTGGAGCAGATCGGCGTATGGGGCTTGCGGCGCCGTGCGCCAACCGCGCCGGAGACGGCGCTGGACGTCGTGGTCCGCAGCGTCACGCGCCTGATCGAGACGCGCCGTGGCGCTCTGCTGGTGCTGCCGGGCCGCGAGCCGCTGGAGCGCCATCTGGAGGGCGGCGTGAAGCTGGACGCTCAGCTCTCGGAGCCGCTGCTGCTCTCCTTGTTCGACCCCAACTCGCCCGGGCACGACGGCGCAGTGCTGATCCAGGGCGATCGGATCGTGCGCTTCGCCGTGCACCTGCCCTTGTCGGACAACCGTGCGGCCCTCCGGGGAGGCGGCACGCGCCACGCAGCGGCACTGGGCCTGGCGGAGCAGTCCGACTCGCTGGTGGTGGTGGTATCCGAGGAGCGGGGTGTGGTGTCCCTGGCCCGCGACGGTCGGCTGACGCCGCTGCCCGGTCCCGAGGCGCTGAGCCAGGAGCTGCGTCAGTTCGCCGCGGGTACGGCTCCGGCGCCTCGCGGCGCGTTGCGTGGTCTCGTCGCGCGCTGGCCGGAGGCCCTGGTCGCCGTGGTGGCAGCGGCGGCCATGTGGCTGGTCGTGGTGCCGGGCGCCAGTGTGGGCGAGCTGGAGCGGCAGATCCCCGTCGTGGTGGCGAACCTGCCCGATGGCTTCGAGCTGGAGACGGTGTCGCCGTCCGAGGTTACGGTGGTGCTCGAGGGGCGGCGCAGCCGTCTCGTCCTGGCGGACCTGAACGAGACAGCGGTGCGAGTGGACGCGCTGCTGGTCCAGCTGGGACGCCGCACCTTCACCGTGAGCCCGTCCGACGTGCAGCATCCTGAGGGCCTGCGCGTCCTGGACGTATCGCCCAGCCAGATCCGGCTCTCGGTGAAGCGTCCGGGCAACGGTTCGTAGGGAGGTCGTCATGGAGCTACGGGAGGTCGCTTCGGGTGTCTATGCCTGCCTGCAGCCCGACCGGGGCTGGGGCTGGAGCAACTCGGGCTTCGTCGCCCGGGGCGGCGGTCTGGTGGTGGACACGCTGATGGACGTGCGCAGCACCCGGCGTGCGCTCGACCTATACGCTGGCGTTGCCGGCGTTGCCGGCGGCGCCGCCGGCGCACCGCGCCGGCTGGTCAACACCCATCACAACGTGGATCACACCTGGGGCAACCAGCTCCTGCGCGACGCGGAGATCTACGGGCACCGCTTCTGCGCCGAGGCCATGACCCGCGACCTTTCCCCGCAGCTGCTCGAAGCCATGCGCAAGGCGCCGGACCTGCCGCCGGGCCAGCGCTGGTTCGCCGATGACGTGAGCGCCTTCGACTTCTCCGACGTGGAGGTCACGCCGCCCAATCGGCTCGTCGGTGACGAGGGGCTGACCCTGGATCTGGACGGCCGGCCCGCCGAGCTGATCTTCGTGGGCCCGGCCCACACCGGCGGCGATCTGGTGGTGCACCTGCGGGAGGACGGGGTCGTCTTCGCCGGCGACGTGCTCTTCCACCACTGCACGCCGATCGGCTGGGAGGGAACCACCGAGCGCTGGTGTGAGGCGCTGGAGCGCATCGCTTCGCTGGCGCCGCTGATCGTGCCCGGCCACGGCGTTCCGTGCGGTCCCGAGGCCGCGCTCGAGCTGCGCGACTACCTGCGCTACGTGCTGGACGAGTCGCGGCGCTTCTTCGAGCAGGAGATTCCCGCAGAGGAGGCTGCGCGCCGCATCGACCTCGGGCCCTACGCCGACTGGACCCAGCCCGAGCGCCTGGTCTTCAACGTAGAGCGCGCCTACCGGGAGTTGCGGGGAGGCTCCTGGGACGAGAGCGTGGATGCGCTTCCGCTGTTCGAGGCCGCGGTGCGTCTGCGCCGCCACTGGGACGAGCAGGCGCGCTCCTAGCTGCGCAGCTCCTCCCGGTCGAGGAAGCAGTCCAAGGCCTCGGGGTTGGCGATGGCCTCCCGGTTGGCCACCGGGCGCCCGTGCACCACGTCGCGCACCGCCAGCTCCACCTTCTTGCCGCTGCGCGTGTACGGGATGTCGTCCACCGCCACGATCCGCGCCGGCACGTGGCGCGGTGTGGCGCGTCGGCGGATGCTGTCGCGCAGTCGCGCCTCCAGCTCCGCGTCCAGCTCACTGCCCGCCTGCAGCTTCACGAACAGCACCACGCGCACATCGCCGTCCCAGTCCTGGCCCACGACCAGGGCATCCTCGATCTCGTCCATGCCCTCCACCGGTCGGTAGATCTCCGCGGTGCCGATGCGCACGCCGCCCGGGTTCAGGGTGGTGTCGGAGCGGCCATGGACGATCGCGCCGCCCTCCGGCGTGATCTCGACGAAGTCGCCGTGGTGCCAGACGCCGGGAAAGCGCTCGAAGTACGCGGAGCGGTAGCGGCTTCCATCGGGGTCGTTCCAGAAGCGGACCGGCATGCAGGGCGCGGCGCGGGTGCAGACCAGCTCGGCCTTCTCGCCGATCCGCGCGTGGCCCTGGGAGTCCCAAGCCTGGACCGCCATGCCCAGGCCGCGGCACTGGCCGGGAAAGAAGCAGGAGCAGATATCGGTGCCCCCGGCGATGGACGAGAGGCACAGGTCCGACTTGATCTCGCGGTACACGTAGTGGAATCCCTCGACCGACAGCGGTGAGCCGGTCGAGAGCAGGCTGCGCAGCCGCGGCAGCTCGCTCTCGCGGCGCGGCGAGACGCCCGCCTTCTCGGCCGCGGCCAGGAAGCGGGCGCTGGTGCCGAAGACGCTCACCTCCTCCTCCTCCGCCATGCGGAACAGGGCGCCCCCGTCCGGCGCAAACGGCGATCCGTCGTAGAGCACGATGCCGGCCCCGACCCCCAGGGCTCCCACCAGCCAGTTCCACATCATCCACCCGCAGGTGGTGAAGTAGAAGAGCCGGTCCTCGGGCCCCAGGTCCGTGTGCAGGGCGTGCTCCTTCCAGTGCTGGAGCAGCAGTCCGCCGGCGCCGTGCACGATGCACTTGGGCACGCCCGTGGTTCCCGACGAGTAGAGGATGTAGACCGGGTGATCGAACGGCAGGGACTCGAAGCGCAGCTCCGGATCGTCGTCGTCTCCGAGCCACTCGGCCCACGGGGTCCCACCGTCGTCTCCGCCGCAGCCCAGGTGCGGCACGCTGATCCGGTGCTCCACCGAGGGCATGCGGCGCGCCAGCTCTGCGGCGATCGGCCGCGAGTCGATGCGCTTGCCGCCGTACACGTAGCCGTCGGCGCTGAACAGCAGCTTGGGCTCGATCTGTCCGAAGCGGTCGTGCACGCCGGCTACGCCGAAGTCCGGCGAGCAGGAGGACCAGACCGCGCCCACGCTGGTGCTGGCCAACATGGCGATCAGGGCCTCGGGGATGTTGGGCAGGAACCCGGCCACGCGATCGCCGGGCACGATGCCGGAGGCGCGCATCCCGCGCGCCAGGCGCGCCACGCTGCGGCGCAGCTCGCGAAAGCTGATTCGCTGCGCAGCGGTGCCCTCGCTGCGCGCCACCACCGCGATGCCGTCGTCGTCTCGACGCAGCAGGTTCTCGGCGAAGTTCAGCCGCGCGCCCTCGAACCAGCGCGCGCCGGGCAGGCGCTGCGGATCGTCCACCACCTGCCGATACGGGTGCTGGGTGCGCAGCTCGCTGGCCTCCCAGAGCGCCGCCCAGAACGCGCCGGGGTCCTCCACCGACCAGCGCCAGAGGTCGGCGTAGCCGTCGAAGCGCCGACCCAGCTGGTTCTCGATGCGCCGCTGAAAGGCGGTGATTCGTGCGTTCGCCACCCGCTCGGGCGAGGGCTCCCAGAGCAATTCTGCCACGCCGGTAGCCAAGCCGATCCGGGCGCGGGGTTCAAGCGGGGGCGGACGGCTAAGAAGGATCCGAGGCCGCAGCCCGGGAACGGAGACGGGCGAGCGCCAGGGCCCGGCGCGCGGCCTCGGCCTCTGGAAAGGCCGGATCCAGGCGCAGCGCGGCGGCGCGCCGGCATCGTTGGCCAGCTCCACGGCCAGGTCGAACTGCCGGGCCGCCGCGTCGTGGAGGCCCTTGCGCAGGTAGACGAAGCCCAGGGTGTCCGCCGTTGCGGCTTCGTCGTCGAGTGCCTGATAGGCCTCCTGGGCCAGCTGGAGCGCCCGGTCGAGCTCGACGCCCTGGATCGCCAGGACGTAGGCCAGGTCGTTCTTGGCGCCGGGCAGGTCCGAGCGTTCCGCCAGGGCCGCTTCCAGCAGCGCGCGCGCCTCGTCCAGGCGGCCCCGTTCCATCTGCAGCCGCGCCAGGAGCACGCGGTGGGGCGTGGTCAAGGCGGCGCGCGTCGCCGAGCGTTCCAGGGACGCAATGGCCTCGTCGATACGACCTTGTGACGTGTAGAGCCCGACCAGTTGGGTGACGGCGGGGGGGTAGGGCGGCGAGCGCTCGGTCAGGGTGGTCAGCTCCGCCTCGGCGCGGGCCGGATCGTCGGACGCCTGCAGCACGCCAGCCCGCAGGAGCCGGACGAAGTCGTCCTGCGATGCATCGGGAACGGCATCCAGACGCGCCAGGGCTTGCGCGCGACGATCGGCGACCAGGTCCAGCTCGGTCAGGTAGCGCAACGCGCGGCGCTGCCGGGGTTCGCGCTCGAGGAGATCCTGCAGCAACGCGTGGGAGCGGTCCGTCTCTCGGGCCCGCTCGTGCTGGGCCCAGGTCAGCACGGCGGCCGCGGGCGGCCGTGGACCGGCGAGCACGGGCTCCAGTACGCGCCGCGCTGCGGCCGGCCGCTTCTGGCCGTAGAGGCCTCGGGCCAACATCACGCGCTGGTTCTCGCCAAGCGGCCCCCCCAGCTGGCGCAGGAGTCGCAGGCCGAGGACGGCATCCGTGAAGCGACGCGACTCCAGGTGGATGCGCGCGTCGAGCTCCTCGAGGGGCCGTACCCAGGTGGGCGCCAGCTCGCGGGCGCGGTCGCAGGACTGGGTCGCAGCCTCCAGGCGACGCAGGCGCAGCTCGGCCACCGCCAGCAGGTAGCGGCCCTCCCAGGTTTCCTTGCGCTCCAAGGCGTGGCGCAGACGCTCGGCGGCGTCGCCGGGCCGGTCCAGGAACAACTCGCGGTGCGCCATGGCCAGCTGAATCCGTTTGACAAGGCCGGCTATTTCAATTAGAGTAAAAAACTCAAAATATGTAGTCTTTATCAAGAGTGGTGGAGGGAAAGGCCCTGCGAAGCCACAGCAACCGATTCACCCATGTCAGATTCAGGGTGAATGCCAGGTGCTAATTCCTACTCCCGGCGCTGGTTGCCTGTGGAGGAGAGATGAGGACGGAGCCGAAACAGATACACACCAGCACCTGTATCTAAAAGGCCCCTTCTCATTACGAGAAGGGGCCTTTTTTCAGTTGTGGAGCACGATATTGAACAATTCCGTAGGCATCGTAAAGACAGAAATCGCCGAGTTCGACACCGAACTGCAGCTCGAGAGCGGACGGCTGCTCGGCCCCTTAAGCATTGCCTACGAAACCTACGGCACCCTCAACGCCGACAGGTCCAACGCCATTCTGGTCACCCACGCCTGGACCGGCGATGCCCACGCCGCCGGCCGCCACACCGAGCAGGACCGCAAGCCGGGGTGGTGGGACGACATGATCGGCCCGGGCAAGGTCCTCGATACCGACCGCTTCTTCGTCCTCTGCTCCAACGTCATCGGCTCCTGCAAGGGCTCGACCGGGCCGACCAGTACCAACCCGCGCACCGGCAAGCCCTACAACCTGTCGTTTCCGGTGATCATGGTGCGCGACATGGTGCGGGCCCAGAAACTGCTCCTCGACCGCCTCGGCATCGACTCGCTGCTCACCGTCATCGGCGGCAGCATGGGGGCGATGCAGGCCGTCGAATGGAGCATCCTCTACCCCGAGATGGTCCGCAGCATCATTCCCATCGCCGGCACCGGCCGCACCTCGCCGATGGCCATCTCACTCAACGCCCTGGCCCGGCAGGCGATTTTCAACGACC
>CAMYOO010000238.1 GCA_947260035.1 uncultured delta proteobacterium
CGGCATTGCTCGGTCTGCGCCTGGTCGACAACGAGCGGGGGCTGCGTTTTGTCGCCGAGCTCGATGCGCCCTTCAGCTACCGGGTCGATGCGCAAGAGGCTGGCCACAGGCTGGTCATCGACCTCCCCGGCGTGGCCGGTCGGGACCTGGCATCCGGGCTCGAGCATGGCGGCGAACTGGTCACTGCCTCGAGCGTCGTGACATCGGGCTCAGCGACCCGTGTGGCCCTGTCCTTCGGGCTGGCGGTCAGCTACCGCGATTTAACCCTGCGCCCCGACGGCGCTTTCGGTCACCGCCTGGTGCTCGAAATCGAGGCCGAACCCCCCGTCGCCTCGCTGATGGCCGTTCCGGTCATGGAGCCGGACGTGTGGGAGCAGGCCCGAAAAGGGGCGGTGGAAGCGCCTGTAATCAAGAAGGCTGCAGCTCCCGAGACCGCTGCCGGCCAGTTGACCATGAACCGGCATCCGGTGAGCCCCGCCGAAGAGGCCGGCTTCGCCTTTGCCGACGGGGTCGAAGGGGTCAAGACCGGCCAGCTGCAGAAGGCCGAGGCTAAGCTGACCAGGGCCCTGGCCCTGAACCCTGTGCATCTCAAGGCCCGCGAACTGCTGGCCCGGCTGCTGGTCAACCGCGGCCGCACCGGCGAGGCCCTCGAACTGTATGCCGAAGGGGTCGATATTTTCCCCAAGCATATCCCTTTCCGCAAGGGGTACGCCCGGCTGCTGGTCGACCGGGGGGACTACGGCCACGCGGTCAGGGTGCTGAAAAACGAGCATTCCCCCGAGGTCTCAGCCGATCCTGAATACCATGCCCTGCTGGCGGGTGTGCTGCAGCACCATGGCGCCTATTCCGAGGCCGCTGCGACCTACGGCGAGGTGGTGCGCCACTACCCGCGCATGGGGCTGTGGTGGATGGGGCTGGCGATCGCCCAGGAAAACGCCGGTCGACCCTCCGAGGCGGTGCCGGCCTTTGAGAAGGCCCTGGCCTGTCGGGACCTGAGCCGGGAGCTCGAATATTACGTGCAGCAGCAGCTGGAAAGGCTGGCCCAGATTATTCATGAATGATTCTGCTACAACCGCCAATTGCACGCCATCTCGCGCCGTGCTCACTCCTTGCGCTTCGACGTACTTACCAGTACGCCTGCAGCGCGCGTCGCTGCGCTTAGCACGATCTGGCGTACACTTAGCGGTTTCGCGACAAATCCTCATGAGTAATCGGGGCTAGGAACTGATGTCTTTGAATTTTGCAACGGGAAAAACGGCCATGGCAGAGACCAAACCCCTGAACGTCCGCAAAAAAATACGTATCGGCGATCTGCTGGTCCAGAATGGCATCATTACCGAGCAGCAGCTCGACAAGGCCCTGGCCACCCAGAAGAAGACCGGCAACAAGCTCGGCAACACCCTGATCGAACTCGGCTTCCTGAGCTCTCAGCGGTTTCTGGAGTTTCTTGCCGAGCAGTTGCAGATCTCCTACGTCGACCTCAAGCTCTACCAGTACGATGCTGAAACGGTGCGCCTGCTGCCCGAGGCCAACCGCTCCACGGACCACACCTCGCTCTCCCCCGACAGCCCGAGCGTACTGCTGGAGAGGGGTCCCTACGGGACGTTCGAGCGCGTGCTCCACTGGACCGAGAACGACGCGCGGGCGGACAACGTGGACCGCAGGACGGTCTTCCTGCGCCCCGCCCGCTCGCTGCTTCCCGGGCACCGCTACATCGTGGCGATGCGCAACCTGGTCGACGACAACGGGGCCGCCGTCGAGCCGGAGCCGGCTTTCCGCGCCCTGTGCGACGGCACGCCCAGCACCATCGACCAGATCGAGGAGCGTCGCGAGCACTTCGAGCTCCTGTTCCGCAAGCTGCGCAAGGCGGGCATCGACCGCGAGGACCTGGTGTTGGCCTTCGACTTCACGGTGGCGAGCGACTACAACACCACCGGCCAGATGGTCTCGATGCGCGACCAGGCTTACGACTGGCTGGCCGCCCAGGCCCCCGGCATGGGCGGCGTGATCGACGAGAGCAGGAGTGAGGAGTTCGACTGCTCCGCGGAAGGTCAGAACATCTGGCGTGAGGTGCGCGGCACCTATCCCGTGCCGCTCTTCCTGAGCCTGGATCCCGAGGTCCCCGATCCCGCGAATCCCGACGCGCGCGGTGTCGAGCCGTCGTACCGGGTTCTCGATCCGGCGGACGACTTCACGCCGGTCTTCACGACGACCACCAACGCCGAGTTCGGGATCTCGATCCCCTGCGCCGCCCTGGACGCACCGGTCAGCGCCATGGTGGCCGGCCACGGGCTCTTCGGCAATGGACCCGCGTTTGGCAGCGACATGAACCGGTCCATCACCGGCGCCAACGACGACTACGACATCGGAGCGCCCGCCAAGATCACCGGCGGAACCCACTGGCGCGGCAAGGCGGACCCGGACTCGGAGGATTTCCTCTCGGGCAATACCAGCTTCATCGTGAACACCATCGTGATCAAGCTCATGAACTTCCCCGCACTGCCCCACCGCTGGATGCAGGGCGTCTTGAACCAGACGATCCTGGCGCGGATGATGAAGCAGGGGCTCTTCAACTCGAACCCGTGGTTTCAGGCTCCGTTGGAGAACGGCGGCCATGGTGTCTTCGCCGTGGGCGGGGACATGCCCTATTTCGGCATCAGCCTGGGCGGCATCATGGGCACGTTCTTTGCCGCGGTGACCGACGATGTGGAACGCTTCAACGTGGACGTCCCGGCGATGAACTTCGGCGGCCTGCTGCTGCAGCGGGCCAAGCCGTTCATCATCTTCAACCTGGCACTGGACTTCACGATCGGCCTCGATCCGCTGGTCCAGGCCCTGGGGGTCACGCTTCTGGAGGATCTGTGGACGACCGGCGAGCCCTCCGGCTACGCGACCCACATCACCGAGAACCCGCTGCCGGGCACCAGCGCCAAGAAGATGCTGGTGACCCAGGCGCATCTGGACCAGCAGGTCTCGAACCAGGCCACGGAGATCATGGCGCGCACGCTCAAGCTGCCCCAGTTGGTGGGCTCGTTCCTGCCGGGCTTGCCGCAGATCGCCGACGTGGCGGGGCCGCTGCCCTCGGCCTACGTGGTCTACGACACCGGCTCCCTGGGTCCGAACGATCCGACCCACGCGCAGATCATTCCGCCTCTGGCGAACAAGCCGGCGGTGCCGAGCCGTTGCGACCCCCACGCCCGGCGCGCGTCGATCCCGGCGTCCTTCATGCAGCTCGCCCAGTTCCTGCAGCCCGGTGGCCAGATCGAGAACTTCTGCGACGGCCTCTGCGACGCCGACACCAGCGCCCTGGACACCGGTCCCATCGGCACCTGCAAGCTCGAGCTCCCCGGCGGCGACGGCTCCGACTGCCCCCCCGCCCCCCTGGTGCCCTAACCAGAAACCTAAAAAGGGGACGGTCCTTAGGTTCCGGTTAGAGGCTGGAGCCGCCGTCCAGGACGATGACTTCGCCGGTGGCGTAGCTGCCGGCGTCGCTGGCCAGGAGCAGGGCGGTGCCGGCGATCTCCTCGGGCTGGGCGTGGCGGCGCAGCGGGTTTCGTTTCATGAACTCCTGGTAGCCCGGCCCCTGGAACAGGGCTTCGGCGAACTTCGTCTCCACCAGGCCTGGTGCGATGGCATTGACCCGCACGCCGCTGGGGCCCAGCTCCGTCGCCAGGCAGCGCGTCAGGTGGATCAGCGCGGCCTTGGACACGCAGTAGGCGCCGATACCGGGGGCCGGCTGGATCCCGCCGTTGGAGGCCACGTTGATGATCGAGCCGCTGCCGCGCTTCGCCATGCCGGGAGCCAGGGCGCGGCACAGCAGGAACGGCCCGGTGAGGTTGGTGTCCATGATCTTGGCCCACGCGCGGGGCTCCAGATCGACGATCGCGGACATCACGGGGTTGGTCCCCGCGTTGTTCACCAGCACGTCGATGGCCAGGCCGCGCTCGTCGAGCGTCGTGGCCAGGGCGTCGATCTCCTCGGCGCGGCTCACGTTGGCGGGCACCACCGTGGCGCTGCGCCCAAGGGCCCGGATCTCCTCGGCAACCGCTTCCAGGTCCGCGGCCTTGCGCGAGGAGAGCACCAGGTCGGCACCGTGCTCGGCGAAGCCCAAGGCGATGGCCCGGCCGATGCCGCGCGAGGCACCGGTGACCAAGGCCGTCTTACCGGTCAGGGAGAAGCGTTCGCGAATCACCGCCCAATCCTCCGTTTTGAATGCGTTTTCGGTAGTTTACCTTTTCACGCGCCGTTTCGTTCGCTAACAATCAAACGTCGAATCCAGGAGCACTCGCGTGGAAGTCATCCAGCACGATGTCGTCGTCGTCGGGGGCGGGGCCGCTGGCATCCGGGCCGCCATCGCCGCCATCGAAGAAGACCCGAACATCACCGTAGCGATGGTGTCCAAGGTCTACCCCATGCGGAGCCACACGGTCTCCGCCGAGGGCGGGGCCGCCGCGATCGCCCGCGAAGACGACAGCCTGGAGATGCACGGCTACGACACCGTGAAGGGCTCCGACTTCCTCGCCGACCAGCACGTCATCGATTACTTCGTCGAAGAGGCGCCCAAGGAGCTGACCCTCCTGGAGCACTGGGGCTGCCCCTGGAGCCGCAACGAGGACGGCACGGTGGCGACCCGGGCCTTCGGCGGCATGACCACCAAGCGCACCTGGTACGCGGCCGACAAGGTCGGCTTCCACATGCTGCACAGCCTCTTCCAGCACTCGATGCAGTTCGACCGCATCGTGCGCTACGACGAGCGCTTCGTGACCCGCCTGCTGATCGAGGACGGCTCGGTCCGCGGCGTGGTGGCGCTGGACATTCGCAGCGGCGAGCTGCAGGTCATCCTGGGCCGGGCCGTGATCCTGGCGACCGGCGGCGCCGGCAAGTGCTTCCCCTTCACCACCAACGGCAACATCAAGACCGGCGACGGCATGGCGCTGGCCTACCGGGCCGGGGTGGGCCTGAAGGACATGGAGTTCGTCCAGTACCACCCCACCGGCCTGCCGGGCACGGGCATTCTCATCACCGAGGCCACGCGCGGCGAGGGCGGGCACCTGAAGAACAGCCAGGGCGAGCGCTTCCTGGTCGACTACGACTACGGCGTCGGCAACAAGGCGGAGCTCGGCCCGCGGGACATGATCTCCCGCGCCATCATCCAGGAGATCGAAGCGGGCCGCGGCATCAAGGGGCCCTACGGAGAGTTCGTGCACTTGGACCTCACCCACCTGGGGGAGGCCAAGCTGATGGAGCGGCTGCCCTTCGTGCTGGAGCTGGCGCGCACCTA
>CAMYOO010000239.1 GCA_947260035.1 uncultured delta proteobacterium
TACGCCGGCACCACTGAATGGCAAGTCGTCCTGTACGCGATCCTCAGCCTGACCGTGGTCCGGATGCTGCCCGTGGCCCTCGCCATCGTCGGTCTCGGGCTGCACAGGGAGGCCAAGCTCTTCCTGGGCTGGTTCGGCCCGCGCGGTCTCGCCAGCATCGTCTTCCTGGTGATCGTGGCGCAGGAGAACCTGCCCGGTAGCGAAACGATCATCGCAACCGTCGTCGTGACCGTGGTGCTGAGCATCGTCGCCCACGGCCTCACCGCCAACCCATGGGCCACGGCCTTCGGGGCGCGAGCGAAGTCATCCGGCGCTGGCTGAGCGGAGTCCCACAGCCGGCGTAGCGCGGACTACCGATCCGAGTCCATCAGCACTTCTTCGGCGGCCTCGTTCCGGATGGCTTCTTCATTGCTCTCGCGGGCCATGGGCGAGTTGGGGTCGCCGCCCGCACAGGCCGCAGGACCCGAGAGCATGAGCGCGAATGCAAGCGCGCTGACCAAGCCGGCGAACTGACTCTGGCGCATGGGAGTTCTCCTCCTTGAGGTTGTCGGTGTGCTGAGAGCTGTTTTTTCCGTGGAAGCGGAAGTCCTCGCGTGCGGCGGCGGCTGAGCCTGGGCTACTCCGCGTCTTTGCCCTGGCGTGCGAACACGTGCTGGACCACCCACACGATCAGCGCGGTCGTCCAGCCGAACATCAGGATCCCATTCGCCGCCTGGAATGCGCCGAGCATCCGCCACTCCTGGCTCAGGGTGACGTCGCCGTAGCCGAGCGTGGTGAACGTGACCAAGGAGAAGTAGAGCGACTCCTCGAACGTCGGCAGGGCGCCCACCGCTGTGTAGAACCCGGCCCACACGGCGGACTCCACGAAGGCCGCCAGGGACATCAGGAATACCAACGTCCCGAGAACCGCGCCGCGCCCCAGTGGACTGTGCACCACCCGAGGATGTGCAGCGATCGACCGGACCCACCCAAGCGCCGCAACCGTGCAGGCTGCGTGGATGAAGACCGTGCCGAAGACCAGGGCCGTGGCGTAGACGAAGTGCAATAGCACGAGCGGACTGTAGCCACCCGATCCGCCGGAGACACAGAGCAGGTCGGCATGCAGCCTATGTGTAGCGGTTCGCCTCACCCCACAGGATGCGCGGGCGGCCATCCACCGGCGCTTCCTAGGCCCCCGATCGCGTGCAAGAAATCCGCACCGCATCCGCGAGTGCATCCCCGCAAGGGAACCGCGAACCCTGGAGGTAACCGGAACGATGAGCGCCACCAAGCGACCGTTCACCGTACTGCTCCTGGCGGCCCTGCTGCCCGGCGCGGGCCTGGCCGACCCCTACGTCTACCCGGCGAAGGGCCAGGATAGGCAGCAGCAGGAGAAGGATCAGTACCAGTGCTACGAGTGGGCCAAGGGGCAGAGCGGCTTCGACCCCATGAAGCAGCCCCAGGCGACCTCGGCGCCGCCGCCCCAGCAGGCGCCCGAAGGTGGACTCCTGCGCGGCGGCGCCCGCGGAGCCGCCATCGGCGCCATCGGCGGCGATGCCGGCAAGGGCGCGGCCATCGGCGCGCTGGCGGGCGGCATGATCGGCGGCATGCGCCGGCGCCACCAGGTCAATGAAGAGGCCGCCGAGCAGCAGCAGTGGGCCAACCACCAGGCCGCCGACTACGAGCAAAACCGCTCCAACTACGACCGGGCCTACTCCGCGTGCCTGCGCGGCCGCGGCTACACAGTCAACTAGGACGCGGGAAGGAACCATCGCATGCCCCAGATCAAGCGACTCCGGCTGCTGCCGGCGAGCCTACTCTTCTCGCTGTGCCTTGCTCCCATGGCTTCGGCCAACGCCTTCGACGGGTCGAAGAGCCTGATGTGCGTTCCCACCGACCTGTTCGAGTGCGCCCGCGGCGTGGAGTGCGTGCGCACCACCGCCGACGAGATCAACATCCCGCCCTTCATCGCGGTCGATTTCGCCAAGAAGACGATCGGCGGCGACGTCAAGGGGGAGCCACAGACGTCGCCGATCGAGAGGCTGCACCTCGAGCACGGCAGGACCATGCTCATGGGGTCCGAGGGCGGCCACGTCTGGGGCCTCCTGATCGCTCAGGCAAGCGGTAAGATGTCGCTGTCGATCAGCGCTACGACCGGCGCAGGCCACCCCGTTGGGTTCTCGATCCTGGGGGTGTGCACGCCGCGCTGACGGGCGCCGGAAGGAGGCCTCCATGCCCAAGCGTGCAATCCGCGTCGCACTCGGCCTGCTCACCCTGATGGCGTGCTCTGCGCCGGAGGAGGTGGCGGTCTGCGACCTGAAGGCCCCCAATCCCGCGCCCTGCAAGAACCCGTTGGTCCTGGTTCCCGGCCTGGGCGCCAGTGTGCTGGACGTGCTGTACGAGGACTCGTACCGGCCCCTTCACGAAATCTGCGGGCACAAGGCACGCAACGAGTGGAGCAGCGGGATCGACCGGCTCTGGCCCTCGGCGGCGGACTCCTTCCCCGACGTCGTGCCGGAGCTGGAGCAGGTGAAGGAGTGTCGGCTGGCCGACCTGGCCGTCCACTTCGACCCGGAGACCCGGACGTTCCGCAACGCTCCCGGCGTCCAGGTGCGGCCGCGGGGCTGGGGCTGTGTGGACGGCATCTCCAACCTGTTCGAGTTCACGTTCGAGGGCCGCGTCCTCATCCACCCGACCATGAGCTCGGTGTACGAGGATCTGATCGAGCGCCTCACCGGCGAGCACGGCTACGTGGTCGGGCAGAGCCTGCTCGGCGCTCCCTACGACTTCCGCATGGTCGCGGACGACGCCTACGTGAAGCGCTACTTCGCGGAGCTGAAGGCGCTGATCGAGCTGGCCTACGACAAGACGGCCGGCTGCGAAACGGGACCCAAGCGCGTGTTCGTGATGGGCCACAGCCTGGGCAACCCCGTCCTGCTCTACTTCCTGAACACCTTCGTGGACCCGGCGTGGAAGGACAAGTACATCCGCGCCTTCATCCCCGTCGGCCCCCCGTGGACCGGATCGCCCAAGGCCTACCGCACCCTGCTCTCGGGCGATGCGGAGGGCATGCCCGGCGACAATCTGGAGTTCCTCGCTGCCGAGCAGCTGATGGGAGGCCTGCTGTGGATGGCGCCGTTCCCCGGAGCCCACGGCGAGCGCGACTTCGTGGCCGTCGCCGGCGAGGAGTACGGCGCTTCGGTGGAGGACTACAAGACGGTCTTCGGCGAAGTTGCGGGACGCGAAGAGCAGGCGCTGATCCTGACCGAGATCATCACGCCGCGGGCCGGCAGCGTGCGCGATCCGGGCGTGCTGGTGGGCTGCCTGCACGGCGCGGGCCTGCCCACCGAGGCCCACTACACCTATGCGAGCCGCGCCTTCGACTCCGACCCGGTCATCGACCAGACGGTGGAAGGGGACGGAACGGTGACCCTCGAAGTCCTGGAGCTGTGCAAGGAGTGGGACCGGGTGGCCGCCAAGAGCTTCGACGGCGGCGAGCACCTGGGGCTGCTTCACGAGGAGCGCTTCCTCGATCACGTGGCGATGCTGGTGACGGACTGCTGGAGCGAGGATCGCAGCGGCCCGCCCGACGCCCAGTGCCCTGAAGTTGGAACCCGGCGAGACGCGGAGTAGGCCCCGGATCCCCTTCCCTCTTGATGGCCTCGCAGCTCGAGGGGCTCTACACGAAGGTCGAGAGGGCGGCCGAACCGTAGGCCGCCGCCGTAGCCCGGATTGCGGAGCCCGGCCTATTCCTTGTTGCGCCGGAAACGGTCGAAGAAGCCGTGCTTCTCCTCCTCCGCGGGCTTGGGGCCCTCCTCGGCGACCTGCTCCTCATCCTTGTCCTTGTGGTGGAAGAAGCCGTGCTTCTCCTCCTTCTTCTCCGCCTGGGCCCCGCCCGGGTGCTTGTCCTTGGGTCCGCGCCAGATGAGCGGCCGCCACTTCAGCCAGTCGTCCTTGAACTCGGGATGCAGCTTGAAGACGGATCCCGCCGCGACGCGTCCGCCGGGCTTGTCGGGAGTGGCGAAGGCGATGCCGCCGGCCAGCATCGCCTCGAGCGACTCCATGTGCATGTGCAGGCCGGTCAGGCCCAGATCGGCGCTGATGCCGCCGGCGTTCCAGAAGACGGAGTTGCTGCGCACCAGGGTCGCGTAGCGCGACAGGATGTTGAGGTGTATGCGCACGCTGCGCGAGTCCGTTGAGAGGGAATGCGACACCACCGCGCCGACCCGCTCCTCCCGATAGGTGACCAGGTCGCCCGGCTTGACGCCACCGAGCTGGGTGGCCTCCACCACCACGTGGAGGCCCCCGTAGAGCCAGGCGTTCTTCTCGAGCTCGGCCTGCGAATCGTGCAACACGAAGCGCGCGTCGTTCTCCGCGGGCTTGCCGCCGGCGGGCGAGCTGAAGCTGACGCCGCCCGCCAGCATGGCCTCGATGGACTCCGAGTGGAGCTCGATCTTGCCCAGCCCGGCCTCCAGGTGGAGCCCCCCCGCGTTCCAGAAGCGGCTGTTGGCGCGAACCAGCCCGGCGTGTTCGGATTCGATGTGGGCGTCCGCCTCGATGTGCTTGCCGTCCTCCGACAGCCGGTGCCCCTCGATCCTGCCGACGCGGAGCTGACGGAAGTAGATCGGCGCTCCGGGATGCAGGGAGCTCAGTTTGGGAGCGACCAGCACGATCTTCAGGCCGGTGTCCGGCGGGCTGAGGGGCGGATACTCGAGCCCCGTGAACGTCCTCGCGGCCGGCCCGTCCTGCGGCCCGGGAAACATGTTGATGTAGGCTCCGGAGAGCAGGGTGCCCAGACCCGAGACACCCCCGATGCCGACTCGCGGTCGCACCACCCAGAAGAGCGTCTTCTCGACGACGTGTCCCTCGGTCGCCTTGTCCAGCGCCGCCTGCACCACGATCTGCGGCTTCTCGTGTCGGACGGACACCGACTGGACGACGCCGATGTCGACGGCCTTGTACTTGACCTTGGTCTTGCCGGCCTCGATCCCCTGCGCGGTCTCGAAGTAGATCGTGATCACCGGGCCCTTCTCGGAGAGCGTGCGCCAGCCCAGGTAGCCGGCCAGGCCGACGGCCAGGATGGGCACCAGCCAGACCAGCGACAGCCGGCTGTGGTGGACCTCGGGCTGCGCGGTCGCGGGTGTGTCTTCACTCATGTCGGGCCTCCAGATTGTCCCAGATGATTCGCGGATCGAAGCTCTGCGCCGCCAGCCCACGACGCCCCCAAAGCAGGTGGCCCCGAGGCCCGCCTCGATTCTCATCACGTTGCCGAGCTGCACCAGCGCCACGAGAAGCGACGTGGTGAACATGTCCAGCATGGACCAGCGGCCGATGGCCTCGACCATGCGGTAGAGCTTCGTGCGCTGCCTGGGATTCCAGCGCGAGGGACGTTGCACGGCGACGAGCAGTGCCGTCAGGCTCACCAGCTTGAGCATGGGCACCAGCACGCTGGCGAAGAGCAGCATCGCGGCGATCGGGTACCAGCCCGCGGCGAAGAGCGCCTGGATCCCGCTCATGATGGTGTCCGACTCGTCCTTGCCGAGCTGCGAGATGACCATCACCGGGAACACGTTCGAGGGCACGTAGAGCATGGCGGCGCCCAGGGTGAGCGCCCACGTGCGCTGCAGGCTGTCGGGCTTGCGCCGGTTGAGAGCGGCGCCGCAGCGCCCGCAGGGCTGGCCCTCGCGCACCTCGCCCAGACCGTGGAGCTTCTCGCAGCCCGGGCAACGCATCAGCCCGGCCGCGTGGGCGGTCATCGGCACGGCGCTCATCGCGAGGCCTCCAGGCGCTTCCACACCACCTGCGGATCGAACGCCGCCTTCGCCGCCGCCGAAACCAGGATCAGGGCGCCGAAAGCCCAGGCGCCCATCCCGGGCGTGATCGTCGCCATGGAGGCCAGCTTCACCAGCGTGGCGAACACGGCCAGCAGGTAGATCTCCAGCATCGCCCAGGGCGCCAGCTTCACGTGCAGGCGGGTGACCCGCGCCAGGTGTCTCGGCACGCGGCCCCGCAGGAGCGGACCGCTGACGTAGAGACCGGACAGGATCATGGCCGCGGGCGCGATCACGCTGGCGAACAGGATCAGCAGCGCCAGCGGCACGTAGCCCAGGTTCCAGAGCAGGATCACGCCGGTCACGATGCGGTTGACCTGGGTCTGGCCCTCGAGGCTGAAGCTCAGGAACGGGTAGACGTTGGCCACCAGCAGCAACGCCAGCGCCGCAAGGTTCAGCGCAAACGTGCGGCGGAGGGAGTCCGGCTGGCAGCGATAGAGGATGCCGCCGCAGCGCACGCAGAGCGCCTTCTCACGCGACGCGAGCGGACGCTCCTCGTGGAGGAGATCGCAGAACTCGCAGGCGACGGCGGATGCCAAGGTGAAGCGCTCCGATCCGCCCTCCCCTACCGGGGGAGGACCTCGCGGTCGGGCAGCGCGGGCCCCGCGAGGCCTCGTCCGCGGCTCACCGTTCGCTCTCCTCCAGGACCCATTCCCGCTCCTCTTCCATCATGTCCTGGTTGCGGCTCTCCATGGGGGCGGAGCCGCTGCCCGAGGCGCAGGAAACCAGGAACACAAGCGCGATCCTCATGAACCCCCCTCGTCGCCGGGCGGCGCCGCAAGCCCCCGGCCCCACAACACGCCGGAAGTGTACCTTCCTGGGACGCTTCTTCATCTCGCGCCCCCGGCGCTGACCGCCGCGTGTCCGAAGATGGCAACCCGGTGGGCGGCTAGTCCACCCAGCCCAGGACGTCGCGGATCACCGACCAGCGCGGGCCGCGCTCCTCCGCGTCGCGCCCCAGGATCCAGTGGTCGTAGAGCTGCTCGATGGTTCCGTCGCGCTGCTTCAAGGCGATCCAGGCATCGACCACATTCTTCCACTCGGGCTCGCCCAGCGGGAGAGGGTAGGCCAGGGGCACGTTCTGCATGGGCGGATCGGGCACCACCGAGGCGAACTCCGGGTACAGCAGGCTCCAGGCCGAGGCGACTTCGGCGATGTAGACCATGGCGTCGAAGCGGCCCTCCTCGTCGTCGAGGAAGGTGCGGATCTCGGACACCGTCACGAACTCCGCGCGCGGCAGGAATCGGGCGATTTGCCGCCTGTAATAGGGCTCGTCAGGGAAGGCGATCCGCAAGTCGTCGCGAGCCGCGACGCGCTCGAGCTCCGCGAATTCGCGCCGCCGGTGGTCGCGGACGATGAAGCCGATCGTGAGGTCCAGGTAGGGCTGCGAGTACTCGAAGCGCCCGGCGTTCGTCATGGTCAAGACCGCCCGGCTCATGACGATGTCGCAGTAGCCCGAAGCCAGCTGATCCGCGAACGGCTGCCCGAGCACGGAGGGCACCGGGACCAGCTCGAGGGAGACGCCGAGGCCGCGGGCCAGGCTGTAGGCCATCTCCACGTCCAGGCCGACCAGCTCTCCCGCGTCGTTGTGGAAACTGAACGGGAGGGAGTTCTCGGGCCGGTAGCCCACGCGCAGGACGCCGCGCTGCTGGATCGTCTCCAGCCGGTTCCGCGCGGAATCCAGCGAGGGTGTCGGCGGCCTCTCCCGGTGCACGATGGCCGGCACGGACTCGCGCACCAGATGCATCCCACGGATGATCTGATCCTTGCGGTAGCTGTCGTCCACGAGGCCGGACAGGACGACCCGCATTCCCAGCACGGCGATGCCCAGGATCAGCACGCTGCCCAGCGCGTAGCGCAGCAGGCGCTCCCAGCGCACCCGCAGCACACCCGTCAACGCACACGTGCCCAACAAAGTGAGCACGAGCATGTGCATGGCCGCCAACAGGGTCCCGAAGCGGGCGTTCAGCACACCGGTGGCCAGGAAGAGCTGGAACAGGTCGTGGGGCAGCTTCATCAGGTCCAGCAGGAAGGGCACCGCCACGTTGATGCTGCCGAAGGTGCTGGCGATGCCCGACGCCGCCAGGGTGGGGTACTGGCTGAGCGGGACGGGATCGTCCACGAACCAGCCCGCGAACACCACGAACGAGAGCGTCAGCACCTTGGCCGCGTGGGGGAAGCTGTTGGAGACGGGGACGATCACGTCGATCAGCGAGGCCGAGTCCTCGCGCTCGAGCGCGTGGCGCTGGAGCAGCTCGCGGCTGCGCTCGGCCAGGATCGGGATCACCACGAAGGTGCTGCCGGTGGCGAAGGCGGTGATCAGGGCGTCGCGCGAGAGCCAGACCACGTCGCGGTGGCCGATCGGCGTTAGCGCCGCCACCAGGCCGGGCAGGAGCCACAGGCTCAAGACCAGCGAAAGCACGATGTACGTGACCAGGTAGACCTGGACCCGCTCGAACTCGTCCACGGTCATGGTTCCGGAGGCGCTGGCCGCGATGGCGAACACGCCGATCGGCGTGAGCCGCACCACGAAATCGGTGACGCGCAGCAGCGCGTCGCCCAGGGTGTCCAGGGTCTGGACCAGAAGCTCCTTCCCCTCCATGCCGATCAGCGCGATGCCCATGGCAATGCTGAAGAGCACCACCGCCGGCACCACGTTGTTGGCCAGCGAGTGGAAGGGGTTGGACGGGATGTAGAGACCCAGGAAGTCGATCTGGCTGGCCGACGCCACCTGGGTGGTGCTGAAGAACGACGCCGTCTCGATGGCGGGAAAGGCCAGCGGCATCACCGCCACCACCAGGAAGGAGAGCCCCCAGAGCAGCAGCAGCAGCAAACCGCCGCGCCAGGCCAGGCTGCGCGCCTCCCCGTAGCCCAGGTGGCCCAGGCCCGCGATCAGCGAGACCATCACGTAGGGCAGCACGGTCATCTGCAGCAGGCG
>CAMYOO010000240.1:0-3982 GCA_947260035.1 uncultured delta proteobacterium
GTGGAAGAAGCGCTGCACGAAGCCGCCCTCCGTCTCGGCCACGCTCGTGGCTTGAAGATCCGTGTCGGAGAGGCCCGGATGCGCGATCAGGCTGGCTGCGGCGATGCCCGCCGCCTCGAAGCGCCGCTGGAGACCGACCGCGAAATGGAAGTTCGCCAGCTTCGACTGGCCGTACGCCTTCCACTCTCCGTAGCTCCCCTCCAGGTGGGGGTTCTTGGGATCGACGGCCCGCCCCATGTGATGAGCCGTGCTGGTGACGCTCACGACGCGCGCCGCATCCGCCCGCAGCAAAGCGGGCAGCAGGTGCGCGGTGAGGGCGAAGTGCCCCAGGTGGTTGACTCCGAACTGCATCTCGAAGCCGTCCGCCGTCTTGCGCTGTGGCAGCGCCATCACGCCGGCGTTGTTCACCAGGATGTCGATCTTGTCGTGGGCGGCGAGGATGCGATCCGCCGCCTCTCGCACCGATGCGAGCGAGCCGAGGTCGAGCGCCACGATCTCGAGCGAAGCGCTCGGATGCGTCTGGAGAATGCTCCGCTCGGCAGCTGCAGCCTTCTCCTGGTCCCGCGCCGCCATGACCACATGGGCGCCGGCGCCGGCCAGAGCGCGTGCGGTCTCCAGGCCGAGGCCGCCGTTGGCGCCGGTAACGACCGCCGTTCGCCCGCTCAGGTCCGGGATGTCGCTCGTGTTCCAGGACATGGGGGATCCTCTCGTCAGGGCTGGACGTCGACCCGGAGCTTCTCCGGACTGAAGTCCACGCCGGTCAGTCGAACGCTGTCGCGCCAGAGCCTCGCCGAGAATTCCGGCGCCGGGTTCTTCAAGGGCCTCTCCCTCGGTTTCCCCGACCGCCGGTAGCCGCCGCTGGAGCTCTCGAGCGCCGGGTCGGTGACGACCCGCAAGCAGGTGCGGGCGGCACGGGCGGCGCTTGGAAACAGGCGGCGAATCATCGGCTTCGCAAGCGTGTCGCAGAACTCGTCCCAGGCCTTTCCGGTGCGGATGCGATCGGCCGAGGTCTCGTCGCTCATGGGTCATCCTTCCCCGAACCCGCCGGCCCCTTCCCGGGGATGCCGAGCGGTGGAGCGTATCACCCCGGCCGACGCAGGCGCGACTGATCGACTCCGGTCGACGGTTCCGCGATACCCTCCAAGCGGATGGCTCGCTCCTCCGCATTCGGCATCGAGATCGGCTATCCCGACCTGCGCGATCAACCGCTGCTCGGCCGCCGCAATCTCCTGAACGTGGCCTTGACGCTCTGGGTTCCGGTCCCCGCCATCCTGTGCGCAATCGTGCTGTTCCGCTGGTTTCCCACCGGATCGACACCACCGGATCCGGGCCTCGTCTGGCCCGGTTCGCCGGACCAGGCCGCGGCGCTCCTCCTCCATCACCCAGTGCTCACCGCGAACCTGTTCTTCTTCTTCTTAGTGGACCTCCAGTTCTGGATCATCGCGCTCGTCCAGCGCAGCAGCTGGCTGATCGATCCGTACTGGACGCTGCTGCCGCCGCTGCTGGCCCTCTTCTACATCGCGCATCCGCTCGCCGACCCGGACTGGACGCGCGCAACGCTCTCGATCGCCATCCTCTTGATCTGGTCCCTGCGCCTGACCTGGAACTACTTCCGCCGCGAGCGCTGGCGTTTCGGCCATAGAGAGGACTGGCGCTATGCGAAGATGCGGCTCGAACGCCGTCACTTCTGGCTCGAGCAGTTCTTCGTGGTGCAGGCTACCCAGCACCTGATGCTCGTCGGCCTGAGCCTGCCGTTCTGGGCCATCGCTTTCCGCAATGTGGCGTTCGGCGCCCTGGACGTCGCCTGCTTCGTTTTCGCTGCGGTCGGGATCGCCGTCGCACGCGCCGCCGACAACCAGCTCGACCGGTTCATGCTGGAGAACGAGGCGCGCCGCACCCGCGGCGAGCCGAAGATCCCGGTCCTGGACCAGGGCATCTGGCGCACCTCCCGTCACCCGAACTACTTCGGCGAGCAGCTCTTCTGGTGGTCGATCGCCGCATTCGGCGTCGCCTGCGGCGAGCCGTGGGTCGCGATGGGAACGGCCTTCAACTCCGTGGTGCTGGCCGCGGTGACGGTGATGACCGAGCGGCGCATGCTCGCGGTGCCCGAGCGGCGGGAGGCGTTCGAGGCCTACCGCCGTCGGACCTCCGTGTGGGTGCCCTGGTGGCCGCGCCAGGGCGCGGCCGGAGCTCGCGATCGACACTGAGCCGGCCGCCCCGGCGGAGTCTCAAGCTACTGAAAAAGCTAAGGAATGCGCATCCCGGCGAGCCAGGCGGGCTCGCGAAGGCAACGAATCGACAGCTGCTGCTGGCCGGGACCGGAATCCGGTGCAAATCTCCTCCCGCGTAGCGAGCCGGCGCCGGACTCTTCGTCCGCCCGGGCCCGCAAGGGGGGATTCCGTGGCCAGTCGCTTTCCCTTTCCCGGCCTGCCGAGCGGTTGGTACGTGGTGGCGCTGAGTGAGGAGGTGAAGCGCGGCCAGGTCGTGCCCCGCCACTACTTCGATCAGGAGCTGGTCGTTTACCGCGGTGCGGACGGCGTGGCCCGCATCGCGGAGGCCTACTGCCCCCACATGGGGGCGCACCTGGGCCGGGTCGGCAAGGTCGAGGGCAACGTCCTGCGCTGCGGCTTCCACGGCTTCCAGTACGACGGCGAAGGCCGCTGCGTGGCGACCGGGTACGACGACCCTCCGCCCAGTCGCGCCCGGCTTCGGACCTGGGAGGCGCGCGAACAGAACGGCCTGATCCTGACCTGGTACGGCGCCGGGGGCGAGGGCTACGACTGGGAGGTACCCGTCCTCGACGACGCGGACTGGAACCGGATCCGCTGGCATCGTTTCGACATCGCAACCCATCCGCAGGAGACGACCGAGAACAGCGTCGACTTCGGCCACTTCACAAGGGTGCACGGCTTCGTCGACGGATCGATCACGCAGCCGATCGAGCTGGACGGGCCGCTGCTGACCATCGCCTACCGGGCCCATCGGCCGATGCCGATGCCCGCCATGCCGCTCTGGAAGGTGCCCGTCGACTACGCGGTCAAGGTCTGGGGGCTCGGCTACTCGCAGGTCGACGTGCGTATCGACCCGCTGCATCTCGACCTGCGCGTCTGGGTGCTGCCGGTCCCCCGGGACGACGAGCACATCGATCTGGTGATCGGCGCGTCCACGAAGAAGGGCCTGGGCCCCCTCTCGACCTACACGCGGCGCATCGCGCACAAGATCGTCTGCAAGGAGGTGGGGGAGGACCTCGACATCTGGACCTACAAGAAATACGTCGAGCGACCGCCTCTCGCCAAGGGCGACGGCCCGGTGGCGATCTACCGCCGCTACGTGAAGCAGTTCTATCCGCCCTTCGCCGGGGTGGACGAGGCCGGCGACGAGGCCACCTTGAAGGCAGCCGTCGGGCCCTAGCGGAAGGCAGCCGTCGGGCCCTAGCGGAAGGCAGCCGTGGGGCCCTAGCGGATGGCGGCCGTCGGGCCCTGGCTGAAGGCAGCTGTTGGGCCTCCGGCGGGAACGGACGCGCAACCCGGCGGGGCGATGGACCCGAATCCCTGGAGGAGAAGCTCCCGGCCGGCGCTAGGCCGACCGGCGCACCGCCCGCAGGCGGCCCTGCAGCCGCTCGAACAGCCGGACCGCGTTCTTGGCGCCATCGATCCCGCGGACCCGACGGCCCAGCGCCCGGGCGTTGGTCTCGTACTCGTGGCGCTGTGTGAGCTGCCCGATCGCCGCGCTGAGCTTACGCTGCCTCATGCGGTTCATGTCCACACCCCGCGGGCCCAGCCCGTTCTTCGCCACGATGCTCGACCAGAGATACTGGTCGCTGGCCTGGGGGAGGATCAGCTGCGGAACCCCCGCCTGAGCGGCCAGGTGCGTCATGATCCAGCTTCCCTGATGGACAGCGGCTTTCACCCTGGGGAACAGGACGTGGTGCGGGATCGGGTAGTCCTCCAGGACGAACACGTCGTCGGAGTCCTCGATACCG
>CAMYOO010000240.1:4099-11287 GCA_947260035.1 uncultured delta proteobacterium
GCTTCCAGGTCCGGCGAGAGTCGAACCTCCGCCGTCGGAAGGCAGGGGCCGATGTACGTGTAGTCGATGTCGTCCCATGACTCGCAGGGAGGCATCAGCTCCTTGTAGAGCCCGATCATCATGTGATCGCACCGCGAGTTGTTCCCCAGCAGGTCGTTGAGGGGGGGGAGGCCCAGCTGGTTGCGCAGCCCGTTCACGGTGCGCCAGTACGAGAAGCGTCTGGCGACCACCTCCGCTCCGGCCCACTGCAGGCGGTTCAGGTGCTTGTTCTCGGTGATGAACGGTAATCCGGTCGGCGGCGCGTAGCGGTCGGAGCGGACCATCGGGAAGGTATAGAGCTTGATGTTGGGCAGGTTTAAGGCTTCCGCGACCGAGGGCACGAAGATCTCGGCGAGGAAATTGATCATCACGTCGAACTGGGGAGCGATCTTCGACAGCAGCTCGTACTCGCCGCGATACAACATCTCCTGATGGCGGATGTTCTCGCGCATGTTGTGGATGTAGCCGAGCCGCTGGTTCTCAAGATAGAGCTTGGAGTAGCTGTGCGGATACGCCTCGAAGGGAACGCCGAAGCCCTCGGCCATCCCGGAGAACTCGGACGATCCGCAAACGCACACGTCGTACCCGGCGAGCTTGAACTCCCGGGCCATCAAGACCATGGGCAGCAGGTCGCCGCTCGAACCGTCTCCCGAGAACAGTATCCGCCGCATCATTCACTCCCGTGGCCACAAGACCGGTCAGGGCGCGCTCAACATACTGGTCTGGCTGCGAATTTCACCCTCGAGTCCCGTTCGGAAGCCGAGGTGGGCCGGCCACGGTGCTGGGCGCCGGGCCGAAGCTCCGCCGCACACATGCACCCGCGCCAAGGCGCCCCCCCAAGCCACCCCCCGGGACGCGCGTAACCTTGCACGTTTGGGCCGGGTTCTCAACCCACGTGCCGCTCGGCGATTCCCTTGGACCTGGGCCCTACCGCCCACGGCTTGATTCGCTATTTCGCATCCTGGACCGGCCGGCTGCCCGGCGGCAGACGGCCCGGCTCACGGAGGCTCACGGTGATCGGACAGGCCAGCAGCGCGACGTTGGGCGACTCCGCTCAATCCTTGGTGCGTCGTTATGCCTACGGCGGCATCCTGCTCTTCGCGCTGCTCGTGCTCTGGTGGGGCGTGGAGGGCCCCTACCCCCTGGAGTACGTCTCCAACGGCCTCTACGTCGTGATGCTCGCCCTGATCATCGGCCTGGAGATCTGGATTCCCTACACCCCGAGCTGGGGCGACATCCGCAAGGCCTCGCGGGCGGACGTGACCTACTTCCTGCTGGCGGCGCCCCTGGACGCACTGCAGATGTTCCTGCTGGTGGGCCTGGTCGCCGGTACCGCGCAGTACCACCACTACATCCAGGTCTTCGACATCTGGCCGAGCGGCGCCCCCGTCCTCCTGCAGCTGCTGCTGGTGACCCTGATCGTGGACGTCGCCAAGTACTGGTACCACCGCTGGACCCACGAGGTCCCGCTGCTGTGGAGGTACCACTCGATCCACCACAGCCTGGACCGGCTGGAGATGCTGCGGGCCTCTTACTTCTATCCCATCGACATCTTCTTGACCGTCGGGATCGGCACGCTGGCGATGATCGCGTTCGGCGTGGGCCACGAGATCATCATCTTCCACAACGTGTACGCCGGCATCACGGGGCTGCTGAACCACTCGAACGCCGACCTGCGCTGCGGGTTCTTCGATCACTTCCTGAACTCGATCGGACATCACCGTGCGCATCATTCGGTGGGGCTGCCTGGAAGCCAGTCCAACTACGGGAGCTTCTTCAACCTCGCGGATCGCATGTTCGGCACGCGCTACCTGCCGGAAGACCAGAGCAGCTTCGAGCCGCTCGGCCTGGACGAGACCTACGACATGCCGGACACCGTCCTGAAGCAGCTCGCCGTGCCGTTCCGCTGGCAACGGATCCATCGCGCTCCGTAGCGCGCCCAGCCGCCACAGAGGTCCACCGGGTTGAACGTGAAGCGGCTGTTGCCCCGCATGCGGCCCATGTCCGCGCACGAGCGCAACGTGCTCCTGGCCACCTGCGTCAGCTCGCTGGGCAGCTTCTACAGCATGGCGACGATGGGCTTCGCCCTGCCGCAGATCCAGCGCGGCCTGGCCATCCCGGAGGATCAGCTCGGCGCGCTGGTCGCCCTGATCCGCTTCGGCGCCATCTTCTCGCTGGCCCTCGCCGTGCTGGCGGACCGCATGGGGCGGCGGCGGCTCCTGATCGCTGCGGTGGCGGGCTGCGCGTTGGGCAACGTCGGATCGGCCTTCGCGCAGACCGGGCTGATGCTGGCCTGGCTGCAGATGGCCACGCGCCTCTTCCTCCACGCCCAGATCCTGCTGGCAGGCGTGATCATCAGCGAAGAGCTCTCGGCGGAGAACCGCGGCTGGGGCCTCGGCATCCTCACGGCCGCGGGCGGCATGGGCGGCGCCCTGACCGTGC
Organism: uncultured delta proteobacterium; assembly: GCA_947260035.1. Classification (GTDB taxonomy): domain Bacteria; phylum Myxococcota_A; class UBA9160; order UBA9160; family JAFDET01; genus JAFDET01. The sequence goes on from CAMYOO010000240.1 coordinate 6,581, forward strand.
TGGCCTACGCGTTCGTGGACGTGCTGCCCTACGGCTGGCGCTTCCTGTTCGTTCTCGGCGGCTTCGGCTTGTTCTGCGTGCCGTGGCTGTGGCGCAGCCTCCAGGAGACGCGCCGCTTCGCCGATCACCGGGCGGAGCGGCTCGACCAGGGCGAGGAGATGCCCGCCTGGCAGCCGCTGCGCGACATCGTCCGCCTGCACGGCTGGCGGCTCGCGGCGCTGGTGGGCGTGGTCACCCCCCTCGCCGTCATCCTCGAGCCGGGAAGCGTATTCGTCTCGAAGCACCTGCAGGACGGCCTGGGCTACTCGGCGGCGCAGGTGGGGCTGATGATGGGCCTGTGCGGCGCGGCGGCGCCCGTCGGGAACATGCTCGCGGGCAGCGTATCGGACCGCATGGGACGCAGGCCGGTCACGATCGGGATGTCGCTGCTCCTGTCCGTCGCCATCGCCGTCTTCTACAACGCCAGCGGGGCGGTCGCGGTGGTGCTGGGCCTGGCCGCGCTCTTCCTGAGCATGGGCGGCCTGATGGTGTTGCACGCAGCCCTGGCGACCGAGCTCTTCCCCACCGGACTCCGCTCGACCGCGGGGGGTGTGCGAGAGGCCGTGACGACCGTCGGCGCGTCGCTGGGCCTGTGGGTCCTGAGCCTGCTCTTCGCGGTGACGGGCAGCCACGCCGTGTCCATCACCTGGGTGCTGGTGCTGACGCCGGTGTCGCCGCTGATCCTGCTGCTGATCCCCGAGACCGCGCGGCGCGAGCTGGAGGAGATCTCTCCCGGCGGGGCGAAGGCGCCGTAGCCCGGGACGACGGCGCGCCGGAAGAGCCGGCTCAGCTTCCCGCCGCAGCCAGCCCCGCCCGCATATCCTGGGCCTGCTCGAACATGTAGTTGCGGAAGAAGAAGAACGAGATCACGTAGTTGTTCATCAGCTTGCTCATGGCGCCGCGGGGATCGACGGCCTCCACCTTGCGGATCCGCACCTTGCCCGGCGCGATCTCCTCCACCTTGTAGAGCGACGGCAGCACCTTGAAGCGAACCGCGTCCTCCACCTCCGGCCACGGCTTCCCGTCGAGCGTCTCCACGGACTGGAACGCGATGCGATAGGTCTTCGGGTCGGGCCGGTCCTCGAAGTACAGGACCACGGCATCACGGTTGCCGCCCGGGGGCGGCGCCAGATGCACGGAGCGCCGCACCCACTCATCCGGGCGGGTGGAGCCGTCCTTCTCGTAGAGGGTGTCCTCGTACTTGTCCTTCTTGTGGCGACGCTCCTTGCCGCTGTAGTTCTCGTTCCGGACCCACTCGACCGCGCGCTCCAGGTCGGTCTCGACATCCACGGAGTACCGCACCGTGCGCACCGGGTACGGCTCCAGGGACGAAGCCACGGTCACCCCCTCGGCTTCCAGCTGGCTGGGCCAGGCCTCGGACTCCTCCAGGAGCTTCTCGGTCAGCCGGAACAGCTCGTCCTTGTTCAGGTCCCGGACCTCCACGTCGGGGTAGTCGACCCCGCCGGCCAGGAAGATGAAGTAGATCGCGAACAACACGACTGCGCCGAGCACGATGGCGGCCGTTCTCATGGTGGTGATGCTTCCTCGATGGTTCGGGTTCGATGTTCGGTCAGGTCTGCTTCGGCCCGAGGGCGGCGACCGGCTCCGGCAGCACCTGCGGCCCTCCGCCGGGCCCGATGGTGTCCGGGCCGAACGGCAGCGTCATGTGCGTCAGGAAGTTGCCGGGGAAATCCGTCACGCCCTCGAGACCGACATCCATGTGGGTCTCCGCGGGGTCGGGCCGGCAGAAGGTGCCGAACAGGTGGTCCATCAGGACGAAGAAGGCCGAGTAGTTGTGGCTGTTCCCGATCTCGTCTGCGCGATGGTGGATCCGGTGAATCTCGGGCGTCGCAAAGACGAAGCTGAGGAAGGAGGAGCGGGCATCGACGTTGGCGTGCTGCAGCAGCCCGCTCAGTCCGTAGACGAAGGCGACCACTGCGATCAGCACTTCGCCCGCACCCAGGAACGCGATGGGGAACATCATGGCGAGCATGATGCACAGCTGCTCCAGGGGGTGCGTGTAGGCCGAGCGGATCCACCAGAGCCCCGTCGGGCTGTGGTGGATCTGGTGGAAGCGCCAGAGCCGCGCGGAGCGGTGGAACAGGCGATGCCGGAAGTACATGCCGGCGTCGGCGATCAGCATGGCCGCCGCCAGCTGGAACCCGAAAGCCCAGTGGCCGGGCCAGAGCTGGACCCCGACGGCCCCGGCGAGCCAGCCGCCCGCCGCCGCGACGGCCGTGACGCACGCGACGAACGTCAGCCTCTCCACGGCCGAGGCCGCCCCCGCATAGAGGAAGTCCGTCAGCCTGCCCCGGAACAGCGAGCCCCAGTGGTCGTCGAAGGCCAGCAGCCACTCGCTCGCGATCAGCAAGAGGGCGACGGCGACGTAGATCCCCAGGCTCAGCGTTCCGATCTCGAGACCGCGGCTCACCTGCCAGGAGACGGCGATCGTCGGGCAGATCACGACCAGCACCACGAGGCTCCGCGCCAGCGCGTCCCGGAGGGGCCCTCGGCGCCCGTGGATCTGGATGCTCTCCATCGCGTGACCGCCTGAACAAGGGCACCCGGCGTGCTTGGCAAGGGCCCGGAGGGAAGGGGCCGAGCCCCCGCAACGGTCGGGGAGTCTTACCAAAACAGGGCTACCGGACAAGCACGCCGTACACACTCGCCGATGGCGACCTTCGGCCTTCGGCGCGCCCGGACCGCACGGAAGCGCCGCGACGGGACGACAGCCCAGGCATGAAGCGAGTCGAAGACGTCCTGGGCCACATGGCCGCCGCGATGGTCGAGGCCTCGCGCGGGCGCCCGGCGCTCACCCTTCTCCTGGGCCTCTTCGTGACCACCGCCTCGCTCTACGTGGCGGCCACCGGCCTGCAGGTCGACACCGACTCCGACCGGCTGCTCGCTCCGCACCTGCCCGTGCGTCAGACCAATGTGGCGCTCGCCGAAGCGTTCCCGGCGCTCCAGAACAACCTCGTGATCATGATCGAAGCGGACGACGCGGCGGATGCGCGCGAGGCCGCACTGGAGCTGCGCGACCGACTCGCCGCCGAGCCCGAGCGCCATCCCGAGATCTTCCTGCCCGGCTACGGCGACTACTACGACGATTTCGGGCTCTATCACCTCGAGCGCGCGGACCTGTCCGCGCTGACCGAACGCATCGAGCAAGCGGGCCCGCTTCTCGCCACCCTCGCCGACCGGCCGGAGCTGCCGGTCCTGCTCGGCGCCCTGTCGCACGTCGTCGGCAGCATCGACGGTATCGACTCGCTGGGCGACGACGGCATACGCATCCTGGAGCAGCTCACCCACACCGTTCGGCGCTTCAACGCAGGCGAGAGCGCGCCGATCGACTGGGAAGAGCTTCTTTTCGAGGACGTCGGGGCAGAGCCCGGCCATCTCCAGCTTCTGTTCGTGAAGCCCGCCGGCGACCTCACGCAGATGGAGCCGGTGCTCGCGGCGCTGCAGCACATCCGCGCGATGGTACCGGAGCTCGCGGCGCGCCCCGGCCTGCGCGTGCGGATCACCGGCGACCGCGCCGTCCATACCGAGGAGATGTCCCTCATCATCACCGAGGCGGTTCTCGCGGGCGCGGCGTCACTGGTGCTGGTGACCCTCGTGCTCTTCTACTGCCTCCGTTCGTTCCGGCTCATCCTGGCCACCGTGCTGACCCTGCTGATCGGGCTGGCCTGGACCGCGGGACTGGCGGGCGTGGCGGTCGGCCGCCTGAATGCGCTCACCAGTGCCTTCGCCGTCCTGTACATCGGACTCGGGGTGGACTTCGGAATCCATTTTGCCCTGGGCTACTTGAGCCGCAGGGAGGAGGGCGCACCGGTAGACCAGGCGCTGCGGGCCACGGGCTCGAACGTGGGGAGCTCCCTCTTCCTGTGCGCGTTCACCACCGCCACCGGCTTCTACGCCTTCATCCCCACCGACTACAAGGCCGTCGCCGATATCGGGATCATCTCGGGCAGCGGCGTCTTCCTGGGCCTGCTCGCCACCCTGACCGTCTATCCGGCGCTCATCACCCTGGGCCTCGGCGCTTCGCCCGGGCGCTGGAGCTCGGCCGTGAGCCGGATCCAGTTCGGGCTGCCTAGCTTCCCGCTGCGCCATCCGCGCGCAGTCTGCGCCGCCGCGGCCGTGGTCGCGATCCTATGCAGCGTCGCGGCGTTCCAGGCGCGGTTCGACTTCAGCACCCTCAAGGTGCGGGACCCGCGCGTGGGATCGGTCCGGGCGCTTGCGGACCTCCTGGAAGACACCGACCTGTCGGTGTGGACCATCGACGTGATCGCGCGCGACTTTGACGAGGCCGTGGCCCTGGCGGAGCAGCTGGAGCGCATCGAAGGCGTGGAGAAGGTGAGGACGGCGCCGGGCTTCCTGCCGGACGACCAAGAGGAGCGCCTGGCCGTCTTCCGCCGGATGCGTGCCGACCTGGTCACGCCCGTCGACCTCGCCGACGACGAGTCCGGCGAGGGCCTCGATCGCATGCAGGCGGTGGAGTACACGATCGAAGGCTACAGCGTGGCCCTCGACATCGACGCGGAGCTGCGAGGCGACACCGGAGCGGACGAGCCCCTGGTGGCGGCGGCCGACGGGCTGCGCGCGGCGCTGGCGGGGGTGCTGGCGAAGCTGTCGGACGATGCGCTGACGCCGGCGCAGCTCGACGCGCTC
>CAMYOO010000241.1 GCA_947260035.1 uncultured delta proteobacterium
AGGCGCACGAGCCGGCACGCTGCGAGACAGAGCCCGCAGGCGGTGTCGGCGAGGCGCTACTTCGTCGGGGGCACCCAGTCGGTGCAGAAGGTCTGGGCGATCACCTCACCGAATCCGTACTCCGGCACCCAGCACTCCATGCCGATCCGGATCTTGCCTCCCGGATCGTGCAGCTGGTAGCGGAGGACTCCCTGCGTTGTCCGCGGTGTCGTCGGCGGCGTCGCGCCAGCCGCCCGGCGGCCCGCCGCCCCACGCGAGACGGGGAGATCAGCTCAAGGCGTGACGGTGTAGCCGCGACCGGCCAGGCAGTTGCGGTTGGCCTGGTCATAGGCATCGGCGGCGGCCTTCGCCTTGTCCTCCGCGTCCTTCTCGTCTCTGCGCCCAGCGCGGCGATCCCGCCGCTGCTTGGAGCCGCCTACGACCATGCCCGCGGCCGCCGCCGGCTTGCCTTCTTCCTTGCGGTACTCCCGCTTGGCCTCGTCGGAGAGCTTGTCGTACGCCTCCTCGTGCTGATTCCCACGCACCTGGGCTGCCGTCCTGCCTGCAGCGGCACCGGTGGCGGCCCCCTTGGCCCGCCCGCCTACGTAGCGCTCGTCGCTGGCCGCAGAGGGAGGGGGTGCTCCGGGGATGTGGCCGCTCGACTGCGTGGCCAGGTTCTGGCACTCCGCCACGTCCTTCTGCATCTGCTCGGCAGACTGGCCCTGGGTGGGCTGCACGCCGGACTGTGCGGCCGCTTCGCTGGAGATCCAAGCCGCGAGCGCGATGATCAGGATCAAGATACGCATGCCACTCTCCATTCCCCCGTCTCGGGGTGCAATCATCGTCCATCCGGGCTGTCCGCCAGGAACGCGGGAACTTTAGCGGACATCCCAGAAGGACGTGCCGCCGGGCCGTCGAGAGGCTCATGCCTCGAACGGATCGTCGGGAACTTCGGAGGCCGGCACGGAGAGCCGGACCCGCAGCTTCGGCTTCACCTTCAGGATTCCGAGCATCGCGCTGAACGGCTCGATCTCGTAGTCGGACTGGTGAATCGAGACCTGGACGCTCCAGCGGTCGCCTCGCAGGCTCGCCTCGGGGGAGATGCGGTGTGTGACGCCGTGGAGGGTGAGCTCCCCTTTGATGCGGAAGCCCTTCTCTTCGGCGACCACCTCGCTGGAGCGGAAGTCGATGGTCGGATGGCGCTTTGCGTGCAGGACGTCGTCGATGATGCTCTTCTCGATCTTGGCCTTGTCGCCCTCGCCCAGTGCTTCCGGGTCCTCCCGGCCGCCCTTCAGGGCGTTGACCACGCGCAGGCTGCGCGGGTCGAAGCTCGCGGTGAGCGTCGCACCGTCCCAGGCGAGATCGAACTTCGTGACGCGGATCTTCAGGTCGTGTGCCACGGAGGAGAGCAGGCCCTCCTTCTCCGTGAACACGAGGCACTCGGCGGAGGAAGCGTCCACCCGAATCAGAGCCGGCGTGCGGGCCATGGTTCCACTCCGCTGAAGATGGGACGAGGGCTCGAGGGTAGCGCGACGGCGCGAAGAGCATTCGGGCAACATGGCCGCTCCGGCCTGAGGGTACGCCCCGCATGGGCTAGCATGCGTCTCCGTGGGGCGTTGGGCAGTCGCGTGGATCCCGGTGATCGTGGGGCTGGTGGGATGTGCTGCGCTCACGCGCTCCGCCACCAGCGGCCTCGCCGAAGACTTCTATCGGGCCATCGCCGATCAGGACGACATGCAGACCGTTCGCGATGGAGCGCCCGCCTACCTGCTGGCCGTGGACGGGCTGATCGAGGGCGACCCCCAGGACACGGAGCTGCTGCTGGCCGGCGCCCGGCTCTACGGCGCCTATGCGTCGGCGTTCGTGGAGGACCCCGCGCGGGGTCAGCGCATGTGGGATCGCGCGCTGGGCTACGCCCGGCGCGCACTGTGCCTGGACCTGCCGCGCGTGTGCGAGCGGACCCGCGGCCCCTTCGACCCCTTCGTCGAGTCGCTGCAGTCGGTCCGCAGCCGAGACGTGAACACGCTCTACGGCTTCGGCGCTGCATGGTCGGGCTGGGTCCAGGTCCACGCAGAGGACTGGGGTGCCGTGGCCGAGGTCCCCAAGCTGGAGGCGCTGATGGAGCGCGTCGTGACCCTCGACGACGCCCACGACGGCGGCGGGGCCCACCTCTACCTGGGCGTGCTGTACACCCAGCGCCCGGCGAGCCTGGGAGGCCGGCCGGAGCGGGGCCGCGAGCACTTCGAGCGGGCCGTGGAGCTGTCCGAGGGCCGGAATCTCATGGCCAAGGTCTATTACGCGCGCCAGTACGCGCGGCTGGTCTTCGATCGCCCCCTGCACGATCGCCTGCTGCGGGAGGTGGTCGAGGCGAACCCGGCGGCGCCGGGGCTCACCCTCAGCAATACGCTGGCCCAGGAGCAGGCGCGCGAGCTGCTCGCCGGCGCCGACGACTACTTCTAGCCGGAGGACCCATGCTGTCCCGTCGCCTCATCCCGCTGTTCGTCGCCGCTCTGCTCCTGGGCTCTGCAGCGGCCCACGCCAAGACGCTGAAGATCGCCACCGTGGCGCCCGAGGGCAGCGCCTGGATGCGCGAGATGCGCGCCGTGGCCACGGAGATCGACCGGCGCACGGCAGGCCGCGTCCGCCTCAAGTTCTACCCGGGCGGGGTGATGGGCAACGACAAGACCGTGCTGCGCAAGATGCGCGCGGGACAGCTCCAGGGCGGCGCATTCACCAGCGGATCCCTGGCCGGCGTGTACCCGGATCTGGAGCTCTACGGCATCCCGCTGTTGTTCCGTTCCCGCGACGAGGTGGACTACGTGCGCTCCCGCATGGACGCGGGGATGATCGACGGGCTCCAGAAGGTGGGGCTCAGCGCCATGGCGATCAACGATCAGAGCTTCGCCTACCTCATGTCCCAGAAGCCGGCACGCGAGGTGGCCGACCTCGAAGGCGCCAAGGTCTGGATCCAGGAAGGCGATTCCATGAGCCTGACGGGGTTCGGGCTGGCCGGCGTCTCGCCCGTGCAGCTCTCGCTGGCGGACGTCTACACGGCGCTGCAGACGGGGCTGGTGGACACTATCGCCGCGCCGCTCCAGGGCGCCATCGCGCTCCAGTGGCACACCAAGGTCCGTTACGTCACCGACGTTCCGCTCAGCTACCTGACCGGCGCGCTGGTGATCGAAGGCCGGGCCTTCGACGCGTTGACCAGCGAGGATCAGCGCGTGGTGCGCGAGGCGGTGCGCGAGGCGGCCGGGCGCCTGGACGCGGAGACGCTGCGCGGTGAAGCCGGCGCCCGAAAGGCGCTGGAGTCCGAAGGAATCCAGTTCGTGTCGCCCACCACGCCCGAGGAGGTGGAGCGCTGGCACGACATGGCGCGCAGCACGGTGGAGACGCTGCGCAAGGAAGGGATCTACTCCGAGGCGGTGATCGACGAGATCGAGCGCCTCCTGGCCGAGTACCGGAGCGGCGCGGGGCGTCCGTGAGCGCAGGGCCCCTGCCGCGAGCCGCGGAGCAGGCGGGCGGTCCGCTTCACCGCCTGGAAGATGCCGTCCTGGCCCTGCTGCTGGGCGCGCTGGTCGTGCTGGCCTCGCTCCAGATCGGCTTGCGCTCGCTCCTGGACACGGGCCTCCCGTGGATCGATCCCACCCTGCGCGTGCTGGTGCTGTGGCTGGGCCTGCTCGGCGCGGTGGCCGCCAGCCGCGACGGGCGGCACATCACCATCGACGCGGTGTCGCGCCTGATGCCCGAGCGGGCGCGGGCGGCGCTGGCCGCAGGCACCGGCCTCTTCACTGCCACGGTGTCGGCAATCGTCGCCTGGCACGGCGGCCGCTTCGTGGCTTCGGAGTTCGAGTACGCCAGCGCCGCCTTCGCGGGCATCCCGGCCTGGACGCTCGAGACGATCATTCCCTTCGCGTTCGGCGCCATCGCCCTGCGCTACGCAAAGCTCTCGGTGCTGGAGGCGCGCCGCGCCCTGCGCCCCTCCGCGGAGAACGACGACGTGGCGCCCGGGACGGATCCCCGATGATCCGCACGGGACTGCTGCTTCTGGCGCTGGCGCTCCTGGGAGCGCCGCTGTTCGCGCTGATCGCGGGCAGCGCGCTGCTCGGCTTTTGGCGCGAGGGAGTCGACCTCTCGGTAGTGGCGATCGAGATCTACCGGCTGGCGGAGATGCCCGCACTGGTGGCGATCCCGCTCTTCACCTTTGCGGGCTACCTGCTGGGCGAGAGCCGCGCGCCCGACCGCCTGGTGCGTCTCACCCACGTGCTCCTGGGCGGCCTGCCCGGCGGCCTGGCCGTCGTATCGCTGGTGACCTGCGCGCTGTTCACCGCATTCACCGGCGCGTCCGGCGTGACCATCGTCGCCCTGGGCGCGCTCCTCTACCCGGCCTTGTTGAGGGCCGGCTACCCGGAGCGCTTCAGCCTGGGCCTGGTCACCACCTCCGGCAGTCTGGGACTGCTCTTCGCACCGGCGCTCCCGCTGATCCTCTACGGTGTGGTGGCGCAGCAGATGCACCTGGCCGAGCCCGTGCACATCGACGAGATCTTCGCGGCCGGCGTGCTTCCGGGGGTGCTGATGGTGGCCGCGCTCTCGGCGTGGAGCCTGTGGACGTGCCGCGGCGCGGTCGAAGCGCGGCCCCGCGCGTCCTGGCCCGAGGCGCGCGCCGCGCTGCGCGACTCGCTCTGGGAGATCCCCCTCCCCTTCGTGGTCCTCGGCGGCATCTACGGCGGTGCATTCGCCCTGTCGGAGGCCGCCGCCGTGACGGCCCTCTACGTGCTGGTGGTCGAGGTGGCGATCCGCCGCGAGATCCGTCTGGGCAAGCTGGCCGCCGTGATGCGGGAGTCGATGGTGATGGTGGGAGCGATCCTGATCATCCTGGGCGTGTCCCTGGCGTCGACGAACTACCTGATCGACACCGAGGTTCCGACGCGGATGTTCGAGTTCATCCGCGCCCAGATCGACAGCCGCCTGACCTTCTTGATCCTGCTGAACCTCTTCCTGCTGGGCCTCGGCATGATGCTGGACATCTTTTCCGCGCTGGTGATCATCGTGCCCATCATCTTGCCGGTGGCGGTCGGCTACGGCGTGGATCCGGTCCACCTGGGCATCATCTTCCTGGCCAACATGCAGCTCGGCTACGTCACGCCGCCGGTGGGCATGAACCTCTTCATCGCCAGCTACCGCTTCGAGCGCCGTGATCGAGGTCTACCGGGCGACCGTGCCGTTCTTCCTGATCCTGCTGGGCACGGTCCTGGTGATCACCTACTGGCCTGCGCTCTCCCTCGCCCTGACCGGTCGCTGAGGGATCGAGGGGCCCGGGAAGGAATCAGGGACAGCAGGGCGCTCGCGACCCGACCTCGAGCGCGGCATGCTTGGCCGGCCTCGAAGCAGCTCAGGAGGATTCCAAGTGGCGGAGCGTGTCGTTCCCGGGCCCTATGACCCGGAAGAGATGGAGCGCTTCCTGGATGGGTTCATGTACCAGCCGGCCGGCTTCCTGATCGATGAGGTCACGCGCCTGGACCGGGAAAAGCACGAGATCGAAGCGCGCCTGGGCACCACCGGCCCCCTGCCCCTCTCGGACCTGCAGCGTGTGGAGCCGTGGCACCCGGCACACGTAGCCGCCGGTGAGATCATCCAGGCCACGGGATCCCTGGGCTGCCTGCACGCCTGGTTCTTTCACGGCTGCCGCTGGGGCGAGGGCTGGGCCGGATTCGGAAACCGCATCCACCGGGCCGACTTCAAGCGAATCGCGAAACGCGGACCAGACCTGCACCTGACGTCGCGCGAGAGCCGCTCCCGGGTGGGTCCCCGGCGCGTCGTGGTCCGCTACGAGTTCGTGTTCTCGCAGGAGGACGCGATCGTCTACCGGGGCGACCAGTCGGCCATGTTCGTCAAGCAGTGGAAGTTCGCCGACCCTCCCTCCTAGGCTGAGCTGTGTCTCAAAGGTCTACACACCTCTGAGCTGAAAGGGATGAGGGCCAAGCGCCCATCCGTTCTAAGTTGTTGTTGCCAAACCACAACTTGGAGGGATGCGCGATGACCCTCGAGGACAGAGTACACGCTCTGCGTCTTCGTCTCTTCCGGCGGGCCGAGGAGCTCGGCAACGTCTCGGAAGCCTGCCGAGAGGCTGGGGTTTCCCGGTCGGGGTACTACCAGCTCAGAGCCCGGTTCCGGCGCTACGGCCCGGAGGGGCTGCACCCGAAGTTCCGCAAGGCCCGGCCGGGGCGGCCGCCGCAGCTCGACGCCGTGATCGAGCGCCAGGTCATCGCGCTGTCTCTGGCCTGGCCGAGCTGGGGACCTCAGCAGCTCTCGAGCCAGCTCGCCCGCAAGGGCATCGTCGTCGCGCCGAGCACCGTCTACCGATGCCTGCGCCGCCACGGCCTCGGGACCCGCCAGCGGCGCTTCGGCGTGCTGGAGCAGCACAGCGCCAAGACCTCTGGCCTTCTGACCCAGCGGACACGCCGGCAGCTTGAGAAGGTGCGTCCTACGGCCTCCCGACGGCACGTCCAGGCCCGATTCCCCGGCCAGCTCGTCTGCTTCGACTGCTTCTACATCGGTAAGCTCAAGGGCGTGGGAAAGGTCTGGCAGGTCACGGCCTGCGATGCCGCCTCGTCCTACGGACTCGCCACGGTCTTCATCGGGAACCCGCACTCGGCGGTCACCGCTCGGTTCCTTCGCGGCGTGGTCCGGCACTTCCGTAGGGCGGGCCACGAGGTGAGACGGGTCTTGACTGACCGGGGCAGTGAGTTCGAGGGCGCCTTCGACCAAGCCTGCCGAGACCTCGACATCCGGCACACCCGGACGAAACCTCGCCACGCCTTCACCAACGGCTTCGTCGAGCGCCTCCAGCAGACGATCCTCCACGACCACTGGCGGATCGAGTTCCGACGACGCTACTTCACGAAGCTGCGGCACCTCGAGGCCTCACTGCAGAGCTATCTTCGCTTCTACAACCACGAGCGTACGCACCACGGGTACCGGACCCGAGGACGAACACCCGCTCAAATCGTCTGGGGAGCCCAGGATGCCGACCTCTGAACTGCCCAGACCTTTGCGGCACAGGACATCCTAGGCCTCCCTGGAGCCTCGCAGGCGCACTCCCCTTCCATCACCTAACCTCCCGCGCGGGGGTTTCATGGGCTCAACGCCGAAGGGCGAGGTCTTCCACCTCGTCCTGATCAAGCCGTCGCACTACGACGACGAGGGCTACCCGAT
>CAMYOO010000242.1 GCA_947260035.1 uncultured delta proteobacterium
CTCGGGCTTCGTGAGCTTCGCGTTCCACCCGCAGTTTTCGGCGAATGGTCTCTTCTACACCATCCACTCCGAGTTCGTCGGCGTAACCCCACACAATCTGGGGACGCTCAACCCGCCGCTGCCGACCTCGATCATCCAGCACTCGGTGGTGACCGAGTGGGAGGCGACCGACCCCTCCGCCAACGTCTTCAGCGGGGCCTCGCGCGAGCTGATGCGGATCGAGTCCCCGCACCGGTTCCACAACCTCCAGGAGATCGCCTTCAGGCCCGGCGCGCAGCCGGGCAGCCCCGACTACCGGCTGCTCTACCTGGGCTCCGGGGACTTCGGGAACATCACGACCGGCGAGCCGGAGCAGCTGCAGCGGCTCGACACGCCCTACGGCGCAATCCTTCGCGTCGATCCCCTCGGTGGGTCCTTCGTGCGGGGCGGCACCACTTACGGGTACGGCATCCCGCCCAGCAACCCCTACGCGTGAGACGGCGACCCCGACACGCTCGATGAGATCTACGCCCACGGATTCCGCAACAGCCACCGTCTCATCTGGGACGTGGCGGATGGGACCCTCTTCGGCGCCGACATCGGCCAAGGCAACGTTGAGGAGATCAACCTCGTCGTGGCTGGCCGCAATTGCGGTTGGCCGCTGCGGGAGGGAACCTTTGCGCTGAATCCCCTCAACCCGGAGACGGTTTTCCCGCTTCCGCCCGAGGATCCGACGCTCGGCTTCACGTATCCCGTCGCGCAGTACGACCACAACGAGGGTCTGGCGATCGCCGGAGGCGTGGTGTACCGCGGGACCTTCCCCAGTGAACTCCTGGGAAAGCTCGTGTTCGGGGACATTGCAACCGGCAGGATGTACTAAGCCGACGTCGAGGAACTGAAGGATAACGACGACGGCGATCCGGTCACGCCTGCCCAGTTCAATGAACTGACTCTCCTCCACGACGGCCAGGAGAAGACCCTGCTTCAGATCGTGCGCGATGCTGCCGGCAATCAGGGCCTCGTACGCACAGACCTGCGCTTCGGCACGAGCCTGCTGGGTGACATCTACATCACGACCAAGCAGGATGGGTACGTCCGCAAGCTGACACCCCGCCCTCGTTGCGGTGACGGCGTTGACAATGACGGGGACGGCAGCGCGGACTTCCCGGCGGACATCAGCTGCCGGTTCGCGAACTCGCTGTTGGAGCGAACCGAGTGTTCGGACGGAATCGACAACGACAGCGACGCGGCGATCGACTGGGATGGCGGCGGTGTAGGACCGCCGGACCCTCAGTGCAGCGGCGACGCCTGGCGGAACCGCGAGTCGGCGCAGCGGGGCTGCGGCCTCGGCTTCGAGATCGGGGCCGTCCTGCTGCCGATTGCCTGGGCGTTTCGCCGCCGCCAGCCCGCAGCTCGATCGAGCCGATCGCGGTTCCGCTAGTCGATAGGCGGACAGGCGATTCTCTGCTTATCCCGCTCAGTCCGCCTGTGACCGCGGTCGTCACGCCGTAGTCGCAGGGGCATCGGCGCGAAGGTCGTGGGAGACCTGGCCGGAAATCGCACCATGGAGTTGCGCCCGGTGCTCGGCGATCTCATGGCGGTGCTGTTCTTCACGGGATCGTGAGAACGATCCTTCCATCGGGGCCTGTTGGGGCCATCGCTTCCTTCGGTGTTGGGCAGCAGGCCCAGCTTCTCGCGGATCTCGGCCGGGATGGTCACCTGCCTCTTACGGACGGGTAGGACAAAGAAGCCGCTGAACGGCCTCGCCGACACGTCCAAGACCGCGACGCTCATCTACTGCACCAACACGGCGCCGACCGGGGGGACCGCAGTTTGGGTCGGCATCGGACGTGTTCCACTTCACCGGCAATCAGCTCAACAACACCGCAGTCGGAGAGGGGACGGCCCAGTTGCTGGCGGGCAGGACCCTGACCTTCGCAACCAAGCCCGTCGCCGCCTTCCCTCTGGACAACCAGATCCTGACCAGCGGCGCGCTCTCTACCACTGGCGCCTCGGCGCGGATCTTCGCAACGGGAAGGACGGTCAGCTGCAGCGCAGCGCTGGTGGACAAGGTGGGCAACCCGCCCGTGTTCGCCACCATGCTGCCGATCTTCAGCACGCTCAGGCAGAGCGGACAGTAGGGCCCGGAGCGCGGACCCACGCGCCGTCAGGCTCCTTCAGTGCGCCTTCGGCCTGCTCATCGAGCCCTCCCGGCGTGCCCTGATTCCGTTTCTTGCGTCAGCGACGCGGCGGGTGCGCTCAGCGGGGGGGGCGGCCCTCCCAGGCCGCTTCGAGCAGCTGCACCAGCTCCTTCACCATCGGCATGCGCGGGTTCGTGCGCAGGCTCGGATCCTGGAACGCCATACGCGCGAGATCGGGTATGGCCTCCCGGAACTCGCGCTCGTCCACGCCTGCTTCGGCCAGCGAGCGCGGAATTCCGACCTCGTCGAGCAGCTCGTCCACGCGCGCGAAGAGCCGCCCGCGACGCCCCTCCTCGCCATGGCCGCCCGTTCCTCCGCCCGGGATCCCGAGCACCCAACCGAGCTGGGCGTACTTCTCGGGTGCGACGTAGGCCGCATACCCGGGCGCCGGCATGAACTTGCTCGGGATGGAGGCGTTGTAGCGCAGCACGTGGTGCAGGAAGATCCCATTGGCGCGACCGTGGCTGATGCCGAAACGGGCGCCGACCGCATGGGCCAGGGCGTGGTTGACGCCGACGAAGGCGTTCGAGAACGCGAGCCCGGCGATGGTGGCCGCGTTCGCCATGGCCGTGCGCGCCTCCAGGTCCGAGCCGTCTTCGACCGCGCGCGGCAGCCAGTCGAGCACCAGGCGCGCCGCCTGCACGCAGAACGCCTCCGTGTAGGGCGATCCGAAGATCGAGACGGCGGCCTCCAACGCGTGCGTGAGCGCGTCGATGCCGGTGTCGGCGGTGACCGCCGGCGGCATGCTGAGCGTCAGCAGCGGATCGATGATCGCCATGTCGGGGACCAGCGAGTAGTCCACCAGCGTGACCTTGTTCTTCCCCACGCTGAGCACCGAGGCCGGCGAGACCTCCGAGCCCGTTCCGCTCGTCGTGGGCACCGCCACCAGCTTCACCTTGTGCGCGATGCGCGGGTACTTGGCGACGCGCTTGCGGGCGTCCAGGAAGGGCAGGCTCAGCTCCTTCAGGTTGAGGTCGGGGTTCTCGTAGAAGAGGCGCATCGCCTTGCCGGCGTCCAGCACCGAACCGCCACCCGCGGCAATCAGCAGGTCCGGCTGCATGCGCCGCATGGTTTCGATCCCGTCCCAGACCTGGGCCTCGTCCGGCTCGGGCTCGATGCGCGAGAAGACGTGCGTCGTGGCCTTGCCCAGGTACTGCTTGATCTCCTCTCCAACGCCACGGCGCTCTCCTTCGGAGTCGGTCACGATGACGACGGACTTCGCATCGACCTCCCGCAGGCTCTCCAACGCTCCGGCATTGAAGTAGGTGTCCGACGGCACCCGGAACCACTGGGGTGGACTCGACCGCCGCGACACGCGCTTCAGGTTGAGGAGATTGGTCAGGTTCACGTTGTCCGTGGTCATCGATCCGCCCCATGTCCCGCAGCCGAGCGAGAAGGTCGGCGTCAGGGAGTTGTAGATGCCTCCGAGGGCGCCCACGGCCGTGGGTGCGTTCACCAGGATCCGCCCGGTGCGGATGCGTTGCGCGTAGCGGTCGATGACCTCCTGATCGCGCGCGTAGATCGCCGAGGTGTGTCCCAGGCCCCCGCATTCGGTGACGAGGTCGCATGCCGCGATGCCGTGCTCCACCGAAGGCGAGCGCACCAGGCCCAGCACCGGCATCAGCTTCTCGCGCACCAGGGGATGCTCTGCGAGAGCACCGAGCTCGTCGGGCAGCGGGGCGAGCAGCACCTTGGTGTCCGGCGCCACCTCGAAGCCCGCCTTGGCGGCGAGCTCGCTCGGCGGCCGGCCCACCGCCTCGATATTGGGATCGCCGTTCTCCAGGAACGCGATGCGCGCGAGCTGGTCGACCTGCTCCGCCGTGAGCAGATGCGCTCCCATGCGCTGGAGTTCGGCGACGAAGGCGTCGTAGATCGAGGCGTCCACCACGCAGGTCTGCTCGGCGGGGCAGATCACGGACGCGTCGAAGGTCTTGGAGATCAGGATGTCGACCACGGCGCTGCGCACGTCGGCGGTGCCATGCAGGTAGACGGGTGCGTTGCCGGGACCCACGCTGATCACCGGCTTCCCTGCCTCGTTCGAGAGGCGCACGATCTTGGGGCCGCCGGTCGTCCAGATCAGGTCGATGGAGGGGTGGCGGAACAGGTAGTGGGTCACCTCGCGGGGCGCATCCGGGATCACCTGGAGGGCGTCCGGCGGCAAGCCGGCCTCTTCGCCCGCCTTTTGCAGGATCTCGACGCTCCGCAGCGCGCACTGGATCGCGCGCGGCGAAGGCCGAAAGATCATGGCGTTGCGCGTCTTGGCCGCAACGATCGACTTGAAGAGCACGGTCGACGTGGGGTTCGTGACCGGCAGGATCGCCATCACCACGCCGACGGGCTCGGCGACGATCTGGAGGTTGCGA
This sequence comes from uncultured delta proteobacterium, assembly GCA_947260035.1. Taxonomy (GTDB): domain Bacteria; phylum Myxococcota_A; class UBA9160; order UBA9160; family JAFDET01; genus JAFDET01. The sequence continues at coordinate 4,544 of CAMYOO010000242.1, forward strand.
TCCGGCTCCTCCGCGATCACGCCGACCGACTTCTGGTCCTTCAGGTAGTCGTACAGGAACTCGGTGGCGACGTAGTTCTTCACCACCTTGTCCTCGAAGACCCCGAAGCCCGTCTCGTCCATCGCCAGCTGGGCCAGCTCAACGGCTGCCTCCAGGCCGGCCACCACCATGGCCCACACGATGCGGTCCACGGCCTCCTGGTCGAACTCGCGGAAGGCGTCCGCGGCCGCACGCGCCCGCGCGACGCTGGCGTCGAGCTCCGCCACGCGTTCCGGATCGACTCCCCCGCTGATGTCACTCGTGTCCGTCACCCGTCAGTCCTCCTCGCACGGATTGTAGACGGCCGGAGCGATTCATGCGTTCTCGAGCGTAGGAAGCCCAAGGCCCCTTTTTCAGGTCTGGTAAGTCGGAGTTACACGGGTAGGACAAAGAAGCGGGCGGTCGAGGTCCGAGAAGGCCCGAAGTGACAACTTGCGGGGGGATCTCAGCTAGAAGAGACCCGTAGGCGGGGGATTCAAGCGGGTCCTGATGGCCAGAGTATTGGCCGCCGCCATTTCGACCTCATGTCCGGGCGGACCTCTCCCTCAGGTCCGTCCAGCCGCGGGCGGAAGGGCCTGGC